>DASPTE010000092.1:0-7957 GCA_035623585.1 Steroidobacteraceae bacterium | reverse complement strand
CCATGGAGGCGACGCCGAGCACGGCGGCGAAGAGCAGGGCCTGGCGCTCGCTCAGTTGCCCGCTCGGCAGCGGCCGCGCGCGGGTGCGCGTCATGAGCTCATCGATGCGGCGGTCGAGCACGTGGTTGATGGTGGCCGCGCAGGCGGCGGCGAGCGCGATGCCGAGGTTCCCCCAAAGCAGCGCACCGAGTGGTGGAACGCCAGGGCTCGCAAGCAGCGTGCCGACGATCGCGGTGAAGGTGATGAGGGCGACGACGCGCGGCTTGGTGAGCTCGAAATAGCGGCGCCAGAGCCGTGGCGCGCCCGTTACGAAATCCGTTGTCGTCGCCATGGTAGCCGCGGGCACTCTGAGTATCCGCTCAGGGAGGGGCAGCCTAGCAGATCGCGCCGCGACCGTGCTTCGCGCCGCGCCGCTCGCTCAGCGCGCGGTCAGGGAACGCAGCAGCGCGAGCGTCGCCATCAGCAGGAGCGCCGCGCCCGCGGTGTGTGTGGTCGCGAGCCAGAGCGGAAACCCCCGCGCCACCATGAAGATGCCGATGAGCAGCTGTAAGAGCAGCGCCCCGAGCACGAAGAGCGCGCGCGGCCGCGCCGCCGACAACCCGTGCCGCTGCAGCACGAAGAGCGCAGCGAGCGAGAGCGCTGCGGTGGCGACGAGCGCACCCAGGCGGTGGGTGAAATGGATGGCGACGCGCGCCGGATTATCGAGCACACCGCCCTCGTAGTTGACGCCTAGTCCGCGCCAGAAGACGAACGCGTGGCGGTAATCGGCGGCTGGCCAGAAGCTATGCTGACAGGTCGGGAGGTCCGGGCAGGCGAGCGCGGCGTAGTTGCTGCTCGTCCAGCCACCGAGCGCGATCTGCACCGCAAGCGCGGCGAGTGCAAGGAGCGTCAGGCGATAGGCGTTCGTGATCGGCGAAGCGGCGCCGCCCCTCATCGAGCGGCCGGGCCCACGGATCGCGGCCGCGTCCCAGGAGCTCGTGGGCATCGAGAGCACGAGCCACCATAAGAGCCCGAGCGTTGTCATCCCGAAGATGAGATGCAGCGTCACGACGAGCGGGTTGAGTTGCCAGGTCACGGTCAGCATGCCGAGGATCGCCTGGAAGATCACCGTGAGGAGGAGTGCGATCGCAAACGGCACACTCACGAAGCTCGAACGGCGCGCACTGAGCGCCAGTGCGCTGATCGCGATGATCACGAATCCGAGAAGTCCGACCGCATAGCGGTGGCTCATCTCCCGCCACGCCTTGCCGGGGACGAGCGGCGTTGTGCCGCCATCGTGCACGGCTTGCGGAGGCGTCAGGTGCCCGTAGCAGCCCGGCCAGTCGGGGCAGCCGAGGCCCGCCGCGCTCAGACGCACGTAGGCGCCGAGCACCACGACGGCAAAGCAAAGCAGCACCCCGGCAACGGCCAGGCGGCGCATCCAGCGGACAACCGGCACGGGTGACCTTCCTGACTCGTCAACCGATCTGCGAGAGTCTCAAGAGCTTCTTCAAGTCCGCGAGGAGTCCGCGCGGATCCCCCCGCGCATCGTAGCTCATCAGGAGGTTGCCGAGCGGATCGACGACGAAGAGTTCGTGCTCGCGCGCGCTCTCGGGAAATACTCGCAGCAGCGCCGCCCCATCCACCCCCGTCGCATCGAGAAGCTCGAGCCCCGGGTCTTCGCGTGCGAGCGTGCTGCAGGCCGTGCACTCGCCGCTCACGAGATAGACGCGGGCGACGCGCGTCATGTCGTTGTTGAGTGCGAGACGCGTCTGACGCGTGACGAAAAGTGAGCGACGGCAGGCGTCGTTGCAGCTGCCGTCGCCTATGTAAACGAGCGACCACTGCCCGCGCAGGGGTGTTGTTAGCGGCTGCGCGTTCGGCGTCCCGAGTTGCCTCAGGCTCAGCGCCGGGAGTGGCCGCGCGGGGGTGATGAGCACGCCGTGATTGACGCGTCCGGCGGGGCGCCAGCCGGTGCCGTAGTAGGTGAGGAAGGCAAAGACGAGCGGCACGAGAAACAGCGCCGCAAGGAGCGCAAGCGTGCGCAGGTTCCTCGCGCGCAGCCGCGCAGCGGCGTCCGTCATCATGCCGCTCCTTTTGGCCGCAGGCTCAGGCGCGCCCAGATGAAGAGTGCGAGCGCGGCAAAGCACCACCACTGGATGGCGTAGGCGAAGTGCCGGAGCGGGGAGATTCCTGGCGGCTGCCAGTCGCGCACGTAGCCGAGGGGGCTTTGCGGATCGAGGAGAAGAATGCGCTCATCGAGCGGCCGGCCGAGCGCGAGCGCGAGCTCGCCGAGCCGCGGGTAGCTCGTGACGCGCGGCCAGGGTCCCTCCGCTTGTGGCGGCGCGCGTCCGCTCTCGAGCCCGCCGCTCGGGAGCTCGGCGAGGCGCCCGTTGAGCGTCATCGACGCCTCGCTCGCGAGCGATACATCGGGAAGGCGGGCGCGCGAGCCGCTGAAGGGCACCCAGCCACGATCCACGATGAGTGTCTCGGCGGAGGAGCGCGTGAGCGGCGTCAGCACTTCATAGCCTGCGCGGCCGTGATAGGAGCGGTTGTCGAGCAGGAACTGGTGTGCTCCATCGAAGGTGCCAGCGAGGCTCACCCGCTGAAAAAGCGGCAGATCGGAAAGGGGCCGGGTCCCGAGCTCGACGAGCTGATCGGTGCCCTGCGCGAAGCGCGTCCACTGCGCCTGCCGCGCGAGGCCCTTGTGGTACTGCCAAAGGCCCAAGCGGATGAACACGGCGCACGCGAGGAGCGCGAGAAGCGTGAAGCCGATCGAAGGCGCGAAGCTGCGCCCCGCAAAGCTCAGGGGTGCCACGGCGAATCGCCCCTGCCGGCGCTCGCGCTACACTGCGCGCTCATCATGCGAGCACTCATCTGGCTCCTGGTCTTCCTCTGCCTCGCGGCGGTGATCACGAGCCTCGGCGTCGGGCTCTTCCATCTCTCGCGTGCGGGCGCCGACGATTCGCGCAAGCTGGTGCGCGCGCTCACGATCCGCATCACGGTGTCGCTCGTCCTCTTCGCGCTGCTGATGCTCGCCTGGTATTTCGGGCTCATCAGGCCCCACGAGCTCGGTGCGGGCATGTCCGCCGCCCATCCCTGAGGGAGGGCGGCGCGCAAACCGCGCGCCCGCCAGAGGCGCTCTCTTTCTACAACCAGTAGACGAAGATGAAGAGTCCGAGCCACACGACGTCGACGAAGTGCCAGTACCAGGCGACCGCCTCGAACGCGAAGTGACGGCGCGGGGTGAAGTGGCCGCGCAGTACGCGCAGCCAGATGACGAACAGCATGATCGCGCCGATCGTCACGTGCAGGCCGTGAAAGCCAGTGAGCATGAAGAAGGTCGAGCCGTAAATGCCCGTCGAGAGGCGCAGCCCCATGTGGGTGTAAGCCTCGCCGTATTCGTGCGCCTGCAGCGAAACGAAGGTGAAGCCGAGGATGAAGGTGAGGGCGAGGAATATGGCGAGCCGCACGCGGTGGCCGCTCTGCAGCGCGTGATGGGCGATCGTGACGGTGAGGCCGCTGGTCAGCAGGATCGCCGTGTTGAGCGCCGGCACGCCGATCGCCGGAATGACGCTGAACGTTCCGTCGGCATGCCCACCGACGTGCGCCGGGCCGTTGGTCGGCCAGATCGCCTCGTAGCTCGGCCAGAGGATGAAGTTCGTGAACACCTTGACGCCCTGCCCCCCGAGCCAGGGAACCGAGAGCACCCGTGCATAGAAGAGCGCGCCGAAGAAGGCGGCGAAGAACATGACCTCGGAGAAGATGAACCACATCATCCCCATGCGGAATGAGCGGTCGACCTGCAGATTGAAGATGCCGTGTTGGTTCTCGTCGATGACGACACCGAACCAGCCGAAGAAGAGGTACGCGAGCAGCAGCGCGCCGGGCAGAAACACCCAAAGGCCCAGCCCCGGTGCCCAGGCATTCAGGTAGGAGATCGCCCCGAGCATGATCGCGAACAGCGCGATCGAGCCGCGGATCGGCCATGGGCTGCTGTGCGGGATGTAGTAGTTGGTGCTGTCGGGTGCGTGTGCGTTGGCCATGGGGTCGGCTTTCCTTACTTCCTAGCGCCGCTGCGTGACGCGCGAGGATTCGTCATAGAAGGTATAGGCGAGGGTGATGAGATCGATGTGCGCAGGCAGAGCCGGGTCGATGATGAAACGCACCGGCATGGCGCGTCCCTCGTTGACGCGGAAATGCTGGGGCGAGAAACAAAAACACTCGGTCTTGTGGAAGTAGGCTGCGACCTCGGAGGGGGCGATGTTCGGTATTGCCTGCGCGGTCTGCTCGCGGCCGCTCAGGTTGTGGGCGAAGAACTGCGCCGTGTAGAGCTCGCCCGGGTGCACCTCGACCGTGCGCTTGAGCGGGCGGAACTCCCAGTCGCCGGCGCTCGCGACGTCGGCGAGGAATTCCACGGTCACCGTGCGCTGCAGGTCCGGATGCTCGATGGCCGCGACGCGCTCGCGCAGCCTGCTCTGATCGCCGTAGCCGGTGACCGCGCAGAGCACGTTGTAGAGCGGCACGAGCGCAAAGCCGAACGCGAAGCTGCCGGCGGCGATCGCGAGCAGCTTCCAGGTGAGGTGGCGGTTGGCGCGCGCGGTGTCGCTCATCTGAAGCCGCGCACCAGTGACATCACGATGAAGGCGAAATAGAAGAACGCGGCGAGCAGCGCGAAGAAGAGCGCGCTCCTGCGCACGCGGCGGCGCCGCTCGGCGTCATCTCGGATGTGCGCCTCCGGGGACATCAGTGCTCCGCACCGCGCGCGATCACCGCATCGGAGGGCGGAGTGGTCCAGGAGTGGTATGGCGGGGGCGAGGGCAGCTCCCACTCAAGGCCGTGCGCGCCCTCCCAGGCACGGTTGCCGATGCGCGCCCCGCCGCGCACGCACTTCCAGATGATGTACGGGAAAAGAAACTGCGCGAGGCCAAATCCGAACCCGCCGATCGAGGACACCATGTTCCAGTCGGTGAACTGCACCGCGTAGTCGGGAATGCGCCGCGGCATGCCCGCGAGGCCGAGAAAGTGCTGCGGGAAGAACAGCACGTTCACGAAGATCGTCGACAGCCAGAAGTGCCACGTGGCGAGCCTCATGTCGTACATGTGGCCGGTCCATTTCGGCAGCCAGTAGTAGACGCCCGCCATGATCGCGAAGATCGAACCGGGCACGAGCACGTAGTGAAAGTGCGCCACGACGAAATAGGTGTCCTGATACTGGTAGTCCGCCGGCACGATCGCGAGCATCAGTCCCGAGAAGCCTCCGATCGTGAAGAGGAAGAGGAAGGCGAGCGCGAAGAGCATCGGCGGCTCAAAGGAGAGCGACCCCTTCCACATGGTCGCGGTCCAGTTGAACACCTTCACCCCCGTCGGGACCGCGATCAGCATCGTCGAGAGCATGAAGAAGAGCTGCGCGGCGAGTGGCATGCCGACCGTGAACATGTGGTGCGCCCAGACGATGAAGGAGAGGAAGGCGATGGAAGCCACCGCGTACACCATCGCCTCGTAGCCAAAGAGCGGCTTACGCGAGAAGGTGGGCACGACCTCGGAGATGATGCCAAAGGCCGGCAGGATGAGGATGTACACCTCCGGGTGCCCGAAGAACCAGAAGATGTGCTGGAACATCACCGGGTCGCCCCCGCCCGCGGCGGTGAAGAACGTGGTACCGAAGAAATGATCGGTGAGGAGCATCGTGACGGCGCCCGCCAGCACCGGCATCACCGCGATCAGGAGGTAGCCGGTGATGAGCCAAGTCCAGACGAAAAGCGGCATCCGCAGCAGCGTCAGTCCCGGCGCGCGCATGTTGAGGATCGTGACGACGATGTTGATCGCGCCGAGGATCGAGGAGGCGCCCATGAGATGGATCGAGAAGATCAGCATCGGGAAGGAGGCGCCGGTCTGGAGAATGAGCGGCGGATACATGGTCCAGCCACCGGCGGGCGCGCCGCCCGGCACGAAGAGCGAGGACAGCAGCAGCGTGAACGCGAAGGGCAGGATCCAGAAGCTGAAGTTGTTGAGGCGCGGCAGCGCCATGTCGGGCGCCCCGACCTGCATCGGCACCATCCAGTTCGCAAGCCCGGTCCACGCCGGCATCACCGCGCCGAAGATCATGATGAGCGCGTGCATCGTGGTCATGGAGTTGAAGAACTGAGGATCGACGAACTGCAGCCCGGGCTTGAAGAGCTCGAGCCGGATCACCATCGCCATCGCGCCGCCGATGAAGAACATCGTGCAGGCGAACACCAGGTACATCGTGCCGATGTCCTTGTGATTGGTGGCGTAGACCCAGCGCCGCCAGCCGCGGGGCTTGTGGTCGTGATCGTCGTGCTCGTGCGTGGCGGCGGGTGCGTGCGACTGGGCCATGGCGTATGTCTCGGGCGTTGCGGGGTGCGAAGGGTGCTCGATCAGGAGGCGCTCGGGGCGGGCGCGGCGGCGGCCTCTGGGGCTGCAGGTGCGGCGGCCTGCTTCTGTTCGGCCGCCTTCCCCTTCAGCCAGGCGGCGAAGTCGGCCTTCGAGCGCACGTCGACGACGATCGGCATGAAGCCGTGGTCGCGGCCGCAGAGCTCGGCGCATTGTCCGCGGTAGAGTCCGGGCTTGTCCGCATCCACCTTGAACCAGGCTTCATTCACGAAGCCCGGAATCGCGTCTTTCTTGACTCCGAACGCCGGTACCCACCACGAGTGGATGACATCGGCACCGGTGATCAGGAGGCGAACCTTGGTGGCGACCGGGACGACGAGCGGGTGATCGACGTTCAGGAGGTAGTGCGGGACGCTGTTCGGATCGATCCCTGAGAGCAGCTCGCGCGCCGCATCGCTCTGGCGGTCGAGATGCGAGTAGTACTGGACGCCATCGTCGAGATAATCGTATTGCCAGCCCCACTGGTAGCCCGTGACCTTGATCGTGAGTTCGGTCTTGGTCGTGTCCTCGATCTCGACCAGAGTGCGCGCGGCGGGCACCGCCATGGCGATCAGGATGAAGACCGGGACCACGGTCCAGATGAATTCGACTTTGGTGTTGTGCACGAGCGTCACATCGGGCACTGCGCCCTTCGACTTGCGGTAGGTGACGATCGACCAGATCATCGCGCCGAAGACGACGACGGCGATGCCAACGCACACCCAGAAGATGAGCATGTGCAGGTCGTAGATCTTCTTGCTCATCTCCGTGACGCCGGGCGTCATGTTGAGCTGGCTCCAGCCGGAGTCGGCGCGCGCGCTGAGCGCGAGCGGCACCGAGGCGGCGAGCAGAGCGAGAGATGGGGCCTTGGCGCGAATCATCGTTGTGCTGCCTCATGGCACCGCAGCTCGTGGGAGCGCGCGATGCGTTCGTCAAAGAAAGCGACCCGGCGCCGCCCTCTTCCTGGCCTAGCGCCAGGAGGGCGACTCGTTGACGCGGCCGATCAGGCGCTGCAGTCGCAGCGCGAGGCCGCGCCGTTCCTCTTCCGTGAGAAAGCCGCCGAGCTCGCACCGACGGCCGTGCGACTCGATCGTGAGCCGGCTCGGGTGCAGGCGTGCTGCGGGGCGGCGCAGTTTAACCTGCGCCCAATGCCGCGGGAACACGACGATCGCCGAGCGCGCGCGCTCGGTTGATTCGACCCGCACGGCCTCTTCGGTCACGGTAATGGTCTGACGGTGGAAGCGCCGCTCGAGCGAGGCGTGCAGCGCCCAGCCAAGCAGCAGCATCTCGAGTCCGGCGAAGGGCAGCACCGGCCAGAAACCGCGCAGCGCGAGCACGGCCGCGACGCCCAAGGGCACGGTGCATGCGGCGGCAAAAAACCACCCGGCGCCCGAGGGGCTGAGCGCGCAGTTCGGGCGGATCTCGATGCGCAGCGGTTCACTCTCCACGGTGCGATCGATACTAGCGCGCAAGTGCCTTTATTCAAGCCGCAGCAGGCGCTTATCGGGCGGCGCACGCGAGTCGGGCGGCCGCATCGGTCAGGGCCAGTGACTCGATCCCATCCTGCGCCCAGGGCACGAAG
>DASPTE010000088.1:0-6898 GCA_035623585.1 Steroidobacteraceae bacterium | reverse complement strand
GGAACGTCACGCCATCGAGCGCGACGATGCGCGCGGCGAGCGGCTCGCGCCGGTCCTGCTCGAAGAAGAAGGCGGCATCGGCGAGACGCGGCCGCAGCACTCGCTCGTTCCCCTCGCGCACCTTGGCGGGCTCGCGACTCTCGATGTTGCTCACGGCGACGAAAGCGGGCATGAGTTGTCCGGCGCCATTCTGGACCGGGAAGTAACGCTGATGGTTCTCGAGTGTCGAAATGAGCACCTCGCGCGGCAGTTCGAGGAAACGCTCCTCGAAGTGACCACCGAGCGCCACGGGCCATTCCACGAGGGCAGTCACCTCCTCAAGGAGCGGTGCGCGGATGACCGCCCCACCGCCCAGGCTCTCGGCGACGGCGATGACCTCCGCGCGCACGCGCTCGCGGCGGACCTCGAAGTCAGCCACTACGTGGCCGCGCTCTCGCAGGGTGCGTTCGTAAGCCTCGGGACTTGTCAGGCGCAGCGGCTTTGGGGCGAGGAAGCGGTGGCCGCGGGTGAGGGCGCCCGAGCGGATGTCGAAGAGCTTCGCCGGCACGACCGCCTTGCCGTAGAGCATCACGATCCAGTGCACGGGACGCACGAAGAGTGCGGTGCCTGCTCCCCAGTGCATGCGACGGGGAATCGGCAAATCATCGAGCGCCTCCTTGACGATCGCAGGGAGCAACTCCACCGCCCGCTCGCCCGCCCGCACCCCGACGAAGAAGAGAAAGCTGCCCTTGCCTTCATCGAGCGTCTTGAGCGCGGCGAGCGCGACGCCTGAGCTTGCAGCGAAGGCGAGCGCCGCCTTGGTCGGCTGTCCCTTCGCGTCGAAGGCGGCACTCACTGGCGGCCCGCGCCGCTTGAGGTGCTGCTCGGGCTGTCGGGCGGCGAGGCGTCGCACCTGGACCGCGAGCCGCCGCGGAGTCGAGAACCCCCGCAGCTCCCCATGCGCGAGCCCCGCCTTGTCGAGTCTCGCGCTCAGGCCCGCGACAAACGCCTGCTCGAGCGTGCGCAGTACCTTCGGTGGCAGCTCCTCGGTTCCGATCTCTACGAGCAAATCGTGATGCTCGAGCGTCATGCCGCAGCTCCGGGACGTCGTGGACGCTCGGAGTCCGGCTTCTTCAGCAGCGGGAAGCCGAGCGCTTCGCGGCTCTCGAAGTAGACCCTCGCGACCGCTCCCGCCAGCGTGCGGACCCTGAGGATATAGCGCTGCCGCTCGGTGACGGAGATGGCGCGCCGCGCATCGAGCAGGTTGAAGGTGTGCGAGGCGGCGAGCACCTGTTCGTAGGCGGGCAGGGGCAGTTTCGCTGCGAGCAGCGCCTCGCAGGCGCGCTCGTGATCCTCGAAATGCCGAAGCAGGGTCGCTACGTCGGCGCGCTCGAAGTTATACGCGGACTGCTCGACTTCATTCTGATGAAACACATCGCCGTAGGTGAGCCGCGCGCCTGCACCCTCGCTCCAGAGCACCTCGTAGATGCTCTCGACGCCCTGCAGGTACATCGCGAGCCGCTCGAGCCCGTAGGTGATCTCGCCCGTGACCGGATGGCAGTCGAGGCCCCCGACCTGCTGAAAGTAGGTGAACTGCGTGACCTCCATGCCGTTCAGCCACACCTCCCACCCGAGGCCCCAGGCGCCGAGCGTCGGTGATTCCCAGTCGTCTTCCACGAAGCGCACATCGTGCACGAGCGGATCGAGGCCGAGCGCTTCGAGACTCCCGAGATAGAGGTCGAGGATCGGGAGTGGCGAGGGTTTGATCACGACCTGGTACTGGTAGTAGTGCTGGAGGCGAAAGGGATTCTCGCCATAGCGACCGTCCGTCGGCCGGCGCGAGGGCTGCACGTACGCCGCGCGCCAGGGTTCAGGCCCGACCGCGCGCAGAAAGGTCGCGGTGTGGAAGGTGCCCGCGCCGACTTCCATGTCGTAGGGCTGCAGGATCGCGCAGCCCTGCTTCGACCAGTAGCGCTCGAGCGCGAAGATCAGCTCCTGGAAGGTGCGCGGCGCGCGGCCGATTCTCATGGACAGGGGTTCCCGATCCCAAAGAGCGCGCGAGTATAAGGCGGGCACTGCGCCAACGGTTTGCCATCGCCGCGGCCGCGATTCGGCTTTCGCGCGTGCGCATGGCGAAAAGTGATGCACCAAAATCGCGCGTCACGGCTGTCGTCGGCAAACGAAAATCCCCGATATGTCTCGTTAGCGCACTGAAACAGTGCAATAATCATTGCAGAAGGCACCAAAATAGTGCGACCCCATATTCGAATGCTTGCTAAGTGATTGATTCTCCGTGCCGGCGATCTTGGCACAGAGGCTGCACTAGATGGGCACTCTGCTGCTCGCAAGGCGGGTGGCGGGCTCTACCCCTTTCCCGGAGGCGATATGACACCGAGTGACGTACTGAAACTCATAAAAGAAAAGCAGGCGAAGTTTGCGGACCTGCGCTTCACGGACACGCGTGGCAAGGAGCAGCACGTGACCATCCCGGCGCGACTCGTGGATGAGGATCTGTTCCGCGACGGGAAGATGTTCGATGGCTCCTCCATCGCCGGCTGGAAGGGCATCAACGAGTCGGACATGATTCTCATGCCCGATCCCAACACGGCGGTCATCGATCCGTTCTTCGAGGAAACGACCGTAGACATCCGCTGCGATGTCATCGAGCCACTCACGATGCAGGGCTATGGGCGCGATCCGCGCTCGCTCGCGAAACGCGCCGAGGCGTATCTCAAATCCACCGGCATCGCGGACGGCGCGCTCTTTGGTCCCGAGAACGAGTTCTTCATCTTCGACAGCGTCCGCTTCGGCAGCGACATGCGCGGTTCCTTTTATTCGATCGACTCGGCCGAAGGCGCCTGGAACTCGCCCACCGAATACCAGGAAGGCAACAAGGGACATCGTCCGGGCATCAAGGGCGGGTACTTCCCCGTGCCACCGGTGGATGCCTACCAGGACATCCGCTCCGCGATGTGCCTCGCCTGCGAGGAGCTTGGACTCAAGGTCGAGGTGCATCACCACGAAGTGGCCACTGCCGGTCAGGCCGAGATCGGCATCGCCGCGGGCACACTCGTCAACAAGGCCGATCAGGTGCAGATCCTCAAGTACGCGCTGCAGAACACCGCGCACGGTTACGGCAAGACGGTCACCTTCATGCCAAAGCCGCTCGTCGGCGACAACGGCAGCGGCATGCACGTGCACCAGTCGCTCCAGAAGGAGGGTCGGGCGCTTTTTGCCGGCGACAAGTACGGGGGACTCTCGGATCTCGCGCTTTACTACATCGGCGGCATCATCAAGCACGCGCGCGCGCTGAACGCCTTCACCAACCCGGGAACCAATAGCTACAAGCGCCTCGTGCCGGGATTCGAAGCCCCGGTGCTCCTCGCCTACTCGGCGCGCAACCGCTCGGCGTCGATCCGCATCCCCTGGGTATCGAATCCCAAGGCGCGGCGCATCGAGGTGCGCTTCCCCGATGGCGCCGCGAACCCCTACTTCGCCTTTACCGCGATGATGCTCGCAGGACTCGATGGCATTCAGAACAAGATCCACCCGGGTGAGCCGATCGACAAGGATCTTTACGACCTCGAGCCCGAGGAGCTCAAGGGCATACCGACTGTCTGCCACTCACTCGATATGGCGCTCGAGTATCTCGACAAGGATCGGGAGTTCCTCACCCGCGGCGGCGTCTTCACCAACGATGTGATCGACGCCTACATGACGCTGAAAGAGCAGGAGGTGACGAAGCTGCGCATGACGACGCATCCGATAGAGCTCGAGCTCTACTACAGCCTTTGAGTGTGCGCGTGCCATCGCAGAGTTCCTCGTTCGTGCCAGCGCTCGGGCAGCCGCTCTTCGGCTGCGGTGCTGGCGCGGAGGGGAAAGGGGCGCGGGTAGCGGCGCTCATCGAGCGTCGCTACCCGCTTTTGTCGCGGACCGCGCCCGGCGTTATGCTGAGTGCGTATGCGCCAGATACTCTTTACCTTAATGTTGCTCGTTTGCTCGCTCGCGCTTGCGGGCACGGTCTACCGCTGGGTAGACGAAAACGGCGTCGTGCACTACAGCGACACGCCCCACCCGGATGCCGAGAAAGTGCACGTGGATTCCGTGCAGACCTACAAGGCGCCGGCCGCGCCGGCGGCCGCTGCTACGACGCCGGGACCATCGGCCCCGGCGTCGGTACCGGTCGCCTATCAGAGCTGCGCGATCGCCGCCCCGGTCGACGATTCGACACTCATGAACCCGGACTCTCTCACGGTCGTGGTGCACACCGAGCCCGCGCTGCACTCGGGCGACCAGGTCGCGATCCAGATGGACGGTCAGCCCATCCCCGGCCTCCCGACCACGGGCACCACGTTCACGATCTCCCCGGTCGATCGCGGCACGCACACCGTCACGGCCGTGGTCCGTTCGAGCCAGGGCACACTGGTATGCCAGTCGTCGGGCGTCACCTTCCACGTGCAGCAGCCCTCAGTCCTGAGCCCGATCAACCGGCCGACGCCCGCCCCGCACTGAGTCGCGCGCACGCCGCGGCAACCGCTGCGCGCGGGGGCCGCATCGCGAAGGCGTGCCATGGCAGTTGAGCACGCCCCGCCCTCGGCGCTCGCGCACTTCGATCCCGCGGATCTCCTCGATGCCCTCTCAACGGGCATCATGATGCTCGATGCACAGCTTTGCCCCATGTACGCGAACGTGGCGGCGCAGGATCTGCTTGCCTTCAGCCTCAACATGGCGCGCGGGCGCCCCTTTACCGAGCTCCTCCACGATGCCGACGGCTTGCGCGCGATCCTGCGGCGCGCACTCGCAACGGGTGAGGGTATCGCCGATCGCGAAATCGCCGTGCGCCCCGCGGCCACACCGCGCGAGGTCCGCACCCTCGATGTCACCATCACCCCCCTGCACGGGCTCACCGGCACCCATCTCCTCCTCGAGCTCGCCGACACCACCCAGCGCCAACGCATCGCACGCGAGAACGACCTCCTCGCGCGCCTCGATGGCAGCCGCCTCATGGTGCGTCAGCTCGCACACGAGATCCGTAACCCCTTGGGCGGTCTGCGCGGTGCCGCACAGCTCCTCGAGCGCGAACTGCCGGCGGCGGCGCTCAGGGAATACACGCAGCTGATCATCGGTGAGGCGGACCGGCTCACGGCGCTCGTCGATTCGATGTCGGGCCCGAACCGCGCGCCGAGCAAGAGCGCACTGAACGTGCACGAGATCTGCGAGCACGTCTATCACCTCCTGCGCGCGGAGGCGCCCGAGGGGATCGTCATCGAGCGCGATTACGATCCGAGCCTCCCGAACGCGATGCTCGACCGGCATCAACTGATCCAGGCGCTGCTCAATGTCGCCCGCAACGCACTTCAGGCGCAGGGTGATCTCGGCCGCGTCGTATTCCGCACCCGCGCGCGCTCCAACGTCAGCATTGGTTCGGCGTTGCACCGCCTGGTGGCGAGCGTGCAGGTCGAGGACAACGGTCCGGGCGTGCCAGCGCACCTGCGTTCCTCGATCTTCTATCCGCTCGTGACCGGCCGCGCCAATGGCACAGGGCTTGGGCTTGCCGTGGCACAGGAACTCGTAACACGCAACGGCGGCATCATCGAATTCGAAAGCGAGACCGGGCGCACGGTGTTCACGCTGTTGTTGCCCCTGGAGAGGATCAATGAATAGCAGTGCACTGCGGGTTTGGCTCGTCGACGACGACGCCTCGATCCGGTGGGTGCTCGAGCGCGCGCTGCGTAATGGCGGCATGACGCCCCGGGCGTTCGAGGCGGCGGAACCGGCGCTCGCGGCGCTGCGGCGCGAATCCCCCGATGTCCTGATCACCGACATCCGCATGCCGGGTGCTTCGGGGCTCGATCTCCTGCGTCTCATTCATGACGCGCAGCCAGCGCTGCCGGTCATCGTGATGACGGCGCACTCGGACCTCGGGAGCGCGGTGTCGGCGTACGAGGGCGGTGCGTTCGAGTACCTGCCCAAACCCTTCGATATCGACCAGGCCGTGGCGCTCGTGCGGCGCGCGGCGAGTGGCCGCGCGCAGATCGGCGTCGATGCGGGCGGCGCGCCGCGCATCCCCCAGCTGCTTGGGCGGGCGCCGGCGATGCAGCAGGTGTTTCGCGCCATCGGTCGCCTCGCGCGCTCGAGCGTCACCGTGCTGATCAGCGGCGAATCGGGCACCGGCAAGGAACTCGTCGCCCGCGCGCTCCACGATCACAGCCCCCGGAGCACCAGCCCCTTCATCGCGCTCAATACCGCTGCGATCCCCACCGACCTCCTCGAGTCGGAACTCTTCGGTCACGAGCGCGGGGCGTTCACCGGCGCCGACGCTCAGCGCCGCGGCCGCTTTGAACAGGCGGACGGCGGCACGCTCTTTCTCGATGAGATCGGCGATATGTCGCTGCCGCTGCAGACGCGGCTTCTGCGGGTGCTCGCGGAAGGGGAGTTCTACCGCGTGGGCGGGCAGACCCCGATCCGTGTCGACGTGCGCGTGATCGCCGCGACTAACCAGAATCTCGAGGACCGCGTGGCGCGGGGCCTCTTTCGCGAGGACCTCTATCACCGCCTCAACGTGATCCGCATCGAACTACCGCCGCTGCGCGCCCGCGTGGAAGACATCCCGGATCTCCTCGGTCACTACATGGCGGTCGCCGCCCAGGAGCTCGGCGTGGAACGCAAGGCGTTCGCTGCCGACGCACTCGCGCGGCTAACGGCCTACGACTGGCCCGGGAATGTGCGCGAGCTGGTCAACCTCTGCAGGCGGCTCTCGGTGCTCGCCCCGGGAAGCGCGGTGCACCTCGCGGACCTGCCGCCTGAGGTCTCAGCGAGCACCCCGAGCGGCACGGCCGAGACGGACTGGGCGCTCGCGCTCGCCGGCTGGGCCGAGCGCCATGCGCAAAATGGCGATCCGCCGCTGCTTGATGCGGCA
>DASPTE010000086.1:0-3103 GCA_035623585.1 Steroidobacteraceae bacterium | reverse complement strand
CGGCATCCGCCAGGAATGCAGCCGCAGCGGCCGGCGCCGCAGCCCTCACGTGCGGGAAGCGCAGGAGCTTGAGCTCTCCGCGTTCGCTCTCGATGAGCGCCGAGCACGATTCCACCCAGTCCCCGGTGTTGCCGTAGAGCGTGCCCGCGATGTGCCGCAGGTTGGCGCGGTGGATGTGGCCGCAGATCACCCCGTCATAGCCCTGAGCACGGGCGTGCGTCGCGGCGAGCTGCTCGAACTGTTCGATGTACCGCAGGCTCGCTGGCAACTTTAGCTTCAGCCACTCGGTGACCGGCCAGTAGGGCTTGCCCAGCGCGCGCCGCAGATTATTGATTGTGTGACTCAGCATGACTGCCGTGCCGTGCATGAGATCCCCAAGTCGTGTGAGCCAGCGCGGGAAGGCCACGTCCCCATCGAACTGGTCTCCGTGCAGTACAAGCAGCCGCTCCCCGCGCGCGGTGCGATGCACCCACTCGCGATGAACTTCAAACTGACCTTGCAGCATCTGTGCGAGCATTGCAAGGCTCGCGTCATGGTTGCCCGGGATATAAATGAGTCGCGTTCCGGCGCGCTGACGCGCGAGTAGCGTGCGCACTACTTGCGTGTGCTCCGCGGTCCAGAACGCGCGGCGCGCGAGCGAGAGCGCATCGACGATGTCCCCGACCAACACGATCCGTTCCGCTTCCACTCCCGCGAGGAACTCATTGAGTTCGCGCACGCGCGCGTGCCTGAAGCCGAGGTGGATATCCGACAGAAAGAGCGTCCGACCCGTCGTTTTGCCGCGACGGGAGTCGCTGCCGCTTGCGTTCGCCATCTAAGCTTGTCCTTGGCTTTGGAAGGGCAAAGGCTAGCCTCATCCGGCCCCGTGTCGGATTCGTTACATTGCTGCTAAATCTTTCTTACGAATTAGCGAGTTGCGGGGCAAATCTAAGCTGTTGCCACCGATACAGCGCGTGCGCGGGGGGCGATGCGCTCAGGAGGGAAGTGGCACGTGAAGGTGCTGCCGCCACCGAGGGTGCTTTGCACCTCGAGCGTCGCCTCGTGGCGCTGGAGCACATGCTTGACGATCGCGAGCCCAAGACCCGAACCGCCCGTCACGCGCGAGCGGCCAGCATCGACGCGGTAGAAGCGCTCGGTGAGGCGCGGAATATGCTCTGCCGGGATACCGATGCCCGTGTCTGAGACGGCGAGGTGCCCGCCGTCCTCGTCGGTCCACCAGCGCATCTCGACCGAGCCTTCGGCTGGCGTGTATTTCGCCGCGTTGTCGACGAGATTAGAAAACGCCGCGTGAATCTCCGGCTCGTCGCCGAGGAGTTGTGCGTCGGAGTCGACGCGTACGCGCACATCGCGCGGATGCACCGGACGCGCGAGCACGTCCTTGCGCAGAAGCGCAAGAAGTGGTGCGACTTCGATCGGTGCGCGCGCGAGCGCCGCCCCGCTCTCTTCGAGGCGCGAGAGCTCGAGCAGGTCACGGATGATCGCGGTCATGCGCTCGGCCTGGCGGCGCATCTCCGCAACCGGCGCCTGCAGGTCCGCATCGAGCCCCTGATCGTGGCCAAAGGTCTCGAGATAACCCGAGATCACGGTGAGGGGCGAGCGCAACTCATGGGAGGCGTTGGCCACGAAGTCGCGCCGCACGGCCTCGAGCCGCATCTGGCTCGAGACATCGCTGACGAGGAGCAGCAGCTGCCCGTCCCCGTAAGGGGCGACCTGGAGCGAGAGGTAGCAGTCCTCGGCCGTCGCCTGGCGGACGACGACCGGGTTCGAGTAGTCGCCGCCGGCGAGATAGCGCACGAACTCGGGTTCGCGCAGCAGGTGCTCGATGCGCATGCCGACGTCGGCGGTGCGGCGCAGGTTGAGAAGGCGCGCCGCCATGCGGTTGAACCAGACGATCTCGCGCTGTGCGTTGAGAATCACCACACCGTTCGGCAAAGCGGCGGTCGAACGCTGCAACTGCCGCATCAGCTGCACGAAGCGCTGCTTATGGAAGCGCTTGCGCCGGTGCAGCCGTACGATCTGCGCGATGATCTCGCCCCAAACCCCGCCGAGGTCGGGCGGATCGGCGAAGCTGCGGTGCCGCAGCCACCACTCGAGACGGATGAGGTTCGCGAGCACCCAGGTGAGGTGCAGGGCGAGCGCGCAGCCGAGTCCGATCCAGACGCTGCCGAGCAGCCAGCCGATCGTGCCGCCCACAGCCACCGTGCCGAGCAAGCGCCCCGCCGCGAACCACCAGGCTTGCGTCGCCGGCTGCATTTGACTCTCGCGGACGGCCCCCTACACGGTGCGTGCCGAGAAGCGATACCCCGAGCCGCGCACGGTCTGCACGAAGCGATCGTAACCGAAATCCTCGAGCGCCTTGCGCAGGCGCCGGATGTGCACGTCGATGGTGCGTTCCTCGACATACACGTTGCCGCCCCAGATGCGATCGAGGAGCTGATCGCGCGTGTAGACGCGCTCGGGGTGTGTCATGAAGAACTCGAGCATCCGGTACTCGGTGGGCCCGAGGCCGACGGTACGCTGCCCCACCATCACCCGATGGCTCCCCTGATCGAGCACGAGGCCTTCGCACTCGATGAGCTCCTCGCCCCCATCGGGGCCACTGCGGCGCAGAACCGCGTTGATGCGCGCGAGCAGCTCGCGCGGGGAGAAGGGCTTGGTGACGTAATCATCCGCGCCGCCTTCGAGCCCTGCCACTTTGTCGCCTTCCTCGGCGCGCGCCGTGAGCAGGATGATCGGCAGCTCGCGCGTTTCGCGATCGCGCTTGAGCGCGCGCGTGAGCTCAAGTCCGCTCATATCCGGGAGCATCCAATCAACGAGCACGAGATCCGGCCGGGCGTCCGCGAGCGCGGCGCGCGCGGTGCGGCAATCCTCGGCCTCCCGCACCTCAAATCCGGCGCGCTTGAGGCCGAAGGCGATCATTTCGCGGATCGGCCGCTCGTCCTCGACGATCAGTACCTGTTTCGCGGGCATACCCTTACGGTCCGTTGCCCTCGCGGGCTAAGTCCCACCGGCGCGGTTATTAGAGAGGCACGCTGTTGCAGATTCATGACAGGTCCTTCGGCCACGTTGCAGTTTAATGACTATCTCGTGGAGGCGTGCACGA
>DASPTE010000076.1:0-45781 GCA_035623585.1 Steroidobacteraceae bacterium | reverse complement strand
ATTCGTCGGCGCATCGAGCGCTCGCAGCAGTTCGAGGACTTGAAGCTCGTCGGCACCGCGGGGAATGGGATCGAGGCACTCGAGATCTTCAAGAAAACCGACCCGGACGTGGTCACGATGGACATCACTATGCCGCGCATGGATGGGATCGAGTGCATCGGGCAACTGGTGGCGCTCAAGCCCGCCATACGCATCCTCGTGATCTCGGCACTCGCCGACAAAGCGACCGCGGTTGAAGCCATGGAAAGGGGGGCGAACGGCTTCCTTAATAAGCCGTTCACCGACCGGCAGTTGAATGAAGCCATCCTGGAACTGATGCGCTAACGCCGCCCGAGCGAGACAACGCCCATGCTGTACGAACAGGAATTGAAGACTTTCGTCGAGGGTACGACCAACTTCTTCGAGGTCGCCGCGCAGCAGCCGGCCACCATTGGTTCGCCGTACCTGATGGAAGGCGCTCCCCAGGTGCACGAGTACACCGGGATCATCACGATCTCGGGCAAACGCCAAGGCGTGGTGTACTTCACCGCGCCGAAGGCCATGCTCACGGTGCTGCTCATGAAGATGCAGGAGAACGACTTCAGTCACGAGACCATGAAGGACCTCGTGGGTGAAGTCGCCAACACCATCTCGGGCAACGCGCGGCGCGACTTCGGTCGGGATTTCGTGATCTCGGTGCCGAGTGTGCTCTCGGGCGAGAAGCCCAGCTTCGCGCCGAAGCCCGGGCAACGCTCGTTCATCATCCCGATCAACTGGCGCAGCCACTCGGCGAAGCTCGTGGTGTCCCTCACTTGAAGGCACCGGCACGCGCCGGCGCGACGCCGCTGCAGGCGAGCGCGCTCGGCATCATCACGCTGCGGCGTGAAATCGCCCTGCGCTACGCACGGCTGAATCGCCTCTGGCTCACGGCGCGCAACACTTACCGGCGCCTCCACGATGAGCCGCTGCAGGACCTGCGGGCGCTGCGCGCCGCCGCCCAGCGCCTCGATCAGCTCGAGCGCGCCCGTGAGGCACTGCGGCGCGATCTGAAGGCGCTCGCGGACTGAGACCGAGATGCCCGAGATCATCTACCGCGTGAACACTACGCAGCGTCAGGCGCCGCTGTGGTTCTCGGCGCTCTTCGTCGCGATCGGGATCGCCATCATGGCGGTCGCGCTGCGCCCCCTACCTGCCAGCGCACACCTCGCGCCCGGCGAGCGCTCGGTGGGGGTCTGCATGGGTGCCCTCTTTGCGGTCGCCGGTTTGCTCAGCCAATGCCGGCGCGATCCGCCAACGCTCGTCGCGAGGTTTCTGCTCGCGATCCTGCTCTCGATGTTCGCCTGGACGTTCGGCTGGGTAGGATTGGGCCCGGGAACGCGCAGCTTTTCGAGCAGCGTTTCGGCGTTCGGAGTCACCACGCACGCGAGCAGCGGCGCCACACCCGGCCGCATTGCCTTCGGCACGTTCGGGGTCATCGTCGCGCTCTTCGCGGCGGCGGCCTGGTGGAGTCTCGCCAAAGCGCTCGTCGCGACCTTGCGGGCTCGCGGAGCACAAGAAGCTTCGACCTCACCGGAATGAGGGGCGCACCGGGGCGCCCTGCCCGATCGTCACACTTATATAAGGTAGAGCCCGCCGCGCGCTGCGGCGCGGCGAAAACGCGCGATAATCGGCGGCCGCGGACTCGTGGCAGATTTTTTTAGGAGTGGAAGTGAACCCGGGATTCTTCAAGCCCGCCGCAGCGCTGCGTCCCGGCGATCGCGTTGCGATCATTGCTCCGGCGAGCGGCTTTGAGCGCGCGGCTTTTGAAGCCGGCGTTGCCCTCCTCGCCGCGCGCTACCGCACCGAGTACTCGAGCGGGGTGTTCGAGCGGCAGCGCTATCTCGCCGGGAGCGATGCGCGGCGGCTCGATGAGCTCACCGGCGCGCTCGCAAACCCCGACATCCGCGCGGTGTTCTGCGCGCGCGGCGGGTACGGCGCCACGCGCCTCCTTGCGCGGCTCAAAGCGCCGCCGCTCGCCCCGAAACTCCTCGTCGGATTCTCAGACATCACGGCGCTGCACCTTTGGCTGCAAGCGCACGGACGCATCAGCATCCACGGCCCGGTCCTCACGCAACTCCCCCGTCTCACTGCCGAGACGCGCGAGCGGCTCTTTGCGCTGCTCGAACGAAACCTCCCCGCGCCGGCGCTGACCGGCACCGCGACCTACGTGGCCGGCACGGCGGAGGGGCCACTCATCGGCGGCAATCTGTCTGTCGTCACGCGTCTCCTCGGCACGCCCTTCATACCGGCACTCGATGGCGCGATCCTGCTTCTCGAGGATCAGGGCGAGCGACCCTACCGGCTCGATCGCATGTGGACGCACCTGGAGCTCGCCGGCGTATTCGGGCGCGTGCGCGGCGTCGCACTCGGCTCCTTCAGCGGCTGCGAGGAAGAAGGCGCGCCGTATAAAAGCGAGGATGTGCTGCGCGAGCTTGCGCTCGCAAGCGGCCTGCCGTGCGCCGCAGGGTTCCCCGTCGGTCACACCGATCGCAACGAACCGCTTGCACTCGGTGTGCGCGCGCGCCTCGACGCCGGGGCGAAGACACTCAGCTTCCTCGAGCCGGCCATCGCCCCCTAGCTCAAAGGAGCGAGCCGCCCTCCCCCACCATCGCCTTTCTCACGAGCGGAATCGGCGGACCGCCGTAGGAAAGGAAACGATCATGGAACTCATGCCAGCCGGCGCGCGGCTCGGCGCCGGATGCGGACGCGGCATGCGTGGCCAGCCAGTCGGCGCGCAGTTTGCGGATCATGAGCTTCCCGAGCGTATAGGCGAGATACAGCGGATCGTAGGTGCCGCGCGCTGCCTGTTGTCGGGCATCGCCCGGATCCTGGCCGCCGCGCTCGCGAAAGAGCTTCTCCGCCTCCCCGACCGTCATGCCGCGAGTGTGCAGGCCGATCGCGCACATGAAGCGCACGTCGCGCAGCAAGGCCTCGACCAGTTGGCCGACGTGCTGCTCGGGGTCGCCGTTGCCGAGCCCGGCCTCCCACATCATCTCCTCGGTGTAGTGCGCCCAGCCCTCGGCGTAGGCGTAGCCAACCCAAAGCGCAGCGATCTGCGAGGGGTTGCGGTTCGAATGCAGGAACTGCAGGAAGTGCCCCGGCCAGACCTCGTGTACGCTCGTGTAGAGGAGCTTAGCCCGGCCGGGAACATATTCGGCGCGCTCGCTCGCGCTCCAGGAAGGATCGGGAGGAGCAATGTAGTAGGTGGAGGCGACGTGCTTGTCGAAGGGTCCCGGCACGCTGATATAGGCGGCGTTTGCGCGGTTGTAGGGCGGCGCCTCGGCGACGAGTGCCTGCTCGTCGCTCGGAATGGAGAGCAGATTTTTCTCCCGGACGAAGCCGCGCAGCCGCGCGAGCTCCGCGCGCGCACCCTCGACGGCACCGCCTTCGGGTTTGTGCGCCTGCATCTGCGCCACGCAGGCAGTCACGCTCTTATGTGGCAGGTAGCGCGCGCAGGCCGCCTTCAGCGCCTCGCTGTTGCGCTCGAGGTCCGCGCGCCCGACCGCGAGCAGCTGCTCGATTGGGATCTCGACGCGCTCGTTGGCCTTGAGCATCTCGAGAAACTGCGCCTCGCCAAGTGCGAACTCACCGCCCGCGTGCACGCCCTCGTGCTCGAACCAGCTCTTGAGCTCCGCCATCGCCCGCGCAGCGGCCGCATCGGCGTCCGCGAGCTCTTTCTGCGCCGCAGGATCCGCAACCGCGGCAAATACCCGCGCGGCATCGTTGCGGAAGAATTCCGCAAAGCCGCCGAATCCGTCGATGCCGCGCTTGATGAAGGTCGGCGGCAGGGGCGTGTGTAGGTTGGCGCGGATGTCGGCGGCAATTTTCGGGATGGAGCGCGCGTAGCCGATGTAACCGCGCATGCGCCGCTCGAGCGGAGCATAGTCGCGGTTGAGGTATACGTCAGGATCGAGCCGCTCGATGTACCAGGCGGGATTTGTGAAAGGCGAGCGCGCGCGCTCGAGCCAGAAGAGCTCGCCGTCGATCACCGCGAGCAGGTACTCGCGCTCGAAGCGCTCTGCGGCACTGAGGGAGGCGGGGTCGAACGCCGCGGCTTCACCGCGCAGTGCCTCGAGGCGCGCCGCAACCGCCGCGATCCCCGCAGCGCTCAAATCCGGCATCTGGCCATCGAACTCGTGCCGTCCGGCCTGCACCGCGAAGAACGGATGCGTGCGGAAATATTCCTCGACGAAGCGGTGGGAGAATTCGGGCCAGCCCGCCGCCGCTTGTGCGGTGGGCGCAGCCGTGGCGATCGCACCCGAGATGGCAGTCAGGATAATGAAGGTCGCAGTCACCCAGGGCGCGTGATGGCGCTGGTCGGCCATGAAGGTCCCCCCTTTTTTTCAGTCGAGCCGCCGCACCTGCAGGGCGAGCAGGCACCCGAGCGCGTCGCGCTCGATCTCGAACTCGATCGGGCGGCAGCACACTTCACAGTCTTCCACGTAGCCGGGCTCATCGCCGGTCAGCTCGACGCGCGTCGTCAACCGCTCGCCGCAGTATGGGCAGCGCACCGCGACAAACTCCTCCGGGGCGAGGCGCGCATCGCGGCTGTGCGGCTCCCAGATCGGTTCGAGTCCGTAGAGGCGGTCGATACTCGCCTCGTCCAGGCGCGTGATGCAGCGCCTCAGGCGCTCGAGCGGTGAGGGTTTCAATCGTTTCATCGTTGCGCGGGGCCGTGGCGAACTGAGATGCTGGAGAGACGTACTCCGGGTGATGAGGATACGCCAATATGCCGATCGGCCGGTCCGCAGCGCTTCTGCTCTGCCTGAGCGCGAGCGTCGCGCTGCCGGGCTGCGCGGGCCCAGGGCCCACACCCGAGCCGGGCGTGTCGCTCGCCGGATCCTGGAAACTCAATCACGCGGCGAGCGATGATCCGCAGAAAATTCTCGACAAGTGGCGCGTCGAGGCCTTTCGGATGATCGCGCGAGCTCAGGCGGCGCAGGGCAACGCGCCACCGCCCATTCCAGGCGCGGACACTGGCGGCGCACATCTCGGTCCGCGTCCCGATCCGCTGCTGCACTCGCCCATGGCTCACATCGTGAACCTGCTGATCGCCCGCGGGGACGTGCTCGTCGTGCGACAGTCGCCCGAGGAGATCGTGTTCGACTACGGCGCGACGCGACGCAGCTTCACCCCCGGGGGCCACAGCGTCGTCTCCGCGGAGGGGGGCGTCGCGGACCAGACTTCAGGGTGGAAAGGCAAGGAGTACCGCATCAACATCAAGCCCCAGAACGGTCCGCAAGTGACCGAGACCTATGGCCTGGCACCGGGCGGCAAGCAACTCATCGACCAGGTGCACATTGCGCCCGCGGAGTTTCCCTCCGTGACGATCAAGCGCGTGTATGACGCTGCCGAAGAAACTCCCCAGCACCAGCTGCCCGTGAGCGACTAGGTTGCGCACGCATGGAGCGAGCCCACCCAGTCACTGCAGCTTGCGCACTCGGGATACTTGCCGCCGCGACGGCGCGCGCGCAGGCGCCCGCCGCCCCCGCGGCCTCAGCGCCGACGCAGGAAGAGCCCACGGCGGAGATCGTGATCGAAGGGCGGCACGAAGGCCCGCGCATGTGGAAGGTCGAGAGCGCAAACCACACGGTCTGGATCCTCGGCACCATCACGCCCTTGCCGAAGAAGATGGTGTGGGAGCCAGTGTCGGTGCAGGAGGTCCTGCACAATAGCCAGGAAGTCGTACCCGCTTGGCCCACTTACGGGATCGGCTACAACCCGATCACGGCGCTGCGCCTTTACATCGCCTGGCGCCGCCTGCAACGACCGCCCGACCACATGACGCTCAAGCAGTCACTCCCCGCGCCGCTCTACGCGCGCGTCGAGTCTCTCAAGGCGCGTTACCTGCCACAGGACTCGGCGCTCGAGGAGATGCGACCGATGATCGCGGCGCGCGAGCTCCTCACGAAGGTGTTCGATGCGACCGGGCTCGCGCTCCATAACGAGGTGCAGGCGGAGGTGCTCACGCTCGCCCGCTCCGCGGGTGTGCGTGTGCGCCAGGACAAACTCAAGATCGAAGATCCGGTGAATGTGCTCAAGGACGTCGGCGCGACCCCGCTGCAGGGCGAGATCGCCTGTCTCGAATCGGTCGTGACACTCCTCGAAAGCGACATCCCGCTCATGCAAACGCGCGCGCGCGCCTGGGCACTCGGCGATGTCGAGACGCTGCGCCGTCTCCCGTACGCCGAAGACCGCGGTGCCTGTCTCGCCGCCATCTCGACCTCCGAGCGGGTGCGCAGCCTCATCGCGCGCGCGGAAGATGACTGGCTGATCGCCGTACAGGAGAGCCTCGAGCACAATTCGGGCACGCTCGCAGTTCAGTCGATGGATCGCCTACTCGGCGCGAACGGCGCACTCGCTGCGCTCAAGGCGAAGGGTTATCGGGTCGAAGGACCCTGAAGCCTCCTGCGGCGCCTCAGCTGCGGAGCGCCCAGCACCAGGCGATGAGCACCGAGCCCAAGGCGAGTGCCCCCGCGAGCCATTGCGGCACGCGCTCGAGCAGCGCCTTCGAGCGCGGCAGCGCCGCAAGCGCCCCAAGCACAGCTCCGACCACAAATCCGGCGACGTGCGCGGTGACGTCCGTGTCCTCCCCCGCGGAGCCCGTGAAACCAAGCAGGCCCACCCCCGCGATCAGTGGCCCCCAGCGCCGCTCCCAGCGCTGTCGCAACACGAGACGCTCGCGAAAGGAATGCGCCGCCATCGCCCCGAGTGCCGTGAAGACCGCGGTCGATGCGCCCACGGCGCGATGCTCGGGAGGTGCAATGAGCGCCTCGAGCAAGTTGGCGAACCCCGCCCCCGTAACGATCAGCAGCCACGCCGTGCCTGCACCCATCTGGGTCGCCGCGAGGTAGCCGAACCAGAGGCCCGCGAGGAGGTTCGCGGCGAGATGCGCGAGGTCGAGGTGCAAGGTGAGCGCCGTCCACGCGCGCCAATACTGCCCGGCCTGCACTTGTGCGGCGTCGAGCTCACCCAATTCGAACGCATCGAGCCGCACGAAAGCGTTGGAGAGCGCGTACGCCACTCCGAGCAGCACGAGGCTATAGACGATGCAGCCCACCCACGCGTACGGATAGCGGGGCGATGTCGGCACTGCAACGCGCGAGGTGCGGTTTTCGGCTTCGTACTGCCAGAGGTGGCGCGCGGCCTCTTCGGCCTGCGGGGCCGGCACCTGAAGGACGAACTCATCGACGCCGCGGACGAGAAAGCCCGCGATCCCGACCGCCGTGAGCACGAGGAGTCGCTCCTCGCAGGCGCGCCGGCGCGTCGAACGAAACACGGTTATCAGCTCATCGGGCACCAAGGGCTTTCCCCTCGCCGCAGGTCGCAACGATCAGAGGGCAGCCTGCCGACGCAGTCCGAGCGCTGCGAAGCTCTCGCGCGCCACTTCTCCGAGCATCTCATAGAGCGCCTGCGTAGAGCGCGCGAGCGCAGACGTGTTTGGCAGGTAGTGCAGCAGCCTCTCTTCCGGCAGTGAGGGGAATCCCACGGGCGCGGCTTCGACGACGAAGCCGGCATCCGCAAACTCGTGCAGCGCGCGCCACTCGTGGGCCGCATCCGTGACGAGGGCGATGCGGGAAACGCCCGCGGCCTTGAGCATTCGTGCAGAGAATTCGGCATTCTCAAAGGTATCGCGCGACTCCTGCTCCACCCAGCGCGGCTCGATAGCGAAATCGCGTTCCAACACCCGCCGCATCGCGAGCGCCTCCTTGCGGTTCCCCGTGACGAGGACGGGCAGAGCCGTGCGATGGGCGAGATATGCGCCGTAAGTGAGCCGCTCCAGCAGCTCGGCGCCCGCGGCAGGTTCGCCGCCGTACTCGGGGGCTGTGGTGCGGTGTTTAGCGCCGCCGAGGATGACGATCGCCTGAGCGCTGAGGGGATGCGAGAGATCAAGTGCTGGAACACGGGCCGCGGCCCGTATAAGAGCATCCGCTACCACCGGGGTCGCGAGCACCCAGAGCGAGGCGAGACTCCCGAGGAGCAGCCCCCAACCGAGCGTGCGCTTGCGCGCGCTCGCCTGCGGGCGCAGCAGCCACGCGCCCGCGGCGGCTGCCAGCAACGGGCCCGCCGGCGGCAGCACGAGCGTGCGCAGCACCATCTTCAGCGTGATGAGCATAGACCCCGCCTCTCACAGTCGGATGCGCTGCCAGGCGCGCGAGCGCCAGCGCAGCAAGAGTGTCGTGCCGAGTACCATGACATAGATGAGTACGGCGACCCAGCCACCCACCGCGCCGAAGCCGAATTGCGGAAGAAAACTCACCCAGCCCTGTCCGGGCGCGAAGGTGAGCGCGTGCGCCAGCGGCACGAAGAACAGTATCGAGACCGGAAGCACCAGGGCTACCGGAACTCTCACATCCCCCGCGCCGCGCAGACAGAGACTGCTACCCAGATTCAGACCATCGAAAAACTGATACCCCGCCGCGAGCCATAGCAGCTGCCCGCCGACTGCAACTGCCTGTGCCGAATCGACATCGTGCGCGCCGGCAAAGAACGGCAGCACCCAAGGGCCTGCGAGCGCGATCAGTACACCGATCGCTCCCATGTAGAGAGCGGCGAGAAGGATGACGCGATTGCCGACCCTGAATGCCCAGTCGCGTGAACCCGCGCCGATCGACTGTCCAACGAGGGTAGTGCCCGCGGACGCGATGCCAAAGCCTGGCATGTATGCCAGCGAGGTGAGAATCACCACCATCTGAGTGGCGGCGCCGCCCGCGGTGCCAAGGCGCGTCTGCATGATCTGAAAGATCGCGAAGGCGAGCAGATCGGTCGAGGGCTGCAGCCCCATCGGCACGCCGAGGCGCAGCTGCGCGAGCAGCCGCGGCCGCTGCGGCCGCCACGTGAGATGGGACCGGAAGCGCTGGCGATAGTCGGCGCGCAGGAAGATCCCGAGCGCGAAGAGCAGCCCCGCAATCTGCGCAACGTTCGTCGCCCAGGCGGAGCCGGCGATGCCCCAGCCGAGCTGGAAGATGAAGAGCGGGTTGAGGAGCGCGTTCGCGACAGTCGTCAGGATCGTGATGAGCAGCGTGACGCGCGGGCGGCCGATGCCGTTGAAGAAACCGAACATCGCCCAGAGAGCAGCGCCGACGCAGGCCCCGCCCACGCGCGGAAACCAGAACGCGGCGGCGAGCTGCTCGACTCCAGGGTCGAAACCGAAGGGGGCCAGCACCACATGGCGCGCGGCGCCGAGTAATACGAACAGCGGTGCCGCGCAGAGCATCGCCCAGAGCGCGGTCCACACCGCCTGGCTCGCGCGCCGATAGCGCCGCGCGCCGTAGAACTGTGCGACGAGCGTCTGCACCGCAGTGCCGGCGCCCCCAAGCACCAGCACCACGACGACGACGAGCCACTGCACCGCTCCGACCGCTGCGAGCGCTTTGGTGGAGATGCGGCCCATGAACCACATGTCGGTGAGATTGAGCACGATCTGCACGGCGCTGTTCGCCATCAGCGGCAGGGCGAGCGCGAGCACGGCACGCTGATCGACGTGCGCGCGCCCGGCGGCGTCTGTGCGCTGCGCCGGCAATGGGGCCGCACCGATCGTCGACGGCGCAGCACTCACTGACTGCGTGAGAGTATCCATGGCAACATCCCGGAGAATCGGTCATTCTCGCACACCGGATTCACAACCACAGATGCTCCAAAGATAGAGATGGCCACTCGCAACAAGGGCACGGCCACGCGCAGGAAGAGTGCGGGACGGCTCGCGCCCGGCAAACAAAGCCGCGGCCTCGATGCTGCCGAGGTGGCCATCGCGCTCGATGATGGGCAGATCGCTGCGCTCGTAAATTTGGTGCGCGAGGCCGGTGGCGCCCCGCTCGGCGCCTATCACGAACCGCTTGGCGGGCGGCCCTTGTTGCTCGCGACGCTGCCGCTCGGCGCCGTGCAGCCGACGCCGTTTCAACGTGACCTCTCGCCAACGCACGCCAAGCGCCTCGCGCAGGCGATCGAGGACACGGCGGCCTTCCTCGATCCGCTGATTGTCGTGCGTGGCGAGGACGGGCGTCTGTGGACTCCAAATGGACGTCATCGTCTTGCGGCCGCAAAGGTACTGGGCCTCAAGCAGATCACCGCGCTCATCTCCGCCGATGAAGCGCTCGCTTACCGTATCCTCGCGCTCAACACCGAGAAGGCGCATAACCTCAAGGACCGGAGCCTCGAGGTCATCCGCATGGCGCGCAATCTCGCCGTGCAGCGGGGGCGGGAACGTGAGAACAGTTTCGCGAGTGAGTTCGAAGCCGCCGAGCTTCTGACACTTGGGATCATCTACGAAAAATCAGCGCGCTTTGCGGGCGGCGCCTACTCGGCGTTTTTGAAGAAGGTGGACCGCTTCAGCGATCAGACGCTCGCGGTGAGCCTCAGACAACGCGAGGACTACGCCGCGCGTCTTCTTGAGATCGATACCCGCGTCAAATCGATCATCGCCTCGCTCCAGGCGCGCGGCTTCAAGTCCCCGTACCTGCGCAACTACGTCGTCGCGCGCATCAACCCGGTGCGCTTCCACAAGGCTAAGAAAGGCGACCCCAAGCCCGCGATGCCACTCGGCGCGGCGCTTACTCGCATGGCAGCCTCGGCGCGCGGCTTTGACCTCGGTTCGGTATCGAATCGCGATCTCGCCTGGGTGGCGGTGGGAGCAGGCAGCGCGGAATAGCGCACTCAGCGAGGGGCTGCGCCCACCGTGCGCTCTTCGGGGAGGGGCGCGAGTTCGCCCTTGTCCTTGTAAGTAAGTCCGTAGCCGAAAGGGAACAAAGGCGTCTCACCCACCGAGCCATCAACCGCCGGGGGGCGTGGCGAGCGCGGCCACGAAAACGGCAGCCGGCCGCGGAAGTCGTAACGCACCGCCCCGGCCAGCGGGCGGAAGAGGACGTCCGCCATTGCGCCACCTTCGGGTCCGGGGAGCCAAGCGGCCACGAAGGCATCGGCCGCGTTGATTTCGGCATTGACCCAGAGCGGCCGCCCGGAGAGAAAAAGCGCGATCACGGGCAACCCGAGCGCATGCAGGCGGCGCAGCAGCGCGAGATCGCGTTTGTCACCCGGGCTGTACTCGAGCGAGTCGACATCGCCGAGGCCTTCGGCGTAGGGATTTTCGCCGAACACAACGATCGCAGCGTCGGGACGGGTGCGAAATTCGCCTTGAGGACTCAACACCGCCGTGCCGCCCGCCGCCGTCACGCAGCGCGCGATCCCCGCGTAGATCGTTTCCGCACGCGGAAAATCCTGATTGGTCTCGGTGCCCTGCCAGTCGATGGTCCAGCCGCCGCTTTGCTTGGCGATGCTGTCCGCGCCATCGCCTGCGACCAACACGCGGATATGTGGAGAAAGCGGCAGGAGGTGCTTGGCGTTCTTCAGAAGCACGAGCGATTCGCGCACCGCCCGGCGCGCCACGGCGCGGTGCGCGGCAGAGCCGAGGAGTTCATAACGCCCGGAGAACGGGCGCGCGGAAGGGCGCCCTTCGGTGTCGAGATGCGCGCGCAGTTTCACGCGCAACACGCGTCGCACGGCGTCATCGAGCCGCGCGGCGGTAATCTCCCCCGCCCTCACCTGCGCGAGCGTGTTGTCGGCGAGCTCGCGCCAGCCATCCGGGGCCATGAGAATATCGAGTCCCGCATCGATCGCACTCGCACAGCTCACGGGCGTGCAGCCGGGAAGCGTCGCGTGCCCGTTCCAATCCCCGAGCACCGGGCCATCGAAAGCCATCCGTCCCTTGAGTACCTCGGTCAGGAGCGCCCAGTTGCCGTGCATCCGCATGCCGTGCCAGCTCGAGTAGGACGCCATCACTGTCTGTGCGCCGGCCGCGAGCGCCGCGCGATAGCCGGCAGCGTCGAAGTCACGCAACTCGTCCTCGCTCGCGTTGTTATCGCCCTGGTCGTGGCCGCCTGTGCCGCCATCGCCGAGGAAGTGTTTCGGGGTCGCGATCACGTGTGCGGCGTCGAGAAACTGCGCCGTACCAGGCGCGCCCTGCAACCCCCGCACCATGGCCGCGGCGTACTGCGCTACCAGACGGGGATTTTCCGAATAACTCTCGTAGGTTCGGCCCCAGCGGGCATCGCGGGCGACCGCTACGTCCGGCGCATAGGCCCAGTCGAGCCCCGTGACACGCACCTCGAGTGCGGTGATCTCGCCGATGCGGCGGATGAGTTCCGGGTCACGCGCGGCGCCGAGTCCGATGTTGTGCGGGAACAGCGTGGCGCCTGGGATGTTGTTGTGACCGTGCACCGCATCGGTACCCCAAAGGACCGCGATCCCGGCCGACCCGGGGTCGGCGGTCGACGCCTCATAGAACCGGTCGGCAAGCTTGAGCCACTCACTCGGTGCTGCGAGCTTGTCGTCGTGGGGCGATGAGTTACCGCCGTTTAAGACGGAACCGAGGGGATAGTGGCGCAAATCATCGGGTGCGATGCTGCCGATATCGGCCTGAATGATCTGCCCGACTTTCTGCTCGGTTGTCATACGCGCGAGCAGCCGATCGATACGCGCCTCGAGTGCGGGATCGCGTGGCAGGGGAGGCCGCAACGTCGGCCAACGCTCGGGGTGCACCTGTACGGCCGCGCCCCCGGTCAGGTCAGCGGCCATGCCGGCGGCCCATACGAATGCCGCGAGCGCCGCGCAATACCGCGCGCGCAAGGCCGGTCTCCTGCTCATGGTGCCCCTAGGATACACAGCGGAGCTCGACACAAATGCTGGAACAGGTAACGGCAGTACATAGTCAGGGCAGAACTGGCACACCGGTCTCCCGCGGGAGCGCCGAAGCCGCAGGCATGGAACAGCTTCCGGATCTACTGCTCATCGAGCGCGCGCGCGCCGGCGAGGAGCGCGCCATCGAGGCGTTGAGCCGGCGTTACTGCCGGCGGCTGTTCCGCGTCGCACTCAGCGTGCTCGGCGATGACGAGCGCGCCGCGGCGTCCGTGCAGGAGGCGTATCGACTCGCATTCGCCGACTTAAATCGCCATGAGCCGAACGGCAAGTTCGCCGCCTGGCTCACGCGGCTGAGTTACAACCAGGCGCGGCAGCTGCGCGCAAGCGCAGCAGCCCGAGCGACGCACCCGAACGGGTCCGAGGAATTGCGGAACGCGGCGGCACCCACGGACGGGGCCGCCGCGGAGCTGCACGAGCGGCTGCAACTCGAGCGCTCGATCAGCGCACTCCCGGAAGTTTTCCGTACGGTGTTCGTGCTGCGCGTGATCGAGGGCATCAGTGGCATCGAGACGGCCGCCTCCCTCGGGGTTCATGAGACGACGGTGCGCACGCGGCTGTACCGTGCGCAGCGGCGGCTCACTCCGGAGATCGTGCGTCAGGCACGCAGCGCGCAGGGACTCTTTGACCTCGCGGCAGCCCGCGCCGAACGCATTGTGAACGCGGTACTCAGCGAGCGGCCTCAGCGCTCGATACTGACGATCGTCGCCTCGACTCCCTGAAAAGGGACGCGCTCGCCTACGGCCCGGCCGAGCAGAAGCGTCGCGAGCGGCGCGATCCAGCTCAGTAGTCCCTGCGCGGCATCCGCCTCGTCCTCGCCGACGAGCCGAAAGCTCTGCCGTGCGCCCTCTGGCGCTTCGAGCGTCACGCGCATTCCAAAGCGCACTCGGTCGGTGGGCGCCGCCGCCGGTGAAACGAGCCGCGCGCTCGCCCGCCGTGCGCTCCAGTAGCGCAGCTCCCGCTCGATGCGCGCGCTCGCCGCCGCGTCGCCGCCCGTCCGCAACGCCTCCCGCTCCGCTTCGAGCTCACGTACCCGCGCCTCGATCGCCGCAAGTCCACGCGGTGTAACCCAGTTGGGGTGCGGGCTCAGCTGACGCTCGGGGAGCGCGGGTTCCGCGTCCGTCTCGCGCACGAACGCCCGGCTCACGCGCGCCGCTCCGGCGCAGGCGCGCGCGGCACGAGTGGGCCGGTGACGGGGCGATGGGTTCTCTTCATACTGGTATCCCGCGGTTGAAGGAGTATATGAATATGAAGCGCGTTGCGCTCCTCGTGCTCGGCACGCTCGCGGCAGTCTGTAGCGGGAGCACTCACAAAGCGCCTCCGGAGTTCACGCACTCGAGCCCCGCCGACTGGATCAACTCCCAGCCCCTCACACTCGCGGCTCTCAAAGGCAAGGTGGTGCTGGTCGAGTTCTGGGCCTTTGAATGCGAGAACTGCCTGAACTCGGTCGCCTGGGTGCATTCGATCGAGCAGAGCAAGGGTCCCGCCGGGCTCGTGATCGTCGGCGTCCATACCCCTGAGCTCCCCCAGGAGCAATCACCCGAGCACGTGCGTGCCGCGGTCGAGCGGCTCGGCATTCATTACCCGGTGATGCTCGATGCGAACTACTCCTACTGGAACGCCATGGACAATCAATACTGGCCGGCGTTCTACCTGATCGGGCGCGATGGCCTCCTCTATGGAAGCGTGATCGGCGAGCTGCACGTCGGGGATGCGCAGGGGAAGCAGGTCGAGCAGGCGATCGATCTGCTGCTTCAGGCCAAGGCGTCATGAATGGGGTCGTCAGCGCGTTCCTCCTGACATTTGCCGGACTCTTCCCGATCGTCAATCCGATCGAGAGCGCGCCGTTTTTTCTCGGGCTCACCGCCAACCTGCCGAGCGCGGAGCGGCGGGTGCTGGCCCGCAAGGCGGCCTTCAACGGCTTTGCGTTACTGCTCGGGTCACTCGCGCTCGGCCCCTGGCTGCTCGAGTTCTTCGGAATCAAACTCCCGGTGCTGCGCATCGCCGGGGGACTCGTGGTCGCGATTCTCGGCTGGAAGCTCCTGAGTCAGGAGCAGTGGTCCGATCACGACGCGAGCATTCGCGGACCGCCGGGAAAGCTTGGCAGCTTCTATCCGCTCACCATGCCGCTCACAGTCGGCCCAGGCTCGATGTCGGTCGCCATCACGATCGGCAGCCACAAGCCCGCCGGCATCCCACGGCTCCCGGATTTGGCCGAACACGCGATCGGTGCGCTGCTTGGCCTGATCGCGATCGGCCTGAGCATCTATCTTGCCTATCGCTTTTCCGAGACCATCGCGCGAGTTCTCGGCGCCTCGGGGCTCGAGGTGTTGGTGCGGCTGTCCGCATTCATTCTCATGTGCATCGGCATCGAGATCATTTGGGACGGCTACAGCGCGCTCACCCTCGCGCGCTGAAAAAGCTAGATCGAGCGCAGCGGGCGCTATCTGCGGCGCGGTTTGCTTGGCTGGTTGTAAGGATCGCAGCCCCCGCCTGCAGCCGGGCCGCGGTTGATGCGCACCTTCTCATCCTTCGCGTCTTCGACCTCGAGGTCCGGCGCGCCGAGTTTGCGCAGGATCCAGGACGCGCTGGCGCTCTGACTCAACTCCTCCCGCCAGCTCCACTCCGCATCGTCCCGCGCGCGCTGCCGCTCGCAGCCGCTCGCGGCGCCATCCGGCACGGCAGGCCGCGGTGTCCGGTCCTGAGAGGCCGCCGCCTCCGCGGGGTGGGCGGCGGGCTTGAGATCTTTTGAGTCGCTCATTCGATTCGTGTCCTGATCGTAGCTTGATCGAGATCCAAACTGTCCTGACGCCTTTAAACGCCAAAAGTGCCCGGACGGCGTATCCGACATTAGGGATCTGTGCAGATCGTCACAGTGATCTGCGTGGCAGTTAACCGCCGCTTACAGATCGCGCCGACGGACGTTGCACACCGGCGGACGAACGGTCGCCCGCGCCGCGTCAGTTGCGGTGCTGCGCGAACCACTCGCCGATGCGTCGCGCGATGCTCGCATCAAAGGGGAGCTCGGGTCCTTTGAAGGCGGCAGCCTGCGAGGCGTAGTGTTGGAAGGTGTGACCGCTCGAGGGCAGCTCCACGAATTCGGCGGCTCCCGGGCGGTTGTGGTTCACGAGTGTGACGAGAATCTCGAAATCCCCGCGGCTCATGATCCAGTCGTATTCCCCGTGCAGCGCGAGCACCGGAACGCTGACCTTGGACCAGGCGCCCATGAGGTTCAGATCCTGTAACTGCTGGTAGTAGACGACCGGCCGCCCGTAGAGCTGTCCGGGGTCGCCGTCCCAGAGACTTTTCAGTTCGGGGTGCTGGGCGAAGATCTCCTGCGGGGGCCGACGCTCGAGGAGATAGGCGCTGTAAAGCTTCTCTACCGATTGCATGAGCGGGTTAATCTCGGAGGGCGGGTGGTCGGAAAGCGTGAGCCGGCGCCGCTCGATCTCGAGCATGTGTTCGAACCAGGTCTTGATCCAGCCGCCGTTGACGACATAGCCCTTGACGGGGAGGCCGTCAGCGACGAGCGGTGCGAAACCGCCGCCGTTACTCACTCCCAGGATGAAGATGCGGCTGCCATCGACGAAGGGGTAGTCCTGAAGATGGCGGAAGGCCTGCCGATAGGCGGAAAGCTCCCGATCGAAGTCACTCGCTGCGCAATCCCCTTCCGAATCCCCGACCCCCGCCTTCTCCAGGCGAACGGTCGCAAACTCCGGCAGTTGTGCAAGATAACGAAACACCTTCGCGGCGGCGTCGTTTGTGTCGGCAGGTGCCTCGACCGTGTCGCAGCTGAGCCATCCCGCGACAAAGATTGTCGCAAAGCGCGGTCCGCCGGACTGTGGGTGAGTGAGGATGAGGCGCAACCGCTGTCCCGCCGCATCGCGAAGCGCATCGTAGATCACGGCGACGCCCGGATAACTCTCGTCCTTGAACTCGCCCTTGCGCGGCAGTGGATTCGGTTCCGCCGCCCCAAGAAGCGGCACCTGCAGGCAAAGGCCTGTCACGATGCCGATCGCCCATCTCGTGCTCGTGCGCATCGGTCACCCCTCCGCTTGAGGCGCGCGATTGTGTACCCTCCAGCTACGGGAGACTCAACCGCTCGAAGCCCGCGATGCTCAAGATCGGCGACTTTTCCCGCCTGGCGCGCGTCACGGTCAAAACGTTGCGCTTCTATGACGACGCCGGCCTTTTTCGGCCAGCCTATGTCGAGCCTCGCTCGGGCTACCGCTTCTACCGCGCCGAGCAGCTGCGAGCCTTGCGACGGGTGCGACTCCTGCGGCACTTGGGTCTGAGCGTGCGCGAGGTGCGGGAACTGAGCCCGCTCGCGAGCGACTCGCCTGAGTACCTCGAGCGGCTCGCGGCTCTGCGCGAGCGGCTGCTGCTGAGCGTCGTGCATGACGCGCAACGTCTGCGACAGCTCGATGCGCTCATTCGTGGGCGCGGCACTCCGCCCCATCGCGAGGGTCCCCTCCCGATCAGCGAGATGTCGCTGCCGGCGGTGAGCGCGCTCACGCTGCGCGCGCGTGTGTGCTCACTCGATGGGAAGGTGCAGAACATGTTCGAGACCATCGAGCGCCGCGCCGCACGCTGCGGCTGCCGCGTGGCGACGAGCCCGTTCCTGCTGTTCCACGACCTCGAATACCGCGACAAGCAGGTCGATGTCGAAGCCTGCGTGCCTGTAAGAGCGGACTCACTCGGGGTCTGTGGCGGGCGCATCGTCGAGGGCGTGGAACGAGCCGCGGTGCTTCGTTTCGCCGGCAGTTACGCGCAGGCGCCGCGCCTGTACGAGCGGCTGCTCGAGTGGATGGACCAGGCCGGCACCCAGATTGGCGGCGCCATCCGCGAAACCTATCTGCGCTTTGGCGCAGAGCAGGAGGGATACACCCTGCCCGCCGAGCTGCTCGCGACGCGTGTTGCAGACTACGAGACGGAACTGCAGATTCCGCTCGCCGCGGCCTGAGTCGCTCGCCGGGCCTTCCTAGGCGAGGCTCGGCACACCGCGCGCGGCCAGGTCGGCGAGAAACCTCTCGCGCTCACGCGGGGAGATGAGCAGAGGGCGTGCATCGGCGTACTCGATCCGTAGCCGATCGAGCGAGAGTGCCGGGCCTGAGCGCAAGTCGTTCACCGCGCGCACCGCACGGATGTCCTTGAGCGGGACGGTCCAGCGGAACGGCCCGCTCTGGACGACGAGCGACACGGCGTCAATCGTGTAGCGCGTCGAAAACAACACCCAGAGGGAAAAGAGAAATACCGCCGCGATCATGCAGGCGCCGAAAGTGCGTGCGCCGGCGGGTGCATGGGTAGGCATTCCGAAGAGCACAAAGAACCCCACCGCGGGAGAAATCAGCAAGGTCGCGACCACCAAGGTATCGACGCGCGAGGGGTAAGTGCGTGATGCGACTGGCATATCCGCCTCTGGGCACAACTCCTGCGTTGGACCGTAGCCCCACGACCTCCCGCCGGCAACGTACCACGGCCCAACTCGCACTGAAAAAGTGCAGGCGAGCTGACACCCTCGGCCCTCGCGCGCCCACCTCCCCTCCTTGGTCTAATATCGGGAACGCTGGCTGCGGACTTTGCATGCCCATCCCGACCCGTCCCTACGACGAGATGCTCGACAGCGGCGGCGCGCCCCGGACGCATTGCCGCCAGTACTACGGCTGGCTGCGCGAGCAGTCCGCCGAGCACCTCGGCCGCAAGCGCGCGGAAGCCGATGCCCTCTTCCATCGCGTCGGGATCACCTTTGCGGTGTACGGCGAGACCGAGGGCACCGAGAGGCTCATTCCCTTCGACATCGTCCCGCGCATCCTCCCTGCGGACGAGTGGCTACGACTCGAGGCGGGACTCAAGCAGCGGGTGCGCGCCCTCAACGCCTTCATCGCCGATATCTACCACGAGCAGCGCATCCTCAGGGCCGGGCATGTGCCCGCGGAGGAAATCCTCTGCAACCCCCAGTACCGGCCCGAGATGCAGGGCGTGAACGTACCGGGTGGCATCTATGCGCACATCAGCGGCATCGACATCGTGCGTGATCACGAGGGCAACTTCTGCGTACTCGAGGACAACCTGCGCGTGCCCTCGGGTGTCTCCTACATGCTCGAGAACCGCAAGATGATGATGCGGCTCTTCCCCGAGCTCTTCGCGCGCGACGCCATCGAACCCGTCGAGCATTACCCGGACGTGCTGCACGAAAATCTCAAGAGCGTCGCCCCGCCCGGGGTCACCGACCCGACCGTGGTGCTGCTCACGCCCGGCGCTTATAACAGCGCCTACTTCGAGCATGCCTTCCTCGCCCAGCAGATGGGCATCGAACTCGTCGAGGGCCAGGACCTGTTCGTGCGCGATGCCGTGCTCTACATGCGCACCACCCAGGGACCCGAGCGCGTCGATGTCGTGTACCGCCGCATCGATGACGACTTCCTCGATCCCCTCGCGTTCCGACCCGACTCCACACTTGGGGTGCCGGGGCTCCTCATCGCCTACCGCGCCGGTCACGTGACCATCGCCAACGCGATCGGTACCGGTGTCGCCGACGACAAGTCGATCTACCCGTACGTCCCGGACATGGTGCGTTTTTATCTCGATGAGCAGCCGCTGCTCTCGAACGTACCGACCTGGGTGCTAAGACGCGAGAGCGACCGCGACTACGTGCTCGCGAATCTCAAGGACCTGGTCGTAAAGGAGGTTCACGGCGCGGGCGGCTACGGCATGCTGATTGGGCCCGCCGCGAGCGCCGCGCAACTCGAGGAGTTTCGCCGCCGCATCAAAGCGCACCCCGCGCGCTACATCGCCCAACCCACACTCGCGCTCTCGACCTCACCGACGCTCGTGGCGCAGGGGCTTGCTCCGCGGCACATCGACCTGCGTCCGTTCGTGCTCTCGGGACGCGAGGTCACCGTCGTGCCCGGGGGACTCACGCGCGTGGCACTCACCGACGGCTCGCTGGTCGTCAACTCCTCGCAGGGCGGGGGCACGAAGGACACCTGGGTGCTCGATGAGCCGCCCGAAGCGGTGGCGGCCGCGGCGCCCGCGCCCGGTTCGACCGCAAGCTGAGATGCTCTCGCGCACGGCCGATCACCTCTACTGGATGTCGCGCTACCTCGAGCGCGCGGTGAACCTCGCCCGCATGGTCGATGCCCACCAGCGCCTTGCGCTTCTGCCGCGCGCGCCGGAAGCGGTGCGCCAGGGCTGGCAGGCGACGCTCATATCGCTCGGCATGGATCGCGCATTCGAGGAACGGCACGGCGCGGTGAATGCGCGCGCGGCCTTCAACTTCGTGGCGTTCGACCGCGAGCAGCCGGGCAGCATCCTGCAGTGCCTGCGCGCGGCACGCGAGAATGCCCGCGCGGTGCGCGGCACGATCACCTCGGATATGTGGGAGAGCCTCAACGCCACCTACCTCGAATCGCTCTCCTTCAGCGCCGACATGCCCGAATCCGCTCGTGGGGAGTTTCTCGAATGGGTGAAGTACCGCGCGCATCTCACCCGCGGCATCACCTCCGGAACGCTGCTGCGCGATGAGGCGACGCAGTTCACCCACATCGGCACCTTCCTCGAGCGCGCCGACAATACGACGCGCATGCTGGAAGCGCGCTGGCGCGATCCCGGGCGCCGCGGGGAGCGGCTGCGGGAAGAGGCTTCCGAATGGTCGGTGCTGCTGCGGGCGATGTCGGCGTACGAGACGTTCCGGCGACTCTATCGCGACAGCGTGACTCCGCAGCGCGTGACCCAGATGCTGCTGATGCGCGATGACCTGCCGCAGGGCGTGCACCGCTGCCTCGATGAGCTGCAGGCGAACCTGCTCGCGGTGGCGAACGATCAGTCGGCCGAGACGCTCAGGCGCGCGGGGGAGCTGCACGCGCAATTTCATTTTGGGCGCTTCGAGGAACTCTGTGCCGATGGGGTGACCGCCTTCCTCGATCGCTTCCAGGTGCGGCTGCGCGATCTCGGGGCGCGCATCGCCGACGACTTCCTCGTACCCTCGGGCACTCACTAGACGGAGTTCACGGGTCAAACCGATGCAACTGCACATCCTCCACCGCACCGCCTACCGCTATGAGGAGCCGGTGAAGTACACCGCGCAGACATTGCGCCTCACTCCGCGCCGCGAGGGCAGCCAGCGCGTCTTGAGCTGGACGATCCGTGCTCCCGGGCGGCGCATCGAGCAGCTCGATGCGCATGGCAACATCACACACCTGCTCACGATCGAGGAGCCGCATCGGGAGATCGAGATCGAGGTGCGCGGCGCGGTCGAGATGGCCGGCGAGGGGGAATTCGTGCGCTTTGATGGCACGCTCTCGCCGCTCGCCTATCTCGCGCCGACCCCGCTCACCGCGCCGAACACGGACATGGTGGGGCTCGCCCAGACTCACCTTGCGGGCGGCGGCAACTTGCGCGAGCGGCTTTATCGGCTCGCGCGCGGAGTGTTCGAGGCGGTGCGCTACACACCCGGGACCACGAGCGTCGAGGACCCGGCCGCGGCGGCTTTCGCGCGCGGCCAGGGAGTCTGTCAGGATCAGGCCCACGTGTTCATCGCCTGCTGCCGCTCGGCGGGGATCCCGGCGCGCTATGTGAGCGGGTACCTGTGCGGCGTCGATGGGGGCGAATCGGCGAGTCACGCCTGGGTGGACGCCTGGCTCGAGGACCAGCAGGGTTGGCTCGGGATCGATGTCACACATCTTGAACCCATGGGGCCCAAGCACTGCCGCCTCGCAGTCGGTCGCGACTATCTGGATGCGGCGCCGGTGCGCGGGGTGCGCCGCGGCGGTGGCCAGGAAGTGATGGACGTGAGCGTCGCGGCGACCACAGCCGCCGCCGATCAATAGCGTTCGGAGATCGTTGCAAAGATGACTTACTGCGTGGCCATGCTCCTCGACACCGGGCTTGTGTTCCTCTCGGATTCAAGAACGAGCGCCGGCGTCGACCAGATCAGCACCTTCCGCAAGACCGCGGTCTTCGAGAAGCCGGGCGAGCGCGTGCTCGTCGTGCAAAGCGCGGGCAACCTCGCCATCACCCAGGCCGTGACCACCTCACTCCGCGAGAGCCTCGAAGCGCCCGAGCCCGGACTCAACCTTTTCAGTTGCCGCAACATGTTCGAAGCCGCGCAGCTGATCGGAACGGCGCTGCGTGCGACGCACCGCCGGGACGCCGAAGCGCTCTCGCAGTTCAGCGTCGACTTCAACGCGAGTCTGATTCTCGGCGGCCAGATCAAGGGCGAGGTGCCGCGGCTCTTCTGCATCTATCCGGCCGGCAATTTCATCGAGGCCACCGCAGACACGAGCTACTTCCAGATCGGCGAGTCGAAGTACGGCAAGCCGATCATCGACCGCGTCATCCGTCGCAGCAGCAGCCTCAATGAGGCGGCGAAGGCTGCGCTCGTGTCGATGGACTCCACCATCCGCTCGAACCTCTCCGTGGGCCTGCCGCTCGATCTGGTCATCGTCAAGCGCGACCGCCACGAGGTCGCGCGTCACATCAACATCGATGAGAACAACGCCTACTTTGCCGGCATTCGCAGGCGCTGGAGCGAAGCGCTGCGCGAGGTGTTCACCCACCTTCCCGAGCCCGACTGGCTGCAAGGGGGGCCGCGGTCAAGCTGAGTCGCGCGCGCTCATTTCTGCGCAAGGAACGCGAGCACTTCGGCACGCGCCGCTGCCGAGTGCACCGGCAGCGCAAGCACATCTCCCGGTTGCGCCCAATCGAGCGCAAAGCGCGCGGCCTCAAACTCGCTCATGCGCAGCGGCAGCACGCTCTCGGGGAAACCGGCGCTGAGCAGTGTCGAGCGGATCAGGCGCGGGATCTCGCCCGGCTCACGACCGCGCAGATGGCCCTCGTTTTCCTTGACGACGATGAGATCGGGGTGAAACTCCGCGGCTACGCGCGCCAGGGCTTCGATTTCGGCGTCCTGGCGATTGCCGGCGTGCCCGAGCAGCAGCCCGAGCCGCCCCCTGCCGCCGCGCACATGGCGCGCCACCTCGAGTAATCCCCGCAGACCCTCGGGGTTATGCGCGTAATCGACGAGCACCCGCACACCGTGGCGCTCGAAGCGCATGAGACGCCCGAAGTTGTCGTCGGGCTCCGCCCCGAAGCGGGCGAACACCGCCGCGACGATGCGCGGGTCGATCCCGAGCGCGAGCGCGCTAAGAGCGGCTCCGGCGAGGTTCGCGACGTTATAGGTTGCGCTGCCTTCGACGCTAAGTGGCATCGCGGCCACCGCACCGAGATCGTGCTCAGCGCCTGAGTGGTGCAGCACGAGTCGGCCCGCGCGCACCCCGCAGGTGGCGCCGCCCTGACTGCGATGCGCCGTGAGGATGCGATGATCGGCATCGAGTGCGAACCAACCGATCGTTGGCGGGCGGCCGAAGCGCTGCGCGAGAGCGCCCGCCCTGAGACGCAGCTCGGCGTCATCCGCATTGAGCACGAGCAAACCGCCCGCTTTCACGACCCCGGCGACCGAGAGCTTTACATCCGCGAGCCCCGCGAGGTCATCGATCCCGTATTCGCCGAAATGGTCAGGGCTCACGTTGGTGACGAGCGCGACGTGCGCCTGCGAGACGGCGATGCCGCGCCGCAGGATCCCCCCGCGCGCGGTCTCGAGGATCGCCGCCTGCGCGCGGCGCTCGCGTATCACCCGGCGCGCGCCCGCCGGCCCCGAGTAATCCCCGCTCGCCTCGAGCGCACCATCGAAGAACACCCCATCGGTGCAACAGTAAGCGGCAGGCCAGCCCTGGGCGCGCGCGCACGCGGCGAGCAGCCGCACGCTCGTCGTCTTGCCGTTCGAGCCGGTGACGAGCGCGGTCGGGATGTCACGCAGCTCGCTCCACGGCACGGCGCTTGCCTCCGGAAGCGCAGCAAGCTCGAAGGTTTCACCGCCGACGCCGGCCCCGAGCGTGAGCGTCGTGTCATCGAGTACATGCGGGAGCGAGCGTGCCTGCGCCTCGGCGATGAGCGAGCTGAGATCGGAGCGTGCCTCGCGCGCCTGGAGGAGCGAGAAGCGCTCGAACGCCGCATATTCACGTAGCGCGGGCGCAAACACCGGATCCGGGCTGGTCGGGTCTTCGCCGGTCTGCGCCCTGAGCGCTGCCTCGAGTCCGCTCCAGCGCTCGGAGTCGCGTGCCAGCAGCGTTGCGCACAGTGCCCATTCGTTGACCTCAGTCGCCAGGAACAACTGATCGGAGGGCGCGGCGAGGGCAAGCGATGCGCCGCGCGCATGGCGCCGTGCCGCGACTCCGGGCATATGCCAGTCGAGGTGGGCGCGCGCCCGCCCGATGCGGGCGCGCCAGCCATCGAGGAGCTCATCATCGACGCTGATGCCCGCAGTCTCGAGCTGCGCACCGGGGTGGGGAAAAAAAAGATTAGCGCCCATCAGACGCCGCGATGCGTCGAAGGGCAGCGCGGTCGCGGTATTCAGTCTTCGGCCTCCGGCGCGACTCGGACGCCGCGCTCGTCGCGAATCAGGCCCTCGAGGCTGAAGCTGGCGGCGGCGCCATCGCCCGGGCGGGCGGCGAATTCGCCTCCGACCTCGACCGCGGGTCGTGGCGGGGTCGAGAGCTCGGGCGCGCCGACCCCTTCGGGTTTGAACTTCGTGATCTGCTTCCAGGAGCGCACCAGCTGATCGGCAAAGATGAGCACGAGGTCTCCCTGCTTTCCCATGGTGAGGGCTGCCGCCGTGGCCTCCTGCTCATCGGGGATGATCGAGATCGCCTCTTCCGCCACCCCTGCGGCACGCAGTGCCGACGCCATGATGCGCGGCACCTCGTCGGGCTTGCGGTCGCGCAGATTGTCGTCGCGGCGGCAAATGTAGTGCTCGAAGCGCCCGGCGACGACGCGGGCAATCGCTTCGAGATCCTCGTCGCGCCGATCGCCCGGGCCTGCGAGCACCACGATGCGGCGGCCGCTGACATCGAGCCTGAGCGCCAGATCGGTCATCGCTGCCACCGCGTGCGCGTTGTGTCCGTAGTCGAAGAGCACCTTGAAAGGATGCTCGCTGAAGACATTCATGCGACCTGGGGCCTGGAAGAAGGTCGAGTCAAAGGTGCGCAGCCCCTGACGGATCGCATCGAGCTTGATACCGAGCGAGAACGCCATCGCCGCGGCGAACATCGCGTTCTGCACGTTGTGGGTGGCACGGCCCTCGAGCGTCGCGGGGATCAGGTGCGTCCACAGAAGCGGAATGTGCCCGCCGCGGTCGTAAAGGGTGATCATCTGGCCGTTGACGCCCGCCTCGAGCGCGCAGGCGCGCCCGCCGGCACGAATGTGCTCGCGCACGAGTGTGTGCTGCGGATTGAGGGTGACGTAGCAGATGTGCTTCGCCTCGGTGTAGCCCGACATTTTCAGCACGAGCGGATCGTCCGCGTTGAGCACGGCGCAATCGGTGGCCACCTCGACGACGACACGCTTGACCTCGGCGAGCTGCTCGAGTGTGTCGATGCCCTTGAGCCCGAGATGATCGGGCTGCACATTGAGGACCGCGCCCACGTTGACTTCGTTTACGCCCATCCCAGCGCGCAGGAGCCCCCCGCGCGCGGTCTCGAGCACCGCGATATCGATCTGCGGATCCGCGAGCACCATGCGAGCGGACACCGGCCCGGTCATGTCGCCCGCCACGGTGCGCTGCCCATCAATGTAGACGCCGTCGGTGGTGGTCATCCCCGGGGTGAAGCCCGCCATTTTGGTGATGTGCGCGAGCATGCGCGCGGTAGTGGTCTTGCCGTTGGTGCCGGTCACCGCGGCGATCGGCACGCGCGAGGCCGCCCCTTGCGGAAAGAGCATGTCGATGACGGGCGTCGCGACGTCGCGAGAGGTGCCCTCGGACGGTGCGACATGCATGCGAAAGCCCGGCGCGGCGTTCACCTCGCAGATGCCGCCGCCGATCTTGCGGTAGCTCTCGGTGATGTCCTTGCAGAGAAAATCGACGCCGCCCACATCGAGCCCGATGGCGCGCACGGCGCGCTCGGCCATCTCGCGGTTGTCGGGATGGATGACATCGGTGACATCGGTCGCGGTGCCGCCGGTCGAGAGATTCGCAGTGGAGCGCAGGTAGATGACCGTCCCCTTCGCGGGAATTGATTCGGCGCTGAGACCCGCGCGTTTGAGCATTTTCTGCGCCTGCGCGTCGAGCTCAAGACGCGTCAGCACCTTCTCGTGGCCGACGCCGCGGCGCGGGTCGAGGTTCACGATGTCGATGAGCTCGGCGACTTTGTGCTCGCCATCGCCCACGACGTGCCCGGGTGTGCGGCGCGTTGCGGCGACGAGCTCGCCGTTGACGACCAGCAGGCGGTGATCGTCGCCTTCGAGAAAGTTCTCGACGATGACCGAGCGCGAGTGCTCACGCGCGATGGTGAAGCCGTGCGCCACTTCCTCATCGGTCGTGAGGCGGATCGAGATGCCGCGGCCGTGATTGCCGTTATAGGGTTTCGTGACCACTGGGAACCCGAGGCGTTGCGCGGCGCGCACGGCCTGGGTCTCGCTCTGCACCATCTCCTGGCGGGGCACCGGCAGGCCGAGCCCGGCGAGGATCTTGTTCGTCTCCTCCTTGTCGCTCGCGAGTTCGACCGAGATGTGTGGCGTGCGGCCGGTGACCGTCGCCTGGATGCGCTGCTGGTATTTGCCGTGACCGAGCTGCACGAGGGACTGATCGTTCAGCCGCAGCCAGGGGATACTGCGACGCTCCGCGGCGTGCACCAAGGAGGCGGTCGAGGGACCAAGCGCCCGCCGTTGCGCGAAGCGGATGAACTGATCGCGCGCCTCGGGAAAGGTCCACCCCGGCGGCACGCTGCCTTCAGGCTGCAGGGACTGCGGGAGGAGTGAGCAGAGGAGCCGAAGCCCGAGCTCGCCGGCCGCGATGCCCTCATCGCGCTGCGCGTACTCGTAGACGACGGTGTAGACCCCGGGCGAGGCGGCGCTACGCGTTTTGCCGAATGTGACCGCTTCGCCGGCGATGTTCTGCAGTTCGATCGCCACGTGCTCGAGCACGTGTCCCAACCAAGTGCCCTCGCCCTCGCGCATGCGCCGGAAGAAGCCGCCCGGCTCGCGGTACGAGCAGCCGTGCTCAGCGAGCCCGGGAAGCGCCGCGCTCAGGGCGTCGATGAAGGGGCTGCCGAGCCGTCCGGTGGGCCACTCTTCAAGTGCTCCGAGGTCGAGCTCGAGTCGAATGACGGGGAAGCGCGCGTAGAGCGAGGGTCCCACATACACGGAACGTTCAAGGATACGCATGGGTGTTGCTCGCAGAATCTTCTAGTCGTTGTTCAAGGCAACTCGCCGCGCGCGCTGTAGCTGAGCTGTCGGTTACTCCTTGGCGTCGCTGTTGAGGGTACCGGGGCTCGCGGTGCGCGTATGGAGGTTGAAAGTCGCGCCGGCAGTGAGTACGTGCAGCCTGAGCCCAAGCACACAGACCGGCTGCCCCTCCTCAACCTTGTCGATGGAGGAGAAGGACACCTCGGCGCCATCGACGATAGTGACGCCCCCGCTCCCCTCGACTTCGACGGTCTCATCGGGCCCGATGAAGGCCGCGGTGTCCTCATCGAGTCCGATGCCAACCGCGAACGGATTGTAAGCGAGAGCGGTAAGGAGCCTTCCGAGGCGGTCGCGCTGACGAAAATGCTGGTCGATGATGAAGCGGTTGGTCAACCCAAGACCCGGCGCGAGCCGTACGCTGCCGGCAATCATGGATGAGCCCTCGTCCCCGGCCGCAATCATATGCTCGCTGAGGATACTGGCGCCGGCGCTCGTGCCACCGACGGTGACGCCGCGGGCGTTGCGCACACGAATGAGCTTCGCGACCTGGGTGCCCCCGAGCAGCGTCGTGAGTCGAAGCTGATTGCCGCCGGTGAAGAAGATGCCGCTCGCCTCCTCGATGCGCCTCAGGCGCCCCGACTCCTGGCAGTCGCGGCGGGTGTCGAAATCCATGACGGTGACACGTTTCGCACCGATGTCGGTGAAGATCTGCTCATAGCGCACTCCGGTCTCGTGCACGCGGCTCGCGGTGGGGATGACGACGATGTCGGCCTCATCGCCCCCCGAGACGGCCACGAAACGCTCGAGGATCCGCCGGTCATTTTCCTTATTCTCCGCACCGCCGATCGGTACGATCCAACCCCGCTCCTGGCCGTCGGGAACCTTACTGGGCATCCGTCGCGGACTCCTTATTAAGAGGGTCGGAGGGAGAAGGTACCACGCAGCGCCACGTCTGAGGACTCCCGGGCGCACACATCCTGAAACTCGCTTCCCGCATGAGCGGAATCGTGCTAGGGGGCGCGCGGCTTGAATTTGCGCGCGCCGCGCCCGAGACTCGAATCGCCATGCCGCGGCTCAAACGCCGTCACTTTCTCATCGGCGCCGCCGGGGTTGCGGGGGCCTTTGTTGTCGGCTGGCTCGCACTCCCGCCGCGCCAGCGGTTGATGGCCTCTCGACCGCTCCCAACCGCACCCGGAGAGGTGGCGCTCAATGGCTGGGTCAAGGTGAGTCAGGACAACAGCGTGACGCTCATGATGTCGCAGGCCGAGATGGGCCAGGGCGCACACACGGGACTTGCCATGCTGCTCGCGGACGAGATGGACCTCGCCGTGGAATCGGTGCGACTCGAGCAGGCCGGATACGACGGCATTTACAATAACCAGGCGGCGCTCATCGACTCGTTCTTCGATCCCGAACACCCGGGGCTCGGCGCGCGCCTCACACGGCGAATCGTGCGCGAGATCCCGGGACTTGCGGGCACGGGCGGCTCATCGAGCATCAAGGATCAATGGCTGCCCGTGCGCGAAGCGGGGGCCGCGGCGCGCGCGATGTTGATCGCCGCCGCGGCCGAGCTTTGGGGCGTTCGGGACGCGGAGTGCCGCACCGATGCCGGTCGTGTATCGCACGGCTCTGGAAGGAGCGCGACCTACGGAGAACTGGCCGCGTTGGCCGGCGCCCGTCCCCTGCCGCGCAACGTAACGCTCAAGACTCCGGCGCAGTGGAAACTGATCGGCCAGAGCGCACCACGCATCGACAGCGCTGCAAAGACCGACGGCTCAGCAAAATACGCCCTCGATGCCCGGCCACCGGAACTTCTCTACGCGAGCATCCGCATGTGTCCGACGTCCGGTGGACGCGTGGCGCGCTTTGACGCCGCGCAGGCTCTCGCGGTACCCGGAGTGCGCAAGGTCGTGGCCACCGAACCGATCGCCGGAGCGCTCGCCGGGATCGGCAAGATCGCGGGCGGCGTAGCCGTGATCGCCGACCGTGCCTCCACCGCCATGCGAGCGCTCAAACTTGTGCGCATCGAGTGGGATCACGGTGCCGCGGCGGCCGTCTCGAGCGAGAGCATGTTCGCCGATCTCAAGGCAAGCCTTGATGGGCATTCGGGCCACGCCCACCTGAGAAAGGGCGACGTCGAACTCGCGCTCGCTGGCGCCGCCAAGACCCTCGAGGCCGAGTATCGCGTGCCGCTGCTTGCGCACGCCTGCATGGAACCGATGAATGCAACCGTCGCCTTCAAGGACGGCACGGCCACCGTCTGGGCCGCGACGCAGGCGGCGGGATTTGCGCGCACCGCCGTCGCCAAGGCACTCAACATCCATACCGCGAGCGTCACGGTGAAGGTGCCGTATCTGGGAGGCGGTTTCGGGCGGCGCTACTTCAGCGATCCCCTCGTGCAGGCTGCGCTCCTCGCCCGCGAGAGCGAGGGGCGGCCCGTACAGCTCATCTGGCCGCGCGAGGAGGACATCACTCACGATTACTATCGGCCCGCGTTCCTCGCCCGCTGCAGGGGCGGCCTCGATGGCGCGGGCAATCTCATCGCCTGGAAGATGACCTCGGCCGGCTCGAGCTTTGGAGCGCCGGCCTTTGCCGACACCGCCACCGATGGAGCGTCCGATACCGCTTACTCGGTCCCGAATGTGCGCATCGCACACCAAAGCGTCGAACCACCGCTCCCGCTCGGCATCTGGCGTTCGGTGAATCACTCACAGAATGCGTTCTTCGTCGAGTCGTTCCTCGATGAAGCCGCCGCTGCTGCCCATGCAGAACCGATCGCTTACCGCGAGAAGTTGCTCGCATCGCACCCGCGCCACCTGCGCGTGCTGCGCCGCCTCCAGGAACTCTGCGGCTCGCCGAGCCCGCCAGGGCGTGCGCGCGGCTTCGCTCTGCACCCATCCTTCGGCAGCATCGTCGCCGAGGCGGCGGAGGTTTCCGTCAATTCGAGCCGCGAGATCCGTGTTCACCGCGTGGTATGTGTCATCGACTGCGGGGTTGCGGTGAATCCGAACCTCATTCGGCAACAGCTCGAAAGCGGCATCGTCTTCGGTCTCGGCGCGGCACTCCACGGGGAGATCACGCTCGCCAACGGTCAGGTGCAGCAAAGCAATTTTCACGACTACATACCGCTTCGCATGTACGAGTGCCCCGAGATCCAGACCGAGATCATCGCGGATGGCACGATGCCCGGCGGGGTCGGCGAGGTCGGAACGCCGCCGATCGCCCCGGCGGTCGCGAACGCGGTATTTGCGCTCACCCGTGAGCGCCTCAGAACCCTGCCCCTCAGGCTCGCCTGAGTCGGCGGCGTTCGTAACCTCCCAAACGCCGCGCGGACGAGCCACTCGTGATTGCAATCATCGGGGCGATGGAAGAGGAGATCGCGCTGATCGTCGAATCCCTGAGCGAGGTCACTACGCGCGACTTGGGAGGTCGGCGCTTTCACCTCGGCACGTTCCACGGCATCGAGACGATCGCGGTCTTCTCGCGCTGGGGAAAGGTGGCGGCGGCCGCCACGGTCACGCAGTTACTCGCGGCCTTCCAGGTAACGCGGGTCATTTTCAGCGGTGTCGCGGGCAGTATCGCCGGCGATCTCGCGATCGGCGATGTGGTGGTTGCGAGCGGACTGATTCAGCACGATCTCGATGCCAGCCCGATCTTTCCGCGCTACCAGATCCCGCTCCTTGGAAAATCGATCCTGCCTGCCGATGCGAAGCTCGGCGAGGGCCTCTTCAATGCGGTCCAGCACTTCCTGAGCGCGGACCTGAGGTCGGCTGTCGCGGCACGGGAACTCGATTTCTTTGCGATCCGCACGCCCAAGGTTACGACCGGGCTTGTAGCGAGCGGCGACAAGTTTTTCTCGAGCGCGACAGAGGTGCGGGAACTGCACGCGCGCCTGCCGGCGGTCCTGTGTGTCGAGATGGAAGGGGCCGCGGTCGCGCAAGTTTGCACCGAGTACGGCGTTCCCTTTGGCGTGGTGCGCACGATCTCCGATAACGCTGACGAGAATTCCCCCCACGATTTTCAGCGTTTCCTGCGCGAGATTGCCCGCCACTACTCGGCGGGGATACTGGCAAGATTGTTACAGGGTTTCGAACTACCATAAGGCCCCATGCTGGATCGGACCCAAACGACCCCCGAGCGGTGCGATGTGGTCGTGATCGGCGGCGGCCCGGCCGGCAGCACCGCCGCGGCGCTCCTCGCGCGGCGCGGTTACCGGGTGATCGTGCTCGAGAAGGCGCATCACCCGCGTTTTCACATCGGCGAGTCTCTTCTGCCGATGAATCTCCCGGTGTTCGAGCGGCTCGGCGTGCATGAAAAAGTTCGCGCGCTCGGCGTCTGCAAGCGCGGCGCCGATTTCGAGGCGGACAACGCCGACGGTTATCGAACCTACGAGTTCTTCCGGGCGCTCTGCGGAAGTCCCCCGCACGCCTATCAGGTGTGGCGGCAGGACTTCGACCGCATGCTCTATGAGCACGCGCGCGCAGCCGGCGCGCACGGTCGCGAGGGCCACGAGGCAATCAGCATCGAGCAGCTCGATCCGCGCGATACGCGGGTCGATGTGCGCACCGATGAAGGTGACAGCTACCAGCTGCAGGCGCGCTATCTCGTCGATGCCAGTGGCCGCGACACCTTTCTGGCGGCGAAGAAGAAGCTGCGTCGCAAAAACCGCGAGCACCAAAGTGCCGCGATCTTCGGACACTTCCGCGACGCCAGGCCCCGGGCGGGCAACGATGCCGGCAATATCAGCATCTACGGCTTCGAACACGGCTGGATGTGGATGATTCCGCTCCCGGATGGAGTGATGAGCGTCGGCGCGGTGTGCCGCCCGGATTACCTCAAGCAGCGCAAGGGCCGCACGCTCGAGTTTCTCCTCGACACGCTCAAGCGCAGTCCCCCGCTTTGGGAGCGGATGCGCGAGGCGCAGCTCATCGGCAACGAAGTGCGCGTGACCGGCAATTACTCCTACGACTCGCGGCGCATGGGGGGCCCGGGCTGGATTCTCATCGGCGATGCCTTCGCCTTCCTCGATCCGGTGTTTTCCTCCGGTGTTTACCTCGCGATGAGCGGCGCGGAACAGGCGGTGCAGGTGATCGATGCGGCGCTGCGCGAGCCCAAGAGCGAGAAGGCACTGCTGCGCAAACTGGAACGTCGGCTGCGCGCAGGCATGAACCGACTCTCCTTCCTAATCTACCGCTTCAACAGCCCGGTGATGCAACAGATGTTTCGCAGCCCGCGCAACACCTGGCAGCTCGAACAGGCGGTGATTTCGATGCTCGCCGGGGATTTCTTCGATGAGCCGCGTGTCATGTGGCGGCTGCGGCTGTTCAAGATGATTTACGGGCTACACGGGTTGCTCAACTGGCGGCACTGGCGTAGCGAGCACAACTACCGCCTCGCCCAGGCGCGCGCCGAGTTCACAGGCGGCAACACCCCGCTCGACAAGGTGTGATCTCGCCGCATCTCTCAAACTGACTATCGCGGTCGCAACTCGCCTTTCAGCCGAGCGGCAAGTGATGCGGCCGTATGAGCAGGTGCCAATCCTGGTGCTCTTCAAGGATTTGCGCGATCGCGCCCTCCACGGTCACCTTGAGCGAGCCGGCGTCGACGGTCGAGCCGGGCGGTTCGATGAGCGCGCGGATCCGATCAATCGTCCCTTTGAGTTGCGTCATGAGCCGTTCGGAAGTCTTACCCAGTCGATAGGCCTCCGACTGGGCGAGCGCGCCGTGGAGCGAGGCACCAAGCGCCGGGAAGAAGGTCGTCATTATCGACAGCCAGATCGTATGCATCACCAGATGCAGCAGCGCCCCGAGCGCCGTCAGACCGAAAAGCCAACTGGTCACAAGATGGACACGGTGCAGCAGTGCATGCTGTTTGGTCGCGATCTGATGATGGTAGCGGCGCTGCTGCTCGAGGATCTCGATGGTCCAGCGGGCATAGGAGTCGATGAATTGAGGATCGGACCAGGCATTCTCGAGTAACTGACGCGCCAGCGGCTCGTTGCGCGCGCAGAGGGCGGTGACATCGTCGGCTGCGCGCAGATGCTGACCCGGGTCGAACACTCTCCAGTACCAGTTGGGCTCCGCGGACGGTGCGGTGAAGTCAAGCAGTGGCGCCAGCATCGGCAGGTACCAGGTAAGTTCCGCGGTAGTGCGCGCGCCCAACCACTGTTCCTGCCAGTGACGCCGATGGCCGCGCCAGTAGATCGCGAACACCGCGCCGATGACCAACACTTCGCCAAGCGCCCAGAGCGCCGCGTAGGAGTGCAGTCTGTGCCCGGGGCTGTCCCAGCCGAGCGCCATCGGCAGCACCGCGAACAGCACCGCAATCGCGCTCAGGATGTAGATGGCCCAGAAGCCGCTCCGATAGCGGTTTCCGTACTCGAGCGCTCGCGCATCGAATGCGTGGTGGGCGGGCGCGATCGACTCGATGAGCGGCGTCAGCGGGGGCGGAGGGTGCGGTGCGGTGCGCGGACCGGCCGGCTCGAGCCGCACGCCGATCAGAAGCAGTGCCTGAATTGCCTGATGCAGAGCCATCGGCGCGTCAGTCGACGAACTCGTACGTGGTGGCAAAGATCGGCGGTGAGACAATTCCGAGACTCCCATCACCATAATCGACCAGCCAGTCGCCGACCTTGCCACTCAGGCGTGACACGCCATCGGCCAATAGCACGTCAAACGCCTCCGTCATCTGAAGGCACATGATGCGGTTCGGAAGACTGACGTAGCGTCCCGCTTCACCCGCAACCGTGGGCGGCACGGGACGATACTTGTCGGCAAAATGCGTGCGCGATACTCGCCAGTGCTCGCCGTCGATGCCGGTCAGGATGGCATCGCCCGCGCGTGCATGTACGAGGCCCTCGGGCGTCGGTACGGTGCAGGGAATCGGCGTGAACCGGACGTCAATCTCGTGCACCCGCTTGCGTGCGAAGCGGCGCAGTGGGTGCGTGCTGATGAAACTCGAGAAGCCCGACTGCCCGCTCGAGCGGAACACCGGCACGGGACCCGGGCTCACCCCGTGCTCCGACCCGCCGTCGTTGAATCGCCGCCGGCGGCCGACGCTTTCTGCGCACTCTGGATGCGCTTGCGCCAGAGCTGCACTTCGTGCGCCGACTGCAATTGCGGCGCGAGACCCAGCAAATCGGCCGCGTTCACATTGAGCCGGGCAGCGAGCTTCTCGGCTGCCCAGTCAAAGAGCAGCTGCGCGCCGCGATCGGTCTCCACCATCAGCAGCTCGGGCCCGACGATCGGAATCACGCGCCGCTCCTCGATGAAGCTCAGGAGGTCATCCCAGGCGTCATCGTCGAGCGCGCTAGCCGGCAGGGCGGCGGCCGAAGCGCTAGCCACGAGCGGGGCCTCGCGCGGGACGTTCCCGACCGGGACCGCCCGCACCGTTGGGGCAAGTGACTGCAAACGGAATTCCTCTCTGCTCAGATTTCTAATTAGAATTCAACAGTCTGCAAGATTCGATGAGACCGATCGGCCGCGTCCCGTGTTTGTGCGCCTGAGTACTCGCGCGGCGGTTCGAGTGTGCCGCAATGCAGTGCGAGCTGCAATTGAACGGCCGGCGATGCCAGAGGTTGGTGGTCACGCGCGAACTCGCTCTGCGACAATGTTCGCGTGTCAGTGAGGCCAGGGAAGACCCGCCCCGCGCGGAGACTCGTGCGCCGAATGAGCCTGTTGCTCGTCGGTGCACTCGGCTGGGTGATGTGCGAGAACGTGAGCGCGCAGGCGAGCGGTGCTTTGCCTGAGGCAATTGCCGCTGCGATTCCCTCCAACAGTCCCCGAGCCCGCAAGACCTCCCCCGCTCATGGTGCCGCCGAGGCGCTGCCCGCCGTTTATGCGCGCTCCGGGGATGCACCGCTTTGGAGTCGCGACGGTCACGCAAGCGTTCAGGCCGAGGCGCTGGTGCGCGAGTTGCAGGACGCCGATGCCTACGGGCTTGAGCCCCGGGACTACGGGGCAGCCGCCCTCGCGCAGCTCATGAATGCGCCCCCCGCCTCAGCGGCCAACGACGTGCAGCGCTGGGCGCAGTTCGATGTGAGGTTGTCGGCGGCCGCGCTCGGCTTCATGAGCGATCTGCACTACGGGCGCGTCGATCCGGCATCCGCCGGCTTCGAACTACTCCCTGCGCAGCGCAATCTCGATCTCGGCGCCGCGCTCGAGAGTCTCGTCCGAAGCACTGACATCAAGGCGAGTCTCGCGGCCATCGAGCCGCCCTTCTACCATTACGCGCTGCTCAAGGCAGCCTTGCCGGCCTACCTCAAACTCGCTCAGCAGCCCGATCTGACACATCTGCCAGCGGTGTCCGCGAGCCTCAAAGCAGGCGACAGCTACTCGGGGGCACCGGCGCTGCGCCGCCTGCTGCGGGCGCTCGGCGACTTAGCTCCCGGCAGCGACGTAGCGGATCTGACCTTCGATGCGGACTTGAGCGCCGGTGTGCAGAACTTCCAGCGCCGCCACGGCCTCACGGCCGATGGCGTGCTCGGCAAGGGCACGTTCGCTGCGCTGACGACGCCGCTCACGCGACGCGTCCGCCAGATCGATCTCACGCTCGAGCGCTGGCGCTGGCTGCCACCATTCCAAACACCGCCGATCATCGTCAACATCCCGCAGTTTCGGCTCTTCGCCTTTCGCACCACGGAGGACCGGGTCGCCGATATCCTGCAAATGGATGTGATCGTAGGTCGCAATTACCCGAAGCAGCGGACTCCGGTCTTCGAATCGGACATGAAGTACGTCGTCATTCGACCGTATTGGGATGTGCCTTACAGCATCACCATGAACGAGATGCTGCCGAAAATCCGCGCCAACCCGGGCTATCTCGCGGCCAACCGCCTGGAGATCGTCAACGGACAGAGCGATTCCTCGCCCACCGTCGACCCGAGTCCCGAAGCGATCGAGGCGTTGGCCGCGGGGAAGCTGCGCCTGCGCCAGTTACCCGGCGAAGACAATGCCCTTGGGCTCATCAAGTTCATGTTCCCCAATAGCTACAACGTCTACCTGCATTCCACTCCCGCACACCGGCTCTTCAACGAGACTGTGCGCGCCTTCAGTCACGGTTGCATTCGGGTCCAGGACCCGTTGGCGCTCGCTACGCTCGTGCTGAAGGATGCACCGGGGGATTGGACCCGCGAGACGATTGACGCAGCGATGAACGGCACGAAAACCGTGCGCGTGAATCTCACGCAACCGATTACGGTGCTGATCCTCTACGGCACGGCGCTCGCGACAGAGGCAGGCCCGATTTTGTTCTTCGATGATATCTACGGCTACGACAAGAGGCTCGAGCGCGATCTTGCTCTAGCGCCGGCGCACTGAGCAGCGGGACTTACTCACCAGAAGCGGACCTCGCCGTTGTCGAGATGGACGAAGTCCGATTGCGGATAAAACCCGACGCCGCCACGTCGCAGGCCGAGTGCGAGGTCGCGCAGCTTCTTGCTGGCGAATCCAGGGAGCCGGACATCGATCGCACGCCCCTGCAGGTGCAGGCTGTGCTCGGCCACGCCGTGCGAGTGCTCACGCAGCAGGGCGTTGGTCTGCGGCGAGCGATAGCCACTGATGATTTCGTACGGCTCGTCGCGGTCGGCGAGCGCGCGAAGATCCGCGAGAATGTCGAGCACCCGCGGATCTATCGGATGAACGTCCCCAGTGCGGAAATCGCGCAGGAGGTAATTGATCCGTTCGAGCTCGACGGGACGGTATTCACCATCCCGAAAATAAACGCTCGAGAGCCGCTCCCCGGTGTGAGTGTGCACAAGGGACAGTGAGCGCCGCTCGGGCGTGCGCGCCCACGCGCCCACCGCCGGCAACAGCATCGCGGCGGCGGCTCCGGCGTGCCGCAGAAAGCGCCGACGACTCGATGGCAACTCGATCGGCAGTGGGACGGTTCGGGTCAGGGGCACAAGCGCTCCGCGTAAACTCATCCAATGATAATAATGAGTGCGTTCCGGGGGCCAGGTTATCGTTCACAGACACGTGAAGGCGTAAGACAATGCGCGGCGCGGAACGTGCAATTGCTGACTTTGCCAGCCGGGACAAGCACTTACACGAAGCGGCCGACGCCCACGACGCAACCCGGGGAGAGCTATCCGAATGAAGAGAGCATGGCGCATCGCCGGTGGTATCGGGGCCGCACTTCTCATCGTGCTCGCCTTTGTGGCCTACCGCACCGTCTGGGGCAAGCCGTTTTCCATAAACATGCTCGCCAACCGCCAGGCGCTGGAATTCGTCCTCGGTAATCCGGAACTGTTCACAACGATCGGTCTCACCGATGGCACCGTGCTCGACTTTCATTCCGGCAAACTCACACCCTACACGCTCGAGTACCGCGACCACGCCTACGCGCAGACTGCGCGATTTCTGAAAGAGGTTCGCTGGTTCGACCGCGCGAAGCTCGCCCGCCAGGATCAGATGACCTACGACATCCTGGTTGATCAATACGAGACGGCGCTCGGGTTGCAGCGCTTTGACTGGCTCCCGCCTGACCCTGAAAACGGGCCATACCCGATTTGGCCGAGTTTCGGCATCGAGGCGGTGTTGCCGCTTTTCATGGAGAGCACTCACGTCGTCAGAAACGACAAGACCGCGCGCAACTACGTGCGGCGGCTCGAAGCGATGGGGAGCAAGCTCGACGCCGCCACGGCGGAACTGCAGCGTCAATCGAAGGTCGGCGTCGTGTTGCCGCCCTCGCTCCTTGAGCGCTCGCTCACGGTCATCGCCGATACGGTCGCAGCGCGACCCGAGGAGAACGCTCTCGTAACGTCCTTCGTCGAGCGCATGAACAAGGTCAAGTCCCTCGATGAGACCCGCAAGCGCGAGCTCGAGCACAAGGCCGTGGAGGCACTCCGAACCGGCGTGTACCCCGCGTACGCGCGCATGAGCGCCGCGCTCATTGCGCTCAGACCCCTGTCCGCCGGCCAGGGCGCGGGCGTCGGGCGGCTCCCCGAGGGGCCCGCTTACTATGCGGTGATGCTCAAAGCGATGACCACCACCGATTACGCGCCGGAGAAAGTCCACGCCCTCGGCCTGGCCGAGGTCGCGCGCATCAGCGCCGAGATGGACACGCTTCTCAATGCACAGGGACTTGCGAGCGGGAGCGTCGGTGCACGCATGGCGGCGCTCGGCAAGGACCCGCGCTTTCTTTTTCCGAACACCGACGAGGGACGCAAACAAGCACTGGACCGCTACCAACAACTGCTCGATGAGATGAGCGCGCGGCTGGCAGAATATTTCCCCACTTTGCCGACGACACGTCTGAAAGTCGTGCGCGTGCCCGAGTCGCAGGAAAAGGGCGCCGCGGGCGCCTTCTATGAGCAGGCCGCGATGGACGGTTCCCGGCCGGGAACGTTCTTCGCAAACCTCAGAGACATGAATGAGGTGCCCATTTGGGGCATGAAGACGGTCGCCTACCACGAGGGGGTCCCGGGCCACCATCTGCAGATCTCTATCGCGCTCGGCCTGAAGGATCTGCCGCTGATCCGCCAGCAGACTCTCTACACCGCATACGCCGAAGGGTGGGCGCTTTACGCCGAGCAGCTCGCGGCGGAAATGGGCATGTACAAGGACGACCCGTGGGGCAATCTTGGACGGCTGCAGCTCGAACTCCTGCGCGCCGCGCGGCTGGTCGTCGACACCGGCCTCCATGCCGGGGGCTGGTCACACGAGCAGGCGATCGACTACATGGTGAGTACGACTGGAATGGCGGTGGGTGATGTGACTTCGGAGGTTGAGCGTTACATGTCGCTACCAGGACAGGCGTGCGCCTACAAAGTCGGCGAACTCAAGATCCTCGAACTGCGCGAGAAAGCGAAGACCGCGCTCGGGGACAAATTCAGCCTGAAGGGCTTCCACGGAGTAATTTTGGAAAATGGCGGCGTGCCGCTCACGCTTCTCGAGCAACTCATGGACGAATGGATCGCGCGCGTGGGCGCCAAGAGCTGACCCGAAGCGCTCGCGAGCCGCTACAATAACCACGGCGCGTCTTGGCACGCGCCGGCATCTTGTTCTTCATCCAGTCGAGGCGGAGCATGGATTCCAACACCGCTCGTAGATTCTCAACGCTCGGCGCGTTTCTCGCTGCCGCCTTACTTGCTGCGTGTCAGACCACGCAGCCGCCCGATTACGGCGCATTTGAGGACCAGCTCGCTGCCGCGGGCTTTATCATGAAGCCCGCCAATACGCCCGACCGCCAGGCGATGATCGCTCGGTTGCCCGCGCACCAATTTCTGGTCCGGCAAAACGGCGACACGATCCACTATGTTTATGCCGATGCGCTCGTCTGCGACTGTCTCTACGTGGGGACGCAACAGGCGTATGACCAGTTCCGGGCGAACCAGGTAGCGGAGCAGCTTGCGACCGAGCAGCAGCTCACGGCAATCACTTATGCCGATTCCGCCTGGTCGTGGGATGCATGGGGTCCGTGGGCGCCCGACTACGCTCCCGCGGGGTTCGTCTACACTCCCATCGGCTGGTAGTAGCGATCCGCAATTTTCGCGCTGCTGCTTGCGTACGACGCATCCGGGTCTCAATCCTCTCGCGATGCGCGAGTGTTAGTGATGAGCGAGGATGAGGCGGGCGGCCCGTCAACTTTCTCCAAATCGTGATCCCCGGCGCAAAATTCCGCAGCTCTGTCATATGTTGGAAACAATTTTCCTATAATTCCTTCATGCCGGCGCACGACGGCGCCGTCTGTTTTCGAAGGAGTTCGAATGCACGGTTTCCTAGCAGAGCTGAAGAAGCAACGGTGGGACGACCATCGTTATTACCATCACTGCCGCATTAACCAGACGCTGCACCTCGTGAGTGCGCTGAGCTTCCTCACGGCCTATGTGACTATTTTCACCAACCCGGCCGCCGCTGCTCTCATCGGCTGGTTGGTGGCGATGATGACCCGACAGGCGGGGCATTTTTTCTTCGAGCCTAAGGACTACGACACGGTCAACAGGGCGACCCATGAATACAAGGAGCAAATCAAGGTCGGCTACAACCTGAGGCGAAAGACCGTGCTGCTGACGCTGTGGGCGCTGGTGCCGGTGGTGCTGTGGGTCTACCCGTCCTTCTTCGGAATCTTGCACCCCGCGACGGGCCGCGCGGACTTCATACGCCACGTCTGTCAGGTGTGGCTCGCGCTCGGTATCGGCGCGCTCCTCTTCCGTACCGTGCAGCTATTCCTCCAGCAGGACGTGATGACGGGAGTCGTCTGGTTCACGAAGATCCTCACGGACCCCTTCCACGACGTCAAACTCTACTGCCGCGCTCCCTTGTACGTGCTACGCGGGGAACTGCGCGATCCCATGGAGGACGTGCTCGAGGACGTGGCCCACCACGCCTGAACGAGCTCGCGAAACATGCGCCGCCGGATGGCCTTGTTGGTGAGTGCGGCGCCCGGCCACCACCACCCATCGCGGCGCATTGCCTCGGCCGCCGCCACTATGCGGTCGGCGACCGCGGCAAAGTCACTGTCGGTGTAGTTGATGCTGAAGATGAGTCGTGCGGTACCCACCCAGCTGAGCGCCAGACCCTCGGCCCGCAAGTAGTACTGGAACATCCAGTTGTATCGCGAGGGCTGCAAATAACTGATGGTCCAGATGGACGAGAGATGCGATATCTGAACGGGCAGCTGCGCCACGCGCAGACGTTCGTTGAGCTGACGGGCGCGTGCCTCCCAGACCGCGTCGAGGCCTTCGTAGAGAGCGCGGATCGGCTCCGTCTCGAGATGCTGCAGGAACTCGTGCATGGCGCCCATGACGTAGGGATGCGAGTTGAAGGTGCCGCGCGCGAAGCAGATATCGGCGGGCCGCTCCTCATCGAAGCGCTTCATCAAATCGCGACGTCCGCAGACAACGCCGACCGGCAGCCCCCCGCCAAGGGATTTGCCGTACGTCACCATGTCGGCGCGCACCCCGAAGTACGCCTGCGCGCCCCCCAGAGCGAGCCTGAACCCGACGAACACCTCATCGAATATGAGAACGATGTTCCGCTTAGAGCAGACCTCGCGCAGTTCGCGAAGCCAGGCACTATAGGCCGCACGATCGAAGTGCGCGGAGCGCGCGCTGTCGAGGAGTCCGGAATCGGCCGGCGCGCTGGCGTTCGGGTGCATGGCCTGCACCGGATTCACGAGCACGCAGGCGATGTCACGGCGGGCGCGCAACACGCGCAGCGAGCGCTCGTCCATCTCTTTAAGCGTGTAGGTGCTTTCAGCGGGCAGGGGGTTGCCAATCCCCGGCTGAACATCACCCCACCAACCGTGGTACGCGCCGCAGAAGCGCACAAGATACCGACGTCGCGTGTGGTAGCGCGCGAGCCGCACGGCCTGCATCACCGCCTCCGTGCCCGACATGTGCATCGACACTTCGTCGAGACCCGAAATCTCGCGCAGGCGCCGCGCGTTATAAGTGATTACCGGATGGTACGCGCCGAGCACGGGCCCCAAGTCGCGCACCCGCTCGCTTCCGCGCTCGATGCATTGTTTGTAGAAGTCATAGCCAAAGAGGTTCACGCCGTACGAGCCGCTCAATTCGAAGAAGCGATTGCCGTCGAGGTCCGTGACGGTGCTGTCCGTGGAGCGCTCGAGGAACACTCCCGCCTGCAGGTGCCGACGGACGAAGGGGCTGAACTGAAACGGCACACGGTAGCGCGCCGTGAACTGCAGGTCAGAGATCGCTCCCTCCACCTCGCGCGTGCGAGCGGCGGTCTTGGGAAAACGCTGCGCGTAGAGGGCCGCGAGTGCCATGAATCCCGAGCGTCGCTGCGCCGTGACCTCGGACGGTGCGCCGTCGGCGCTGAAGAAGCCTGTCTCGTCGTAGGCGTAATAAGGAATGAGCCGGGCCACGAGGCGGGCGATGCGGCCGTGACCGGCGAGCGATCGGTGTTTTGCGCGCGAGAGCATGAGCCGCAGCTGTGCCTTGCGCAGCACCACGAGCAGCATCAACGCACCAACGACGTACCAGAGCATGATCGGACCTAGGCGATGGAATCGGGGGGCGGGAGCGTGCCTGCGAACGGCCGGCGATCTTGAGCTCTCACACCGAGATTGTCCGCGACGTCGTTCGCAGCCGGTTGCCCGACGCGCAAATTATTTCGTATTGGTGACAGTGCGATGACAATCCGCGCGGCGCTCGCCAGATTGACACGACGCGAAGAGTGGCACTTCCTGCTCACGAACCGCCTCCCGCGCCGCTCGGCGACGCTCCTTATGGGCTGGCTGAGCCAGCTCGAACAACCCCTGATCCGCAATGTCTGCATCGGCCTCTGGCGGCGATTCGGGGGGCTCGATCTGAGTGACGCCCGAACGACTCGCTTCAGGACTCTGCAGGAATGCTTCACTCGAGAGCTTCGCGAGGGCGCGCGGAAAATTGATCCCAATCCGTCGATTGTCGTGAGTCCGTGCGATGGCATCGTCGGCGCGATGGGTCAGGTGGCCGCCGGTTCGGTGCTCCAGGCCAAAGGCTTTCCCTACACGCTCATGGATCTTTTGGGCGATGCCGAACTTGTGCGCACCTACGAGCAAGGGTCCTTCGTCACGCTGCGGCTCACCGCGGGCATGTATCACCGCTTCCACGCTCCCTACGACTGCCGCGTCGAGCAGATTACCTACGTTTCCGGGGATACCTGGAACGTCAATCCGATCAGTCTGAAACGCGTCGAGAAGCTCTTCTGCAAGAACGAGCGCGCCATCATCCGCTGCCGGCTGTTTCCCTCGCAGCACCTTATCACGCTCGTGCCCGTGGCAGCGATTCTGGTGGCAAGTATTCGGCTGCACTGTGCGGATGTGCTGTTGCATCTGAGGTATCGGGGGCCGAACACGCTGCCCTGCGATGCGACGCTGCGCAAAGGCGAGGAGATGGGCTGGTTCCAGCACGGCTCGACGATCGTCGCCTTCGCGCCCCCCGGCGTCACGCTGTCCCCCCAACTTCAACAGGGGAGCGTCATCCGCATGGGACAACCTCTTCTCGACCTCAAGGCCGCTGTCGCTTGAGCGAGGTCGCGGTCATTACCGGCACCACGCACGGCATTGGCCGGGTCACGAGCCGGGAGCTCGCGCGTGCGGGGCGGCGCGTCGTCATGTTATGTCGGGACGTCGTTGCCGGCCGCGCCGTGCGTGAGGAAATCGTCGCGCAGGTTCCCGGCGCCTCGGTTGATGTCATCGAGTGCGATCTGTCATCGCTTGACTCGGTGCGACGCAGCGCCGCCACGGTCTGCGGCGCGTACCCGCGGATCACGCTGCTCGTGAACAACGCCGGGATGGTGAGCACCAGGCACCGGATGTCGGTGGATGGCTTCGAGCTCACCTTCGCGACCAATCATCTCGGGCCGTTCCTGCTGACAGGGCTGCTGCTGAAGTGCCTCGACCCGGCTGCGCGCATCATCAACGTCGCCTCCCGTGCACATCTGCGCGGCCGGCTGGACTTTGACCGGATAACCGACCCGCGTGCCCGGTACAACGGGGTCGCCGCCTACGCGCAGTCGAAGCTCGCCAACATTCTGCATGCCTTCGCTTTGGCACGGCGCCTTGCGGGTACCCACGTTTGCGTGAATTGCCTCCATCCGGGCGTTGTCGCAACCCATCTCCTGCCGCGGTGGCTGCAACTGCTGAAAGCGCTGCTCGGCCAAAAAGTGTTCGATGCCGAACGCGGCGCGCGCACGACTTTGCACCTCGCGCTGGCCGACAACATTGCCGGCGTGAGCGGCCGCTATTTCGATGAACACCACAAGCCCCAGCCCGCCGCGCCCCTCGCCAACGATGTGCAGTTGCAGGAATCGCTGTGGAACATGAGTTGCGCATGGGCCGGTTTAGAGCAGTGATCAACACCCCTCATCGGGTTCGCGTGCGTGGCACGGGGCCCGCGAATCCACTAAGATCCGGCGGGTTTGGGTCCTGTTGCCGGGGAATGGTCCATCCGCGCGCTCCGCGGCAAAGACCCGACTCGCGACGACGGCCGCACGAGAGCTGCGAGGGGCACGCAGCTCGCGCCGGGCGGCCGTGAACGTACGCATCCTTCGAAACGAGAGATCCATCATGCAATCAAACGTCCGAACGCGACTCAGCGAGATATTACTGTTCGCGAGCAACTTCGTTCGCTACCCATTCATGCTGGGCTCGATCATCCCGAGCTCTCGCTTTCTAGTGAACCAGGTGCTCGAACCGATCGATTGGGAACGAGCCCGTGTGATCGTCGAATACGGACCGGGCGTCGGCACCTTCACCGCGGAGATCCTGCGCCGCATGCGGGCCGATGCACAGTTGGTTGCAATCGAGACCAATCGTGAGTTCGTGCGCTTCCTGCGCAATTCGCTCCCTGATCCGCGCCTGCACGTCGTGCACGATTCGGCCGCAGAAGTGCAGACCGTGTTGCAACGGCTCGGCTTGCCTGCGCCCCGCTACATCATCTCGGGCATTCCGCTCGGCAGCATGCCGGACCCCGTGCGCGCCGACATCGTCGGGAAGAGCCGCGCAGCGCTCGAACCCGGTGGCGCATTCCTCGTGTATCAGTTCACCGCGAGAGTTCTTCCCGTGCTCGAGCGGACGTTTGGCGAGGTCAGGCGCAGCTTCGAGCGACGCAATCTTCCGCCCGCGCAGCTTTTCGTGTGCGCGACCGGCGGAACTTAAATCGTCCGGGACACTCCGTCTCTACACTCCCACCAGCCCGCATCGCGTCGGCGCAAGCCAATGGTTCCTGAGCGCCGGCATCCTTAGGGATCTGCCCACCGCGGGTCACGTGTAACGGGCCCTAGGGATCGCCCGGATGACAGGCGGATTGGTGCCGCGTATTGTGCTGGCGCCGGGACCCTGTCCCACACTAGAAGAATTTGCTGGGAATGATCTCCATGAAAAGGCTTCCGGGACGAATTGATTTCGGGGCGCTGGTGACAACCCTCGCCATCGTGCTCGGTGCGGCTGCGTGCGCTACGCACCCACCCCCGGGCCAGCCCAGCAAATCGACGTATGCGCCTCCGCCGAGCGGATCCACGACGGCAGCACCATCGGCACAGGCCGCGGCCGCAGCACCGGCGGCCAAGAGCGCTGGAACGGCACCGCCGGCGGAAGGCGCGAAAATTCCACCCGATCAACTCGACTCGCTGGTCGCTCCCGTTGCGCTCTATCCCGACCCGTTACTCGGGCAACTTTTGGCCGCCTCCACGTACCCACTCGAGATCATTCAGCTTCAGCAGTGGCTGAAGAAAAATCCGAACCTGAAGGACAAGGCGCTGGCCGAGGCTGCGGCAAAGCAGCCCTGGGACGCGAGTGTTCAGGCGCTCGCCGCCCTTCCTGACGTCGCTAATCGCCTAGCCAACGATATCCAGTGGACGACGGATCTCGGCAACGCATTCCTCGCGCAGCAGCAGGACGTGATGGATGCGATCCAACGGATGCGTAAGAAAGCCCAGGACAAAGGCAATCTCAAAACGAACGAGCAGCAGGTCGTCGAGACGCAGTCGATCGACAATCAGAGCGTGATCGTGATCGAACCGGCGAATCCGCAGGTTATCTATGTCCCTTCTTACGATCCGGTGGTCGTCTACGGCCCGCCCGTCTACCCGTATCCACCCATTTACTACCCGTACTATCCGCCCGGCGCCGTGGCCGTCACGTTCGCTTGGGGCTTCATGATGGGAGCGTGGATGGGCGGAGCCTGGGGTTGGGGCTGTGGCTGGGGGTACCACGGCGGCGGCGTCTACATCAATCACAACAACTACTTCGTCGGTGGCGCCGGCGGCGTGGGCGGTGTTGGTGGCGTCGGTGGTGTTGGTGGCGTCGGTGGTGTTGGTGGTGTCGGTGGTGTTGGTGGCGCCGGCGGCGTAGGCGGTGTCGGAGGAGTCGGAGGGCCGGGGGGTGC
>DASPTE010000138.1:0-7967 GCA_035623585.1 Steroidobacteraceae bacterium | reverse complement strand
GCCGCGCGGCACCCAAGCGGTCGAGTTGCCTGCGCGCTGTCCGGTCTGTAATTCGCAAGTGCTGCGCGCACCCGGCGAGGCGGTGGCGCGCTGCACCGGAGGGTTCACCTGCCGCGCGCAGCGCCAGGAGGCGCTACGGCATTTTGCGAGCCGCCGCGCGCTCGACATCGAAGGGCTCGGGGAGAAGTTGATCGAGCAGCTCGTCGAGCGCGATCGTGTCAAATCCCCCGCCGACATCTACACGCTCACGCTCGGTGAGCTGGCGGAACTCGAACGCATGGGCGAAAAATCCGCCGCCAACCTGCTCGCGGCGATCGAGAAGAGCAAGCAGACGACGCTCCCGCGGCTACTCTTCGGGCTTGGGATCCGCGAGGTCGGCGAGGCGACTGCGCTCGCGCTCGCGCGCCATTTCGGCACGCTGGAGCGGCTAATGAGCGCCGACGAAGCGGCGATCCAGGAAGTGCCGGATGTGGGTCCGGTGGTCGCAGCGCACGTCGCGGCATTCTTTTCCTCGGCTGAACACCGTAAGGTAATCAAAGCGTTACGAGCAAAAGGTGTGAAGTGGCCTGAGATCGATAGTAAGGCGCAGAGCTCTCCGCAGCCCCTCTCGGGACAGACGTTCGTGATCACGGGGACACTCAGCACGATGACGCGCGAGGCGGCAGAGGAAGCACTCAGCGCGCGCGGGGCAAAAGTCTCCGGCAGTGTCTCGAAGAAGACGAGTTACCTCCTCGCCGGGGCCGACCCGGGCTCGAAACTCGCGAAGGCGCGTGAGCTCGGCGTCAAGGTCATCAATGAGAAGGAGCTGCTCGCGCTGCTTGAGACCAAGTAGCAGCGGGCGGGGGCGGAGGAACGGCGCGTCACACGGCGGGGCATGCGCGAGCAGGCCCCGCCGCGGAGCGGGTCTAGTTCTTCGGTGCCGGGGCCGGCGCTGGGGTAGGCGCGGGTGTCGCTGGGCTCGGCGTCGGAGTCGGCGCGGTTCCCGCGGCGGGCGCCTTGGCAGGGGCAGGCTGATCGAGAAACTTCTCGATCTTCGCCTTGCTCACGAGATCATCGGCGTAGGCGCGGAACTTCTTCGCCTCGACGACCTGCACGAGCCGTTGCTTCACCTGATCGTAGGGCGGGGGCGTCACATCGCGCGTCTCGACGAGGCGGATGATGTGCCAGCCGTACTGGGTCTGTACGGGCTTATGGGTGTACTCGCCGGGCTTGAGCGATTGGAGCGCCGCGGCAAATTCGGGCGGCATCCGATCGAGCGCCAGCCAGCCAAGATCCCCCCCGTTGCTCTTCGAGGGGTCCATCGAATCCTTCTTCGCGAGGTCGTCCCATTTCGCTCCTTTGCCGAGTTGCTCGATGACTTTCTCCGCGAAGGGTTCGGTGGCGACGAGGATGTGCTCGGCGTGGTACTCGAACTTCGGCATCTGGTTGATCTCGTTCTCGTACTCGGCGCGCAGCTCCTGATCGGTGGGCTTGCGGTCCTTGAGGTAGCTCTCCGATACCGCCTGCTGCAGCACCGAGAGGCGCGCGAGCTCGAGCATCGAAGGGACATCGTCGCTCTTATCGACACCGTCTTTGACGGCCTGGTCGGCGATCAGCTGCCCGCGGATCAGGTTGTCGAGCGCTGCGGTGCGCTGCTGTGCGTTGAGATCGGCCGAAGTCTTGCCGGTCGCTTGTTTGATGTAGAACTCATAGAAATTGCGGGTGATGGGCGTGCCGTTCACGGTCGCGACCGGCGATGAAGTGTCGGTTGGAGTCGCAGCGCTCTTCGGCTGGCAGGCGCTGAGCACGGCGAGCGCGGTAAGCGCGATGAACGCAACGAGAAGACGCGGATAGTTCATGAGTGCTGTTTCCGGTGGATTTATGACGGTCGGGGTCAAGAGAAAGTAATCCTGCGCCTCAAGTGCGCTCCTCGGGCGTGCGCGCCTCGATCTGCAGGGCGTGCACGCGCGCGCCGACGAGCCCTGCGAGAGCGGCATAAACGAGGCGGTGCCGCTCAATCGGCGAGCGTCCGCGGAAAGCCGCGGAAACGAGCCTCACGCGCAAGTGCGCGCCGCTTTGTGCGCCGGCATGGCCGACGTGATGAGCGCTGTCGTCGCTGATCTCGAGCGCTGAGGGCGCGAGTGCCCGCTCGAGCGCGCTACGGATCTCTCTCATGAGCGGCTCGTTCATTGCGGCGCGGCCGCCGCACCGGGCGCCCCCGCGCGCGCGGCGAGCCAGAATACCTGCAAAGCGACAAACGCGAACGTGAGGAGCGTGAGCCCGAACACCTTGAAGGTAACCCAGGCGCGCTCGCTCGCGTAGTGCGCGACGAGGAGATTGAGGGCCCCAAGGAGGGCGTAGAACACGACCCAGGCGCCGTTCAACCACGCCCACACGCGCGCGCTCACTTTCAGCCGTTCGCCGAAGGCTGCCCCGAGGAGCCGCTCGGTGAGGGTGCGCTCGCCGATCCAGAAGCTGCCGATGAAGGCGAGGCTTGCGAGCCAGAAAAATACCGTGGGCTTCCACTGGATGTACTGCCGGTCATGGAGGATGAGAGTCGCCGCGCCAAAGATCAGCACGAGCAGCGCCGAGAGTGCGTGCAGCGGCGGGATGCGACGCTGCCGCAGCCAGTCGAAGAGTAGCAGCAGCAGCATCGCTACCATGAGCACCGCGGTGGCGGTATACAACCCGCGCAAATAATACGTGACGATGAACGCCACGAGTGGCGCTAACTCACTGATGGACTGCATAACGGAGCGTGCGGGTGCTCAGGCGCTGACGGTGTACCCGGCAGAGGGCCGCGTATATTGTCACGCGGCGCGCGCAACTTCCACGGGTGCGCGCTTTTGCCCTGCGAGGCCGGCGATGGCGGAATACCTCGAGTTACACCCGGTGAATCCCCAACCGCGGCTCATCCGCCGCGCCGCCGACATCCTGCGCGCGGGCGGCCTCATTGCCTATCCGACCGATTCCTGTTACGCCTTCGGCTGGCACCTTGGCGACAAGAGCGCGCTCGAGCGCGTGCGCCGCATACGGCAGGCAGACCGTCAGCATCACTTCACGCTCGTGTGCGCGAATCTCGCCGAGGTCGGCCGCTTCGCCTGGCTCGACACCTGGCAGTTCCGCATCGTGCGCGCGTGCCTGCCCGGTCCCTACACATTCCTCTTGCGGGCCACACGCGAGACCCCGCGCCGCCTACAGCACCCGCGGCGGCGCACGATCGGCGTGCGCATTCCCGATCATCCCGTACCGCGCCTTTTGCTCGCCGAACTGCGCGAGCCGCTCATGAGTTCGACACTGCTCGTGGCGCCTGACGCCGAACCGCTCACCGCCGGACGCGAGATTCAGCGACGTCTCGAGCGTGAGGTCGACGCCATCCTCGATGGTGGCGATTGCGGTATCGAGCCCACCACGGTTGTCGACCTCTCGGTGACCCCGCCTGTGATCGTGCGCAAGGGCAAGGGCGCCCTCGGCCCGATCACGGGGCGTGCGGTATAATTCACCAGGTGAGCCACGACCCGATCGTCAGGCGCTCAACACGCCTGGTTGCGACCACCTCCCGAGCCAAAGACCCCCCGCTCCCCGCCGCGCCGCCGCCGGGAGGCGCGTGAGCTCGCCCGCGCCCGCTCGTCGCGTGCTCTCCGGCATGCGCCCGACGGGTCGGTTGCACCTCGGCAACTATCACGGCGCACTTCGCAACTGGGTCGAGCTTCAATACCAATACGAATGCTTTTTCTTCGTCGCCGACTGGCACATGTTGACCACAGGCTACGAGGACACCGCGCAGCTGCAGGAGCACATCCAGGACGTGCTCATCGACTGGCTCGCCGCCGGCTTGAATCCGGGCGTCGCCACACTCTTCATCCAGTCGCAGGTCCCCGAGCACGCGGAGTTGCACCTGCTCCTTTCGATGATCACCCCGCTCGGCTGGCTCGAGCGGGTGCCGAGCTACCGCGACCAACAGGAGCAGCTCAAAGAGAAGGACCTCACGACTTACGGCTTCCTCGGTTACCCGCTCCTGCAAAGTGCCGACATCCTCATGTATCGGGCGGCCTTCGTGCCGGTGGGTGAGGATCAGGTGGCGCACGTCGAGCTCACGCGTGAGGTCGCGCGGCGCTTCAATCACCTCTACGGGCGCGAGCCGGACTTTGAGAGCAAGGCCGAACGCGCCGTGAAGAGCCTGAGCGGTCGCAACACGACCTCCTACCGCCAGCTGCGGCGCAAGTTCCAGGAGACGGGCGACACCGAAGCGCTCGCACGCGCGCAGGCGCTGGTCCAGAGCAACAGCCGCATCACCGTCGCCGACCGCGAGCGGCTGCTCGGGTACCTGCACGGCACGGGAGTCACCATCCTGCCCGAACCCGCAGTGCTGCTCACCACGACGCCGAAGGTCCCGGGTCTCGATGGCCGCAAGATGTCGAAGTCCTACGGCAACACCATCGGGTTGCGCGAGGACCCGGAAGCGGTGACACAGAAGCTGCGCGGCATGACGACCGATCCAGCGCGCGTGCGGCGCACCGATCCGGGCGATCCGGAGAAGTGCCCGGTGTGGGACCTGCACAAGATCTACTCCGACGAAGGCGTGCGCAAGTGGGTGGTCGAGGGCTGCAAGAGCGCCGGCATCGGCTGTCTCGAGTGCAAGCAGCCGCTCATCGACAAGATCGTTGAGGAGATCAGCGGTATGCGCAAGCGCGCCCAGGAGTTTGAGGACCACCCCGAGCTCGTGCGCGACATCGTCGCAGAGGGCGCGAATAAGGCGCGCGAAGCCGCCCGCGAAACCCTCGACGACGTGCGGCGCGCGATGCATCTGCGGGCCGACTGATGACGGAGCGCGACCCCATGAAGCCGCGGCCGGACCTGAAGATCGTCGTCTCGAATGCGCCGGCCCCCCTCGCCCCCGAGGCCACCCCCGAGCAGGTGGAAATGCCCTTCGCCGTGGTGAACGGCGAACCGATCTCGCAGCTGCCGCGCGACCTCTACATTCCCCCCCAGGCGCTCGAGGTTTTCCTTGAGGCGTTCGAGGGGCCGCTCGACCTGCTGCTCTATCTCATCCGGCGGCAGAACCTCGACATCCTCGATATTCCTCTCGCCGAGATCACCCGCCAGTACATCCAGTACATCGAGTTGATGCAGGAGCTGCAGCTCGAACTCGCGGGCGAGTACCTCGTGATGGCGGCGACGCTCGCGGAGATCAAATCACGCATGCTCCTGCCGCGGCCACCGCTCGCCCTAGAGGGCGACGAGGACCCGCGCGCCGAGCTCGTGCGGCGCCTGCAGGAGTATGAACGCTTCAAACGCGCCGCCGAAGGCATCGATGCGCTCGAGCGTCTCGAGCGCGATGTCTGGGGCACCGCCGTCGAACTGCGCGAGCGGCAGGTGGTGCGCGCGATGCCGCAGATCACTCTCAAGGAGATGCTCTTTGCATTCAAAGAGGTCGTGGTGCGCGCCGAAATGTTCGCGCACCACCACATCCAGCGCGAGCAGCTCTCGGTCGGGGAGCGCATGAGCGATATCCTCGTGGCGCTTCATGCCGCCGCCTTCGTGCCGTTTGCGCAGCTCTTTCGGCCCGAGGAAGGACGTATGGGCGTGACGGTCACCTTCGTTGCGATCCTCGAGCTCATGCGTGAGGGGCTGATCGAGGTGGTGCAGGCGGAAGCCTACGCACCACTGCACGTACGCGCTGCGCAACCCGGCCGCTCGCTCCACGTGGTTGCCGACAACACCGACACCCCTGCTAGCGAGCCGCCCGATCCCAAAATCCCGCCGCCGAGGACCCCGCATGAGTGACTCTTACCTCAAGAACGTCATCGAGGCAGCCCTGCTCGCCGCGGGTGGTCCGGTCCCGATCGCGGATCTCGCGCGCTTGTTCGAGGAGCGCGCACGGCCAAGTCCCGAACAGGTACGCGCGGCACTCGCGGCACTTGGGGCGGAATACGCGAGCCGCGGCATCGAGCTCAAGGAGACCGCGGGCGGCTATCGCATCCAGGTGCGCCGTGAGCTTGCGGCGGAAATCTCGCGGCTTTGGCCCGAGCGCGCGACGCGCTACTCGCGGGCACTCCTTGAGACGCTGGCGCTCATCGCCTACCGCCAGCCGATCACCCGCGCCGAGATCGAAGCGGTGCGCGGCGTCACCGTCAATCCCAACATCATCCGGACCGTCATCGAGCGCAACTGGGTGCGCGTCGTCGGGCACCGCGATGCCCCCGGGCATCCGGAGCTTCTCGGCACGACGCGCGAGTTTCTCGACTACTTCGGACTCAAACACCTCAGCGAGCTGCCGCCACTCGCTGAGCTCAAAGCGATGGGCGATCTCAACCTCGAGCTTTCGCTAGCCGGTGAAGGAGCAGAGAGCTCAGAGAGCGCGGCTGCGAGCCGCCGTGCCTCACCCTCACCGACCACCCAAGAGAGCGGCGACACGGACGTCGAGGAGGGCGATGAGGATGAGCTTTCGGCCGAAGGCGGTGGTTCCAGCGAACTCGTGGCCGGACCGCGGGAGCTCGACGACTGATGCGCAGGAGGCCCGCCGCAGGACGCGCGGGCCGCGGGCGTCGTGGAGCTCCTCGGCATCAGAGGGGAACTGAAGCCCCCGAAGGCGCGGAGTCCGGCGAGCGGCTCCAGAAGTTACTTGCGCGCGCCGGGCTCGCCTCACGGCGCGAGGCCGAAGGCTGGATCCGCGCCGGTCGACTGACCATCAACGGGGCGCTCGCGACACTTGGCGCACGCGCGACTCCTCAGGATGAGGTGCGGCTCGATGGGCGGGTGGTGAGGAGACCCGCCGCCACTGACGCGCGGGCATTCGTCTGTCATCGCTCCCCGGGCGAAGCGTTGCGCGGCCCCATGCTCGCCCCGCTCGAGCCCGGGAGCGAGGCGCCGCGCCTCAGCCTCATTGAGCGACTGCCACGCCGTGCGGGGCGGCGCTTCATCGCGGTGAGTCCTATGCCGCGTGTCGATGGCGGACTCGAGCTCGTGAGCAGCGACGGGGAACTCGCTGCACGCTTGCAGCGCGCCATGCACGACCTCGTGAGCGAGTTCGGGGTGCGCGTGCGCGGGGAGCTCAATCCGCAGCAGCTTGCGGGGATCCTCGAGGGCACGCTCGATAGCGGTGCGCGGCTGGTCATCGAACGGTTGGACCCCGCCGGCGGCGAGGCTGCCAATCGCTGGTACTCGGTGAGTACGCGCGGTGCGAGCGGCAAGGAAATGCGGCAACTTTTTGAGCGGCAGGGGGCGCTGGTGAGCCGTGTGCTGCGCACGCAGCTCGGGCCCGTCAGGCTCGAGCGCTCACTCGGGCGCGGTCAGTTTCGCGAACTCACTCAGGAGGAACTGCGCGCACTGCTCGCATCGGCGCCGGGGCGCGAAAGCGGTTGAGCGTCGAAGGCCTGCCCGGTCACTCCGTGGCTTGCGGGGCCGAGGAGCGCGATGTAGGGATCGGTGAGTGAGCTTGGGAGCGGCACGGTTTCGATATCCTCAGCCGGGTAAGCGCTGCGGCGCATCGCGGTACGCGCGCGTCCGGGATTGAGCGTGTTGACGCGCACGTGGCTCGTGCCCTCGAGCTCGTCGCCGAGCACCTGTGAGAGTCCCTCGAGCGCAAACTTGGAAACCGCGTAGGCACCCCAGTAGGCGCGGGCGTGCCGGCCAACGCTGCTCGCGGTGAAAACCACCGAGGCATCGGCGGATTTCCTCAGTGCGGGAAGGAGCACCTGAGTGAGCGCAAAGGCGGCGGTGACATTGACGTGCAGCACGCGGCACCAGGTGGCCATGTCGTAGTGCTCAATGGGTGTCAGCGTGCCAAGCAGCGCCGCATTGTGGAGCAGTCCGTCGAGACGCCCGTAGCGCTCCTCGATGGCGTCTGCGACCGCGTCATAGTCGCGCGCGAGCGCGGTCTCGAGATTGAGCACTGCAATCGTGGCTTCGGGGGCAGAGGTTGCGGCGATCGTCATGTGCACCTCCTCGAGCTTTTTCTCGTTGCGGCCGATGAGAATCACTTGTGC
>DASPTE010000051.1:0-7452 GCA_035623585.1 Steroidobacteraceae bacterium | reverse complement strand
GAGATCGAGCGGATCGCTGAGATAGCGGGCGGCGATGCGCGGGGGGTCCTCGGGCCTTGCGGAGCGCAGAGTGATCGCCCCGCGGCTGCGGGGGTGCAGTCCGCAGGCGTGCAGCGTGAAGCCATAGCGCGCGAGACGATCTCGGTTGTCGATCTGTGCCGGCACGAAATGCAGCTGCACATCCGGGCGCGCATCGGGCGCAAGGCGTGTGCGCACGAACGCCCCGGCCTCGGCGAGATTACTCACACCGGGACCCGATCGGGTGAGCAGATATCGCAGCCCGACGACGAACGCCTGCGCCGCGGTGAAATCGTACGTGAGCGGGAGGGGGCACTCGCTCACCGTGCAGAAATCGAGATGATCCTGAAGATTCATTCCCACCGCATCGCGCGCGGCGATCATCTCGATACCGAACGGTTCGAGTTCTGCGGCCGGCCCGATCCCTGAAAGGAGAAGGAGTTTCGGCGACTCGATCGCGCCCGCGGCGAGGATGACCTCCCGCTCGGCGCGCACGCGGCGCGCCGCACCCTCGTGGCGGTATTCGGCGCCGATCGCCCGGCCGTGCGAAAAGAGCACCCGCGTCGCGAGCGAGCGCATGCGGATCGCGAGGTTCCCGCGGCCGCGGACGGGCCTCAGGTAGGCAACCGCGGCGCTCGCCCGGCGGCCGCGCCGCTGCGTCACCTGATAGAACCCGACCCCCTCCTGGCTCGGGCCGTTGAAATCCGTATTGACCGGGAGGCCGCAGGCGGCTCCCGCTGCGACGAACACTGCGCTCAGCGGGTTTCTGAAGGCGAGGTCCTCGACCGAGAGCGGGCCACCCGCGCCGTGATAGGCGCTCGCGCCGCGGCTTTGGTCCTCGGCCCTGAGGAAGTACGGAAGCACCCGCGCATAGCTCCACTCCTCGCCCGCTGCCGCCGCCCATTCATCGTAGTCACCCGGGTGGCCGCGCGTGTAGCACATGGCGTTGATCGAGCTACTGCCCCCGAGCACCCGTCCGCGCGGCCAGCGGAGCCGGCGCTCGAAGAGCGCGGCCTCGGGCTCAGTGCGATAGCGCCAATCGAGTTTACGGTCGCCGATGACCCGGGCCATCCCTGCCGGCATGTGAATGAAAGGGTGCCGGTCGGGTCCGCCCGCCTCGAGCAGAACCACGTTGCAGTCGCTGCGGCTCGAGAGGCGATTCGCGAGCACGCAGCCCGCGGAACCCGCCCCGATGATGAGGTAATCGCAGCTCTCTTCAGAGGCCATGGCGGCTTCGAATCCGCGCAGTCCGCACGTCGCGCGGGCCGCAGGGGCGTTCAGCGCGAGGAGGCGTAGCGCTCGAACCCGCGATGCCCGATGAGCCAGGACCCGATCCAGCCGGTCAGCCAGACGATGATCGCGGTGAGGAGCGCCGCTTTGAAGCCGCTCAGGTGAAACCCGGGCAGGATGCTCGAGACGAGCCAGACCATCGCCGCGTTCAACACGAAGAGGAAAAGCCCCAGCGTCAGGATCGTGATCGGCAGCGTCAGGATGAAGGCGATCGGACGCACGATGGCGTTCGCCACCCCAAGGAGCAGCCCCGCGAGGATCATCGTGCCGACGCTATCGAACTGCACCCCCGGCACCCAGATGCTCGCGAGCCAAAGCCCGACCCCGCTGAAAAGCGCGCGCAGCAGAAAACCCGTCATCGCACCCCTCCTCGTTTTGGTTGTCGCTCGAGCAGCACCTTGAGCCGCCCCATCGCCTGTTGCCACCCGACGCGCAGCCGGAGGTACTGAGTATCCCACTGCCGGCTCGCGGGCACCCCGGAACCCAAAAGGCGCACCGTGGTGCGGTCCGCAAGCGGCTCGAGCAGAAAATCATCGACGAGCACGGTGTCCGCGGGCGGGGCCGCCGCGCAGGGCAGGTACACAAGGCGCAGCCTGCGCTCGGGCACGAACACATCGATGTGCGCTTCGAACTCGATGAGCTTGTCAACGCTCGCCCGGAAGAGTCCGCCCTGCTCGGCGCTGATCCGCGCCTGCGGTCCGCACCAGCGCCGGAGCTGCTCGTTGTCGGTGAGTGCGCGCCACACAGCGGACGGGAGCACGCGTATGTCGACGCGGTACGCGTAGCCCCGCTCCTTGTCGCTCATGCGGGCATTGTGCCATTCTCGCAAAAAAGCCGGAGGTCTCATGCTTTACGTCCACTTGGTCATCCTGCTCGCGCTGCTTGAGCTCTTCCTCTTCGCCGTCGCCGTGTCGCGCGCCCGCAGCGTCTTTGGCATCAAGGCCCCGGCGACGACCGGACACCCCGTCTTCGATCGCACCTATCGCGTGCAGGCGAACACGATCGAACACCTCGTGATCTTCGTGCCCTCGATACTCTTCTTCGCGTGGTATGTCGGCGCCTACATCGCCGCCGCACTCGGGGTCGTGTTCCTCGTCGGCCGCATCCTCTATTTCCGCGGCTACGTGAAAGACCCCGAAGCGCGCGGCCCGGGCGCGATTCTGACGGCGCTCCCGAACGCGCTGCTTCTCATCGGCAGCATCGTCGGCGTGATCTGGGCGCTCGTGCAGCGCTAACGAAGTCTTGCCGCGCACTGCGGCGTCAGTCGGGGGGGCGCTGCGCGTGCGCGAGCGCCGCGGCGAGCGGCACGAGCGATGCCGCCACGATAAAGAGCGTGACGAGGGAGAAATGCTCTTTCACCCAGGGGATGTTGCCGAAGAGGTAGCCGCCCCAGATGAAGAGCAGCACCCAGGCGAAACCACCGACGCAGTTGTAAAGGACGAAGCGCCCGTAGGGCATGCGGCCGACGCCAGCGACGAAAGGCGCGCAGGTGCGCACGATGGGTACGAAGCGCGAGAGCAGCACCGCCATGCCACCGTAGCGGCGGAAGAACTCCTCGGTGCGTCTCAGGTACTCGACCTTGAGGAGGTGGTAGCGGCCACTGAAGGCCGGCGGCCCGATGGCGCGGCCGATCGCATAGTTCACCGTGTTGCCGAGCACCGCGGCGCTCCCGAGCGCAACAGTCGCCACCGGCGCGCTCAGCGTGCCGCTCGTATCCACGGCGGCGAGTGCGCCCACCGCAAAGAGGAGCGAATCGCCCGGCAGAAAGGGCGTCACCACGAAACCCGTCTCGGCGAAGATCACCGCGAAGAGGATCGGATAGATCCAAAGCTCATAGCGCGCGAGCATCTCGATCAGATGCCGATCAAGATGCAACACAAAATCGATGAGCCACCCGAGCATGGCGGGCAAGGATAGCGGGATTGGGTTCGCGATCGGTACGCGCGGCTCGGCGCGCGATCGTCTCAGGGCCCGAGCGCGTGCGCGATGGGCGCGCCCGCAGCCTCACCCGCGAGCGCCGCTCGTTCCCTGAGCGTATCGAGCGCGACGCGCACGTCGGCGTCGCGGGCCGAGAGGGGGGCCGCGTCCTTGCCCGCTCGCAGCTCGGCGGGAGGCTCGCCGGGTCCACTCTCGACGATGTCCGGGAGGATCCCCTTGCCATGGATGGATATGCCCGAGGGCGTGAAATAGCGCGAGGTCGTGAGCTTCACCGCCCCCCCGTGTGAAAGCGGGATCACGGTCTGGACTGAGCCCTTGCCGTAGGTGCGCCGCCCGATCAGCAGCGCGCGCCCATGGTCCTTGAGGGCCCCGGCGACGATCTCGGATGCGGAGGCGGAACCGCCATTCACAAGCACGACGAGCGGGGCGCCATCGATGAGATCACCCGGCGTCGCATCCATCCGGAAGCGTGATTCGGGGGTGCGGCCCTCTGCGGTCACGATGACGCCGCTCTCCAGGAAGTCGTCCGCCACCGCCACCCCGGCCTCGAGCACACCGCCTGGATTGTTTCGCAGGTCGAGCACAAGACCCTTGAGTCCCAACGGATTGTCGCGTTTGAGGTGGGAAACGGCTCGCCGGACGTCATCCTGGGTCGTCTCGCTGAAGCTCGTGATCCTCAGGTACCCATAGCCGGGCACGAGCGTCTGAGCCGCGACGCTGTGCACCTCGACCTGGGCGCGCCGCAGTGCGAACTCGAGAACCCCGGGGGTCCTGCCGCGCCGCACGGTGAGCTTGACGAGGCTGCCCGACGCCCCGCGCATGTGCGCGATCGCCCCGGCGAGATCCCCGCCGATGTCGCTGCCGTCGATCTTCACGATCTCATCGCCGGAACGAAGCCCAGCCTGCTGGGCGGGCGAGCCATCGATCGGCCGCACGACCCTCACGACCCCGTCCTCGACCGCGACCTCGATGCCGACTCCGGGGTACGAGCCCATGGTGCTCAGGCGAATCTGCTCGTACTCATCGCTATCGAGATAGGCAGAGTGCGGGTCGAGGGCGGCGACCATGCCGCGCACGGCCTTCTCCATGAGCGCGTGATCATCGATGTCCTCGACGTAATCGCGCTTGATGCGTTCGTAAACTTCCGCGAACAGGCTCGCCTCGCGCCAGGGGAGGGACGAGCGCGGCACATCGGTAAGACGCGCGTCCTCGCGCGGGCGATCGGCGAGCACGCCGCTCGCGAACGCCCCGCAGAATCCGAGGGCGATCCCGGCGATGAGTGCCAGTGCGGTGCGCGAGCGTGTCGGTATCCTCAAACGAGGCTCTCCTCAAACTTCCAAAAAGCGCTGCGGGACGTGCTACTGCGGATTCGCTCTGCCGCGCTCAGCGCGCAGCTCCCGCGTACCAGGTCACCTCGTGCCGCCCGGAATCCTTGCCGCCACTCGGGCCTCCCTCGCCCGGTGCGTCCGGCAGCGGCAGCTCGAGCAAGAGGTCGGCGAGGGGGATCGGCCGGCCGATGGCGAAACCCTGGCCGTAATCGACGCCGAGCTCGGCGACCCGGGCGCTGATCGCCTCGGTCTCGACGTACTCGGCGACCGTCATGATCGACATGCTGCGGGCGAGCTGCGCGATGGCGCGTACCATCGACTCGGCGCGCGGGTCCTTGAGCACATCGCGCACGAAGCTGCCATCGATCTTGAGCATGCTCACGGGCAGCTGGCGCAGCACCCCGAGCGAGGAGAGCCCGGTGCCGAAGTCATCGAGGGCGCAGCCGCAGCCCGCCTCGCGCAGGCGCTGCATGAGCGCCGCGGCGCGCGGCAGATTTGCGACCGTTGCGTTCTCGGTCAGCTCGAAGACGAAGAGCCCGGGATCGAGGCCGCTCGCGGCGATGCGCCCGACGAGGAGGTCCGCGAAACCATCGTCATTGAGCGACTGGCCGGAGAAGTTGATAGAAAAACCGAGCGCCATGCCCTGGAGCGTCTTGACGCGCGGCTTGAGCGCTTCGATCACATGCCCGATGACCCAGCGGTCGATCTCGGGCATGAGCTGGTAGCGGGTCGCCGCGGAGAGGAAGCTGTCCGGGCCCACCGTGCGGCCGCTGTCATCGGTCATGCGCAGCAGCAGCTCGTAGTGCGGGCGGGCGGTCTCGGCGGCCACAAACGGCAGGATGAGCTGCGCGTCGAGATGCAGCCGCCCTTCGTCGATCGCCTCGCGCAGCTGGCGCATGATGCCGATGTCGGCGAAGCGCCGCACGATGCTAACGTCGGCCTGCTCGTAGACCTCGACGCGGTTGCGGCCGCGGTCCTTGGCCGCCTTGCAGGCGGTCTCGGCTGTGGCGAGCACGTGCGCGAGCTCCTCGGCGGTCGCATCCACGGGGGCGACCCCGACGCTGATCGATACCGCAAGCCGCACCCCGCCCTCGCTGATGGCGAGCTGTTCGGCGCCCTCGCGCAGCGACTCGGCGAAGCGCTCGGCGTCGGCAACCTGCGCGGGCAGCATCACGACGAAGCGATCGCCGGAGATGCGTGCCCCGAAGCCCCCGGGGGGCAAGCGCTGGCGCACGAGTTCGCCGAGATGCCCGAGAACTGAGTCCCCGACGTGCATGCCGGATTTCTGATTGACGGCGTGCAGCTGATCGACATCGATGTAGAGCGCGCTCCAGGGCTGCGTCACCTGCCGCTCGGTGACCACGGTGCGAACGCGGCGCTCGAACGCCGAGCGCGTGAGGAGCCCGCTGAGCGGGTCGTAGCTGCTTTCGATGACGCCGATCGCCTTGCGGGCGAGGATCTCGGCGATGTGCGCATCGCGCGGGGTGAAGGGCTCGGACTGGGCATCGCGCAGCAGCACGAGCACCCCGACCGAGCGTCCCGAGCGCGTGCGCAGCGTGCAGCAGAGCACGCGGTACTCGAAGGCTTCGGGATTCGCGACCGACATGGTGTCGTTCAGGATCACGGGCTCGCGCTGCAGCTGCGCGAGCGAGAGCAGGCGCTTGTGGGAGCTCAGCAGGAACTGGGCGTCGGCCGGCACGCCTGTGCCCGAACAGACGAGCGTCACGTTCTTTTCCGGAACGAGCAGCGCGCCGGTTGAGGCCCGCAGGTGTTCGCTCGTCTGCTGCAGCAGCTGCTGCAGCTCCTTGGCGCCATCGACGCTCGCGCCGGCCTGCTCGCCGCCACCGTGCACGAGGAGCAGGTTCAGGTCCTTGTCGAGCCCGGTGACCGTCTGGTTGAGCTCATCGATGGTCGAGCGCGAGATGAGTTCGCGCCGCAGGCACTCGAGCGCGGGCGCGATGAGCGTATGTACAAAGGAGAATTCCTGGCTGCGCTTGTCCTGCGCATCGCCCCCCTTGCAGAGGACCGCCACGATCCCGAGGAGTCCGCGCTGGTCGTTGCGCAGCGCGCAGAGATAAGCGACCGCATCTCCCTCGAGCGCACGCACGAGACCGGCACCGGTCTCGTTGCCGCGCGCACGCAGGAGCGCGTCATCGACGGCGTTCGAGAGCTCCGCGTTCGCACCCGTCTCGCTGTCGGTCGCCCAGAGCAGCTTTCCCGCGGGCTCGTACATGGCGACGCAGAACGCGCGCGGCAGAAGCGTACGCAGCAGCCGCGCGTAGGGCTCGAAGCGCTCGCCGGGCTGTCCTGGCGCGCTAACGCTTTGAAGCGGCGATTCCATGGTTCTCGAAGTCAGGGGCGCCCCATCATCTGTTAAGCGGCAATGCACACGATTGCGCTTATGGCGCCCGGGGTCTTTGCGCGAGTTGGCGAATCCGAGGGAGTGCGGCGCGCGCAAGCGGAAAGGTTGATCCCAATCACATGCCCCGCGGCCCCGCTCGAGCTGGCTGCGGCCGAGTGCGCGAGCGGGGATCGAGATGACTTAAGGATCTGCCGCCTTGAACCAGGGGCGCGGATCGACGGGCTTACCGCCCTTGCGGATCTCGAAGTAGAGCTCGGGGCGTGAGCTACCGCCGGTGTCGCCGGCGGCGGCGATGGTGTCGCCCGCGCCGACCTCCTCGCCGGCGGCTTTGTAAAGCCGCTCATTATGTCCATAGAGGCTCAGGTACCCATCGCCGTGGTCGACGATCGCGAGCAGCCCAAGCCCCGGGAGCCAGTCGGCGTAGATCACCCGTCCCTGGCACACCGCTTTCACAGGCGCGCCGCGCTCGGTCGCAACCAGCACCCCGTCCCAACGCACCCCGCCCGCGCGCGCATC
>DASPTE010000046.1:0-51055 GCA_035623585.1 Steroidobacteraceae bacterium | reverse complement strand
GCGTGCGGCCGAAGATCACCCGCCCGGGACGCAGCGCGACCTCCTGCACGGTGCGGCCGTCGGTGGCGACGAGCACGTGCGCGAGGGCGGGGCTGAGTTCGCGGCTCGCGCTGCGCGCGGCGGCGGTCGCGAGGGGCCGGCGGTGATGCGGACGCGCGGAAAACTCGACCCACTGCAGGTCCTGCACCGCGCTCGCGAGCTCGTCGGCCGTGACGCGGTCGAGATCGCGCGTGTAGGCGGCCATCATCGCGGTGTCACAGAGCGTGTTGACGAGCCGCGGTACCCCGCCCGTGTAGCGGAAGATCGTGGCAAAGGTGTCGGGGGCAAAGATCTCCCGGTCGCTGGCGCCGGCGACATCCAGGCGATGCTGGATGTAGCTCTGGGTCTCCGCCTCGGTGAGCGTCTGCAGGTGAAAACGCAGGCGCACGCGCTGCGCGAGCTGTTCGAGCTCGGGCATGTCGAGCTTGTCGCCAAGCTCGGGCTGCCCGGCGAGGATGATGCGCAGCACCTTCTCCTTGGTGGTTTCCACCCCCGAGAGCATGCGCAGCTCCTCGAGCACGCGCAGCCCGAGATTCTGCGCCTCATCGACGATCAGCAGCACCTTGCGCCCGGCGGCGTGCTGCTCGACGAGGAAGTTGTTGAGCGTGTCGAGCAGTTCCGCCTTGTGCATCTGGTGCGGTGAGTAGCCAAACTGCACCAGCACCCCGCGCAGGAAGTCGATCGGCGACACCTGCGTCTGATTGATCTGGGCGACCACGATATCGCCCGGCACTTCCTTGAGGAACGACTCGATGAGCGTCGTCTTCCCCGAACCGATCTCACCGGTGATCACCACGAACCCATCCGTGAACCAGATGGTCGACTCCATGTACGCCTTGGCGCGCGCATGTTGTTTCGAGAGGTAGAGGAACTGCGGATCCGGACTCAACCGGAACGGCAATTCCTTCAGCTTGAACAGTTCCAGATACATTCGTGTTGGGCTCGCCAACCGATGTTACGGAATGTTACGGGGGGATGCGAGCGCCCACGGCTAAATCGCGCAACAGCCGCCGCGCGCGGCTCGTGCGCAGGGCGGAGGTGGGTTCGACCACGGTGCAGTGGCCGACTTTGCGCCCCGGTCGCGGCGCTTTTCCATATTCATGCAGATGCACGCCCTCGAGCGCGAGGACGCTGCGGCGTTCGGGCAGCCGCCCGATGAGGTTGATCATCGCACTGTGTCCGAGCGCGCGCGTCGCGCCGAGGGGCAGATCGAGTATGGCGCGCAGGTGGTTCTCGAACTGGCTCGTGACCGCCCCCTCGATCGTCCAGTGTCCGGAGTTGTGCACGCGCGGCGCCAGCTCGTTGGCGATCAGCTGCTCGCGGCGCACGAAGAATTCGATCGCGAGAATGCCGCGATAGCGGAAGTGCGCGAGCACGCGCTTCAGGTAGAGCGCCGCGAGGCTCTGCCAGCGTGCCTTGCCGAAGGGCGCGAGCGTGAGGCGGAGGATGCCGTCGCCGTGGACGTTGCCGCAAAGCGGATAGACGGCCACCTCGCCGCGCGCCGAGCGCGCGCCGATGATCGACACCTCGCAGTCGAAGGGGATCCATTCCTCGTAAAGGAGCGGCACGCCGCTGAGCCTCTGCCAGGCACGCTCCGCGTCGGTGGCGCTGCGGATCAGCGCCTGGCCCTTGCCGTCATAGCCGAGCCGGCGCGTCTTGAGCACCCCAGGCACACCCACCCGCGCGAGCGCGCGCGCGAGCGCCGCGCGCGAGCCCACAGCACACCAGCGCGTCGTCGGAATCCCAAGTCGCTCGAAGAGGCGCTTCTCGGCGACGCGGTCCTGGCCCGTGGCGAGCGCGGTGATCGGCGGGCTGATGCGTCCGCCATGCGCGGCGCTGAGCGCGCGCAGGCTCGCGACCGGCACGTTCTCCCAGTCGAAGGTGATGACATCGCACGCACGCGCAAGCCGCGTGAGCAGTCGGCGGTCGGTGAACTCCCCATGCAGGAGCGGGGCCACGGCGCCGGCGGGGGCGTGGCGCTGCGGGTCGAGACACAGGAACTCGAGCCCGAGCGGATAACCCGCCAATGCGAGCATGCGGCCGAGCTGGCCGCCACCGAGGATGCCGACCCTCATTTGCGCGGGTCGGGATGGCCGAGAACGCCGGCGGTCTGCCGTTCGCGAAAAGCCTCGAGCGCGGTGGCGATGGCGGGATGCTTGTTGCCGAGAATCGCCGCAGCGCACAAGGCGGCATTGCTCGCCCCGGCAGGCCCGATCGCAAACGTCGCGACCGGAACGCCTGCCGGCATCTGCACGATCGAGAGGAGTGAGTCGAGTCCGCCGAGGGATTTCGACTGCACCGGCACCCCAAGCACCGGGAGGATGGTCTTGGCGGCGGCCATGCCGGGAAGGTGCGCCGCGCCGCCAGCGCCGGCGATCAGCACCTCGAGCCCGCGCGAGCGCGCGCCCGAGGCATATTCAAAGAGCAGATCCGGCGTTCGGTGCGCCGAGACGACCCGAACCTCGTAAGGCACGCCGAGCTGATCCAACAGGTCGGCGGCGGCCTGCATCGTCTCCCAATCCGATGAGGAGCCCATGATGATGCCGACCAGCGGTTTCATCACGGCATTGTAGCGAACAACGCGCGCAAAGCGCGAAAGAGCTCGCGCGCGGCCCTGCCACTCGCACCGTCGCGCGCGCGCTCGGCCCGGGCGGCACTTACCCGATCCCTCCAAGCACGCTCGTCGAGGCCTGCGGTGAGCTCGAGCAACTCGCCGAGCGCCGCATCGCCCTCGTCGATCAAGCGCTCGCGCCACGCCTCGGCGCGCTTGGCGCGCTCGCTCTCCCGCGCGGCTTGCAAGCGGCGCGCCTCGAGTGCGGCGTTGATCGGGGCGGTGTCGAGTTCGCGCATGAGACGCCCGATGTATTGCCGCTGCCGCGAGAGCGCGGCGCGGCTTTTGATGCGGCGCGCGGCGCGGATCGCCTCGAGCAGTTCATCGGGGAGCGGGAGCGGCGTGAGTTGCGCCTCGGTGAGTGCAACGAGTGCTTCGCCGAGATCTTGGGCGGCGTGTGCGGCGCGCTTGCGCGCGCTCTTGCTCGGGCGCTGTGCGGGCGGGGTCTCCTCGGCTCCCTCGTCGTGCGGTCTTCTGGTCACGGACTCCCTCGTGCGCGAGCGGCCGCGACGTCGGGAGAGACAGAGCGGCCGCTGCTACAATCTAAGCCCAAGGACGAGCTAATTCACTTCCGATGCCAACTTCTGCACCCGCTCCCGCGGCCACACCCGAACTCACCAAAGTCGTAAGCCTCGCGCTCGATGAGGCGCGCCGCCAGGGCGCGACGCAGTGCGAGGCCGACGCCTCGGTGAGCCAGGGCCTCTCGGTGAGCGTGCGGCTGCGCGAGGTCGACACGCTCGAGTATCAACGAGATCGCGGTCTTGGTGTCACGGTCTACTTCGGCAAGCGCAAGGGTTCGGCGAGCACCGCGGACCTCGGTGACGCGGCCGTACGCGAGACGGTGGAGAAGGCCTGTGCGATCGCGCGTTATACGGCCGAGGATCCGTACGCGGGGCTCATCGAGCCCGAGGCGCTCGCGCGCGACATCCCCGATCTCGATCTCGATCACCCCTGGGATATCACCCCCGAGCGGGCGATCGAGTCGGCGCGCGGCTGCGAGGCCGCGGGCCTTGCCATCGATCCGCGCATCGGCAACTCCGAAGGCGCAGCGCTCGGCACCCAGCGCCACAGCGGGGTCTACGGCAACTCGCTCGGGTTCCTCGCCGGCTACTCCGCCACGAGCCACTCGGTGAGCTGCACGCTGGTCGCGGAAGAAGGCGATGAGATGGAGCGCGACAGCTGGTTTACCGTGGCGCGCGATCCTGACGAGCTCGAGGACCTCGAGAGCATCGGCCGCATCGCCGCGCAGCGCACCATCGCGCGCCTTGGTGCCCGCCGCCTCACCACGCGCCGCGCGGGCGTCATCTTCTCCCCGGAGATGGCGCGCGGGCTGCTGCGCCATTTCATCGGCGCGATCAGCGGACCGAGTCAGTACCGCAAGGCGTCGTTTCTCCTCAACGCCGCGGGCGAAAGGATTTTTCCCGCCTTCATCAACATGCAGGAGCGGCCCCATATCCTCAAGGCGCTCGCGAGCAGTCCCTTCGATCAGGAAGGCGCCGCCACCCACGATCGCGAACTCGTGCGCGCGGGCGTCCTCGACGGTTACGTGCTCGGCAGCTACTCCGCGCGGCGGCTCGGGCTCAAGAGCACCGGCAACGCGGGCGGCATCCACAACCTCATCGTCGCGAGTACCGACGGCGGCCTCGCGCCGGGCGAGCTGCTGCGGCGCCTCGGCACGGGGCTCCTCGTCACCGAGCTGATGGGCCAGGGAGTGAACGGCGTCACCGGCGATTACTCGCGCGGTGCGAGCGGCTTCTGGGTGGAGGAGGGCGCGATCGCCTACCCGGTGCACGAGATCACGATCGCCGGAAACCTGCGCAACATGTACCGCGACATCCTCGCACTCGGCAGCGATCTCGATGTGCGTGGCGGGATCCGCACGCCCTCGGTGCTGATCGGCGAGATGACGATTGCCGGGGAGTGAGCGTCACGCTCGCGCGGACATGAAAATCAGATGACCTTAGCCGTAAGCGCTGCCACACAACACACACTCTGATTAACCGATCCGCATACCTGCGGATGGAATCGGCGGGGCGGCGCGGCTACCATCACGCGGATCTCTTAACCGCTCCTGCGTCGAAGGTCGCGTCCGGCGCGGGTCATCTTACGAACCCAAGGGGGATGTCCATGAAACTGATAACCGTCGCGTTAGTCGCAGCGTTCGCGGTTGCCGCCGCTCAGGCTCAGCAGGCTCCGGCGCCCTCGGGCGGTTCCGTCCAGCAGGCCTGCTCGGGAGAGATGAAATCGCTCTGCCCCGGTCAGACCGGCCAGGCCGCCACAAAGTGCTTGGCTAACGCCGCCAAGAGCAATCCGAACAGCGTCAGCGCCGGCTGCAAGAGCGCTCTGCAGAGCGCTCCCCGCCGCTAAGGGCTACCTCGCTCGCACGGCGGTGTCGCTCGCCGCCGTGCGCCACTCTCCTCATTGGGCACCGGCCGGACGCTCGGCGGGTTTTCTTCGCTTGAAGAAAAGCTCGTAGAGATCGCCGCCGTATTCCTTTGCCACTTCCCAGACGGCGAAGAACGGCACGAAACTCACGAACGTGATGAGCGTGCGCGCCATGAATTCCTGCGGACCGAGACTCGCCATTTTTTCGACGATGGTCGCCCAGCTCTCCTTGTGGATCAGGCCTTCGATCATGTGCTCGAGAACCGTGAAGAGTCCGACGAGTATGGAGTAGAGCACCGCGTTTACGAGTACGGGGATGATCAGCGGATCTCCCTTCTTCTCGAATCGCTTGCCGATGCCGAGGGCCTGGCCGATGAGGATCACCTTGGCGATGATCAGTGCCTCGATGAGGGCGAACCCGTGTTTTATATAGTCGAAGGAGCCGACCTCGGCGAGGACCAGCCTGCGGTACTCGAGGAACGCGGAGAACACAAACGCGAGATAGAGGAACACCACCCACATGAGTTTCACTTCCTCGACGGCCTTCTCTTTCACTGTACTTTTGTGTTCGCTCGGCATGGCATGCCTCCCTTGTGTGGAGTGACCGGGAGAGTCGGTCTCGTGTTTTCTTGACTTCTTTTTCCTGCCCGCATCCGGCCACCGGCAGCTTGACCGCAGGGCCCGGATCCGGGCCGGCTCTTTACTTTACCGTAGTCTGCTGCCGCGGAGTCAGATGCAGCGCCGGGCGTGCCGGTTCCTCGACCAGGTCGCGGAGGCTGAGCTCGCCCACCCGCTCGCGGCGCGCCTGATCGGCGCTCGTCAGCAGCCGATCGACCGCCGGTACCGGTACGTGACGCACCGCCACGTGACCGCTACGCAGTCGGCGGGCGATGTCGAGCAGATCATTGACGCCGATGCGCGCGATGTCGCGCGCGGGAATGAGCTCCCCGTCTTCCGTGACGATCAGCAGCCCCGCGCGCTCGAGCGCGCTCACCATCTGCGCGACCGCGATCCCCGGCATCGCGAGCTCGGTGGCGAGGCGGTTCACGCTCCAGCGTGCCCCGCCCGCGATGTAGGTGCGCCCGATCAGATACATGATCTTGAGCGAGAGCTGCTCGAGCTCCTCGCCCGAGAGCCGCAGCTGCTGCAGCCCGAGCCGCAGGTAAGTCGGGTTCTGCACGTAGAACGAGAGCTGCGCTCCGGCAAGGAGGATCAGCCAGCCGAAGTACGTCCAAAGGAGCGCCGCCACGATGAAGGCGAACCCGGCATAGACGATGGTGAGGCGCACCGAGTACACGACGAACGCGGTGAACCACTTGCCGACCGCGGCCCACACCACCCCGCCCACAATGGCACCCGTGAGCGCTGCGCGCCAGTGCACGCGCGTGTTGGGAACCATCCGGTAGAGCACGGTGAAGAAGAGCGTCACGAAGACGTAGGGGGCGAGGTTGATGCCCGTGCCGCGCAGCCGCTGCAGGAACGGCAGCTTCACCACCTCCTGCACGGGTGCGCTCTGCATGGCGGCGTGAGCGAGGGCGAGGAACCCGACGAGGACCACGGGTCCGGCGATCAGGAGCGTCAGGTACTCCGTCAGACGCCGCGCGAAGCTGCGCGGCTGCTCGACGTGCCAGAGGAAGTTGAAGCTGTCTTCGACCTTCTTGATCGTGTCGATCAGCGTCCAGGCGAGCAGCGCAAGTCCCACCGATCCGACGACGCCGGTACTCACGTGGGTCGCGAACTGCAGCACCCGCGCGGTGAGTTCGGTGGCTGAGGCATCGCCGAGCGGGCGGAAGAACTCGAACACAATCGGCTCGAGGTCATGGCGTGCGCCGAAGATCTTGAGGATCGCGAAGCTGAAGGCGAGCAGCGGGATGAAGGAAAGGAGCGTCGTGTAGACGAGACTCATCGCGCGGAGGTTGATTTCCCCGCGGAAGAGGTCGCGCACCACGGCGTAGGGGTAGCGCAGCAGCCGCAGTGTTGCTCCAATCAGGCCGCTGCGCGAGGAGGTGGTCCCGAAGAAGAACCGGTCGAGATAGCCCCAGATGCCAGAGGACATCCCTTAAGGATACAGTGCGGGACGACTGGGTGTGCGACCGATGACTCCAACAGCAACATTTCCGCAACGCATCGTCTGCCTGACCGAGGAGACGACCGAAACGCTCTACCTGCTCGGGGAGGACTGGCGCATCGTCGGCATCTCCGGCTTCACCGTGCGCCCCGCGCGCGCGCGGCGCGAGAAGCCGCGCGTGTCGGCATTCACGAGCGCGCGCACCGAACGCATCATCGCGTTGGAACCCGATCTGGTGCTCGGATTTTCCGACCTGCAGGCGGACATCGCCGCGGAGCTCGTGCGCGCGGGACTCGAGGTGCACGTCTTCAATCACCGCAGCGTCGCCGACATCCTGCGCATGATCGCCACCCTCGGCGGCATGATCGGTTGCGAGGAGAAAGCGCGCGCGCTGATCGAGGAGCTCACGAGCGGGCTCAGCGAAGTGCGTGCGCGCGGGGAAGCGCTCGCGCGCCATCCGCGTGTTTACTTCGAGGAATGGGACGACCCGCTCATCTCGGGCATCCGCTGGGTGTCTGAGCTCATCACCCTCGCAGGCGGCATCGACTGCTTTCCGGAACTTGCGCGCGAGCCGCTCGGACGCAATCGCATCATCGCGGATCCGCTCGAGGTGCCGCGGCGCGCACCCGACATCGTGCTCGGCTCCTGGTGCGGTAAGAAATTCCAGCCGGGTGCCGTCGCCGCGCGCAACGGCTGGGAGGCGATCCCGGCCGTACGCGCAGGCTACGTCCGCGAGGTCAAATCGGCCCTCATCCTTCAGCCTGGCCCCGCGGCGCTCACCGATGGCGTGCGTGCCATCCAGAGCGTCATCGAGGAGTGGGCCGCGCGCTCCTAGCTCAGCCCGCGCCGCTCGCGGATCAACTCCCAGGCTTCGATGATCTGCTGCGTGCGCTGCTTGGCATGCGCCATCATCGATTCGGGAAGCCCGTTGGCCTTGAGCTTGTCGGGATGATGGCGGTTCAACTGCCGGCGGTAGGCCTTGATGACTTCCTGGTCGCTCGCGGCAGAGGTGGTTCCGAGCACCTGGTAGGCGTCTTCGAGGCGGCCATCGCGCGCTGTGCCGGCGCGCGCAGCGCCGGCGCGAAAGCCGCTGCGCTGGATGCGCAGGAGCGTTTCGATCTGCGCGAGCTCAAGTCCCGACACCCCAAGCCCGCGCGCAATGTGGTTGAGCAGCGGTCGCGCGGGACCTGCGAGATCATTGCCGGCGAGCGCGGCGCGCATCTGGATCTCGACAAACACGCGTGCCAGACCCGGCCGGCTGCGGCAGTTCTCGGCGAGGGCATGAAGCTCGCCGTCGAGGTTGAATTCCGCCGCCTTGCCCGCCGTGAAGCAGGCGATCGCTTCCTGCACCTGCGGGGCGGTGAGGCCGAGCTCGGCCATCACCATGCGTGCGGCGGAGATCTCCTGCTCCGAAACCCGGCCATCGGCTTTCGCCACATAACCCATGACGCGGAACGTGGCGCGGAAGAAGAGCTGGCCGATGGAGGTGAGTTGCTCGGGGCTCGCGGCGGCGGCCGCCTCGCTGTACTCGTCGAAGAGGTGGCCGAACACCACGCCGAATGCGGCGCCGAGCGGGCTGCGGATGAGCAGCGCGCCGATGAGTCCGCCGACCAGTTTCCCCATCCATCTCATGGGCTACACGGAAGTCTCGAGGTGTTCGGGACCGAACGGGCCGTTATAGTACCAAGTGCATGCCCGCACCCACCGTCTACCGCACTGCGCTCGCAGGCCTCATGCGCCTTCACGAGGGCAAGGTGCGCGATATCTATGCCGTCGACGATCAGAGCATGCTCATCGTCACGACCGATCGGCTCTCGGCCTTCGATGTCGTGCTCCCCGATCCGATTCCGGACAAAGGACGCGTGCTGAACTCGATTTCCAACTTCTGGTTCGCGCGCACCGCGCACCTCATCCCGAATCATCTGACCAACCGCGCACTCTCGAGCATCATCAAGGACCCCGCGGAGCTCGCGATGCTCGAGGGCCGGGCGGTGATCGTGCGGCGCCTCAGGGCGCTGCCGGTCGAGGCAGTCGTGCGCGGGTATCTGATCGGCTCCGGGTGGAAGGATTATCAGCAGGACGGCACGCTCTGCGGCATCGCGCTGCCGGGCGGGCTGCGCCTCGCCGAGCGGCTGCCCGAGCCGCTCTTCACGCCGGCCACCAAGGCGCAAGCGGGCGCCCACGATGAGAACATTCCCTACGCCGAGCTCGTCTCGCAGATAGGAGCCGAGCGCGCGGCCGCCGTGCGGGAGCGCGCGCTCGCGCTCTATGGGTTTGCGGCCGCGCACGCGCGTGCGCGCGGCATCATCATCGCCGACACCAAGTTCGAGTTCGGGATCGATGAGGCAGGGAGACTCACGCTCATCGACGAGGTGCTCACTCCGGATTCCTCGCGCTTCTGGCCAGCGGACAGCTACCAGGTGGGCATCAGTCCCCCGAGCTTCGACAAGCAGTACGTACGTGATTACCTCGAGACGCTCGATTGGAACAAGCGGCCGCCGGCGCCGCGCCTGCCCCCCGAGATCATTGCGCGCACGAGTGAGAAATACCGCGAGGCACTCGCGCGCCTTACCGCCTAGCCTTTGGCGCCGCGCGCTCGGAACGCCTGCGCGATGGGTTAGACTCTGCGTCATGCCACAGCCGTGGATCGCTCCTTCGATCCTCTCCGCTGACTTCGCCCGGCTCGGCGAGGAGGTGGAGGCCGTGCTCGCCGCCGGCGCCGACCTCATTCACTTCGACGTGATGGACAACCACTACGTCCCGAACCTCACGATCGGTCCGCTCGTGTGCGAGGCGCTGCGCAAGCACGGCGTCAAGGCGCCGATCGATGTACACCTCATGGTGCGTCCGGTCGATCGCATCGTGCCGGACTTTGCCGCGGCCGGCGCCACCTACATCAGCTTCCACCCCGAGGCCAGCGATCACATCGACCGCACCATCGCGCTCATCCGCGAGCATGGCTGCCGCCCGGGGCTAGTGTTCAATCCTGCGACCCCGCTCGATTACCTCGACTACACGCTCGAACTTTTGGATCTCGTGCTCATCATGTCGGTGAACCCGGGCTTTGGCGGGCAGGAGTTCATCCCGATTGCGCTCCGCAAGCTCAGCGATGCGCGCGTGCGCATCGCTGCACTCGGCCGCGAAGTGCGACTCGAGGTCGATGGCGGAATCAAGGTCGCCAATATCGGCGCGGTCGCGCAGGCCGGTGCCGACACCTTCGTCGCGGGGTCTGCGATCTTCGGGAGCCGTGATTACGCCAAGACCATCGCCGAGATGCGCCGGCAGATCGCGACCGCGGCAGCGCCGGTTGCACCCGCAGCCCGCGCCCGCCCCGCCTGAGGCGGTCGGGCTACTAATTCATCCGTCTTTTTCTTGCGGCCGCCGGAGCGGGTGGCGGCCCGCGTCCGCTACTCGTCGTCGTCCTCGTCATCATCGTCGTCATCATCATCATCGAGGTCCTCGACCGGGCTCGCCTTGGCGGCGGCGCCCGTTGCCGGCTTCGCCGGTACGATCACGGGGCGGGTCTTCATCTTCGGCCGCGCATTGAAGACGACGATGGTTTTGCCGGTGGCGCGCAGCAGGCCCTGCTCCTCGAGCACTTTGAGCACGCGCCCGGCCATCTCGCGCGAGCAGCCAACGAGGCGCGAGAGCTCCTGGCGGCTCACCTTGATCTGCATACCCTCGGGGTGCGTCATCGCATCGGGCTCGCCGCAGAGGTCCATGATGGCGTGCGCGACGCGACCGGTCACGTCCACGAAGGCGAGATCACCGAGTTTGCGGTTGGTACGATCGAGCCGCGTGGCGAGCTGTGTCGCGAGCTCGAACACGAGTCCCGGGCTCTCGGCGGCGATCTGCCTGAAGCGCGGGTAGGTCATCTCGGCGAGCTCGCACTGGTTGCGGGTGCGGACCCAGGCGCTGCGCGTTGGCTGCTCGTAGAAAAGACCCATCTCGCCGAAGAACTGACCGCGGTTGAGGTAGGCGAGCACCATCTCGTTCCCTTCCTCGTCCTCGATCATGACTTCGACCGAGCCGCTGATGATGTAGTAGAGAACATCCGGCAGATCGCCGGCGTGGATCACCACGGTCTTCGAGGGCACTGCGCGGATGCGGCAGTAGCTGAGGAAGCGGTTGATCGCGGGAATCTCGCTCAACGGCTTGATGTTCTCTTCCATACCAGCTCCCCAGAAACTCCTCTAACTATACAGGAGGCCCGCCTCGGCTTGGCCTCAGGTCAGATCCAGTACGCAGTGTCAGTCATCACCCGTGCCGCGCGCCGCATGAGTGCGGGTATCGGTGGCGGGAGCGGCGCCCCGCCCGCGGCACTCGCCCGCGCGCCGTGCGCAACCTCCTCGGCCTTCATGCTTTCAAGTATCGCACGGCTGCGCTCATCGGCCCCCGGGAGTCTGCCGAGGTGCCGATCGAGATGTCCCTCGACCTGGCGTTCGGTCTCGGCCACGAATCCGAGGCTCACGCGATCGCTCATCAAGCCCGCGAGCGCGCCGATCGCGAAGGAACCCGCGTACCAAAGCGGATTGAGGAGGCTGGGTCGCGCGGCAAGCTCCTTGAGCCGCTGCTCGCACCACGCGAGGTGATCGGACTCGGAGCGGGCCGCCTCGAGCAGCATCTCGCGCGTCGCCGCGGAGCGGGCGACGAGTGCCTGGCCGTGATAAAGCGCCTGGGCGGCGAGTTCGCCGGTGTGATTGACGCGCATCAGGGCTGCGCTCTCGCGCCGGTCGCCCTCCGGCAGCGGGTCATGCGCCTTCCCGCCGCCGTCCGGAACGGCGCGCGAAAGCGAGGCTGGTGCGAACACCGCTCGCAGCGCGCGATCCACCGCGGCGATAACAGAGTCGAGTGAGCGACCGGACTCCATATCTAAGGCCTCTATTATAGGCGTCAACGACGCGGAACCCCCGCAAGATCAACCTCGGCGCCGCCCACACCCGGCGTCTTTGCATTGGCGGACCTCCTTGAGTACACTTGCCCGCCTTTTTTTGGCCCCGACCGGCATAGGGCAGGCCCCAACGGGGCCCAAGAGCGAGCTATGAAGACCTTATTTGCCAAGCCCGGCACGGTCCGCGGCGATTGGTTCGTCGTCGACGCGAGCGACAAGACGCTCGGTCGCCTTGCCTCACAGATTGCCCATCGCCTCAAGGGCAAGCACAAGGCCGACTACAGCCCCCATGTCGACATGGGCGATCACATCGTGGTCGTCAACGCCCAGAAGATCCGCGTCACCGGCCGCAAGCTCACCGACAAGATCTACTACCACCACACCGGGCACATCGGCGGCATCAAATCCATCGCGCTCGAGAAGCTCCTCGCCGAGCATCCTGAGCGGGCGATCGAGTTCGCCGTCAAGGGCATGCTGCCGAAGAACCCGCTCGGGCGGCGCATGTTCAAGAAGCTGCATGTGTTCGCAGGCGGTGAACATCCTCATAAGGCACAGCAGCCCAAGCCCCTCGATATCCAATAGGGATCGCGACATTCATGGCAGCGAATGAGCAGCAGACAAACTACGGCACTGGCCGTCGCAAGACCGCGACGGCGCGCGTGTACCTCAAGCGCGGTAGCGGCCGCATCACGGTAAACGACCGCTCGCTCGATGAGTTCTTCGGCCGCGAGACCGGCCGCATGATCGTGCGCCAGCCGCTCGAAGCGGTGAAGCTCATCGGGTTCTTTGATATCGACGTGCGGGTCGATGGCGGCGGCACCACCGGCCAGGCGGGTGCCATTCGCCATGGCATCACCCGTGCCCTGATCAAGCACGATGAATCGCTGCGCAAGCCTTTGCGCGATGCGGGCTTCGTCACGCGCGATGCACGAGAGGTGGAGCGCAAGAAGGTCGGACGCCGCAAGGCGCGCCGCGGGACGCAGTACTCGAAGCGCTAGCGCCGCAGCTGTCGGGGAGTAGCCTCTCCGCGGTGAGTCGAACTAATATCCCGCCATCATTGGGGGATCGTCTAGCGGTAGGACAACGGACTCTGACTCCGTTTACCTAGGTTCGAATCCTAGTCCCCCAGCCAAATAAGAAGGCCCGTCTTCCGGACGGGCCTTCTTATTTGCGCCGAGCCTTGGGGGGAGGAGGCCGCGGCGTGGCGCGCGAGGGCGTGGCTCAGGGGGTGAGCTGCGCGGTCACGAGGCCCTTGGGCTTCTCGCCATTGTGCACGGCGTTGAGCACCGGGCTGTTGACGCTCCTAACCGCGTTGTTGACCGCGTCGTGGTAGCAGTGGCGGAAGTCGTGCCGTTCCTCGAGCGTTCGTCCCTCCTCGCCACAGACCATGCGGGCCGCGGCCTCGATGCGATGCTCGAGTGCGGTGGCACCCGCGATCGTGGCGAGATTCAGGTCGCGGTAGTGGACGGTGATCTTGTGCACGTCCGCGCTGGGTTCGGCAGCCGCGGCGAGCGCGCTCATTGCCCCGAGTACCGCAAGGTAAGCCAATGAAACCGCCGCCGCTCGCCGCGCAGGGGAACGGAAGCTCATCGAGGTGCATCTCTCCATTGCAGTTCTCCGTTCGGTGGGTTGCTAAGGACCTGCTCCACATCACCCGGCCGCGCCGCGTGAGGTTGATTCCGGTCCCGCAGGCTTGGATCGGCTGAGGCGACTATTGGTCAAAAAGGCAGGGGCCGTCGCGCGTTCCGGCCTGAGAGGGGCGGTTCGCGGCCGCGGCGGAGCAGCGTGGGCGCGGGCGGGCGAGCCCTTTAGAGCGTCTCGACGCCCTTGGCGGTGCCGATCACGAGCAGGTCCGCGGGCCGCACTGCGAAAAGACCCACCGTCACGACGCCTGCGATCTGATCGAGTTCACACTCGAGCGCGACCGGGTCGACGATCGTGAGGCCGTGGACATCGAGGATGTGATTACCGTTATCGGTCACATAGCCTTCGCGCCACACCGCGCGTCCCCCGCGGGCGAGCAGCTCGCGCGCGACGAAGGCGCGCGCCATCGGGATTACCTCGAGCGGCAGCGGAAAGCGGCCGAGTCTCTCGACGAGCTTCGCGTCGTCGATGATGCACACGAAGCTCGCGGCGGCGGCGGCGACGATCTTCTCGCGGGTGAGGGCGCCGCCGCCGCCCTTGATGAGATGGCGCTCGCGGGTCGCTTCGTCGGCACCATCGATGTAGAGAGCGAGCCCATCGAGCTCGTTGAGATCGAGCACCGCGATGCCCGCGGCGCGCAGCTTGCGGCTCGTCGCTTCAGAACTCGAGACCGCACCGCTCACGAGGTCCGGCCTTGCGCTCAACGCTTCGATGAAGTGATTGACGGTCGAGCCGGTGCCGACGCCGATGGTTGCGCCGCGCGTCACCATCTCGAGCGCCGCGAGTGCCGCACGCTGCTTCTTCAGGTCCGCATCCATAGTTCTCGTCGCGCGCACTGTCGCCAGAAACGACTGTGCCCGCATCGGTCGCGGGCACGGTCGTCGAATTCGACCCGGTGGCCACCTTGGTGGCCGCCGGGTTAAGGCCTATTTCTTCTTCGCAGCTTTCTTCTTGGCCTTCTTCTTTGCCTTCGCCATGTTGGCTCTCCACTTTGACGGGTTAGTCCAAGGTCCGAGTATATACACGCGAAAGGAATTTACAAGCGAGCGACGCGCGAAGTGCGCGCGATCGGCGCGCACGTGAGTGCTGATGCGCGCTCGCGCGCATCACTCGAGCGAGAGGATGAAGCGCCAGTGTGCCGCGGACACCGGCGTGATCGAGAGTCGATTGCCCGGACGCAGCAGCACGAGCCCCTTGAGTTCCTTGTTCGCGTGCGCGCGCAGCTCGGTGAGCGCGATCGTGCGTTTGAGTCGGCGCTTGAGGCGCACATCCACCATGAACCAGCGCGGATTCTTCGGATCGCTGCCCGCATCGTAGTGGTCATTCTTGCGATCGAAGGCGGTCGGATCGGGGTATGCCTCGCGCACGATCTCCATGATGGCGACGATGCCGGGGATCTCGGTGCTCGAGTGGTAGAGAAACGCCTCATCGCCCTTGCGCATCTCGTCCCGCATCATGTTGCGCGCCTGGAAGTTGCGCACCCCGTCCCATGCGCTGGTCTGCTTCGGGGCCGCGGCGAGGTGCTCGAGCCCGAAGGTCGTCGGCTCGGTCTTCATCAGCCAGTAGTGCATCGGATGACTCCTTCCTCGGTCACGACCGCATCCATCCGCACATCGTGGGGGGCGGCGGCAATGTGCTTGAGCTCCTGGAAGGCGTAGGCGATGCCGACGAGGAGCGGTCCACGCCACATCTCGCGCGTGTGCCGGAAGGCGAACGCGCGGTCGTAGAAGCCGCCGCCGGTGCCGAGGCGCAACCCGTGGCGGTCGAAGCCGACGAGCGGCAGGAAGACGACATCGAGCCAGCGCGCGCCGATCGACTCCGCCACCTCGGGCTCGGCGATGCCGAGGCGGTTCTCGCGCATCGCGCCGCGCATCGCGACGAAGCGCATCGAGCGCGAGCGCCGCCGCCGGTCGATGCGCGGCAGGTAGATGCGGCAGCCGCGCTCCGCGGCGAGGGTGATGAGGGGTGTGCTGTCGAGCTCTTCGCGGAGCGCCGCATAGGCGGCGATGCGCCAGCCGGCGCGGAGGTGGAACGCGCGATCGACGTTGCGGGCGATGCGCCCAGCGGCATGCTCGCGCTCGTGCGCGTTTACTTGCCGCCGCTTTGCGATGAGGCGTGCGCGCAGCGCGCGCCGCTCCGCGGCGACTTTGGAATCAGGTAGCGCCACCCGCATGTGCCGGTGAGGGCCGTTGCTCTCGAACCAGAGCAACAAGTGGGACGAGCTGCGGCAGGTAAGGCTTTCCGCTCACTGGCGGACCTGCACAGCGCTGCACGCAAGCCGTAAGTCCCGTGGGTGTTTCAATTAGGGTCCGAGGTAACCCGGCCCACTTGTCGAACACCGCAGGCGACGCCACGGGCACTTTACACCAAGCCTGTGCGCTACGCCTGTGGGGTGGTTCTCAGAGCTCGAGCTGTTCGCCCTTGTCGAGTATGCCTTCGACGCGTTCGCGCAGCGCGCGCACGCGCGAACCCACACCCGTATCGAGCCTCGATTCGCGATCCTTGCCGCGCAGGAACTCATGCGCGAGATTGAGCGCCGCCATCACCGCGATCCGATCGAGTCCGACCACGCGGCCGTTGTCGCGGATCTCGCGCATGCGGGCATTGAGGAACTCCGCCGCATCAAGCAGCGCCGCCCGCTCCTCGTGAGGACAGGCGACCACGTACTCCCGCTCCATGATGCGCACGCTGACCCGCGCCGGGTCATGCTGCTGCGTCACGCACCGTGCTCCAGGGTCTTGAGTCTGCCGATCATGGCCTCGACGCGGGTGCGCACCTGCTCGTTTTTATGCATGAGCGCGGCACGTTCGCCGGCCAGCGACTCGTGGCGCGCACGCAGTGCGCGGTTCTCGTCCTTGAGACGCTCAAGCAGCGTCACGAGCTCTTCGATGCGCTTGGCGAGGCGCGTGAGCTCGAGATCGAGTTGGCTTTTTGTGATGTCGTTCATGCGCGGACTATAGAGCCGCGTTCCAGCCGTGGCAATTATATAATGAGAGACCGCGCATGCTTCACCCCGATTTCATAGAGATACAGGAACTGCTCAAGCAGGAGCGCTCCCTCGCCGGCGCCGCCGAAGCACACGGCACGCTCGCCGGGTGCCTGTGCGCCACCGAGGCCTACGGCTTCGAGGACTGGCTCAAGGAAATCCTCCCCGAGGGCCGTGCCGGCGATGCCGCCACGCATACGCTCGGGGAGCTCTATGCGAACACCGCGCGCGCGCTCGAGGAGCCCGACATGGAGTTCGAGCTCCTGCTGCCCACCGACGAGGAGCCCCTCGATCTGCGCACCGCAGCGCTCGCCGAATGGTGTCAGGGCTTTCTCTACGGCATCGGCGCAGGAACCATTCCCGATGCGGGGCAACTCCCCGGCGATGTCGGGGAGATCGTGCGCGATCTCATCGAGATCAGCCGCGCCGGAGTCGACGAGGAACAGGACGAGGAGTCGAACGAGAACGCCTACGCCGAGCTCGTCGAGTTCGTGCGGGCGGGCGTGCAGCTCCTTTACGAGGAGCTCGCCCCCGCGCGGCAGCAGCCGGAAGAGCCGGCCGCCTCGCTCCACTGACGAGTGCGAACGGGGCTCGCGTGAGAGATGAGTTTGCGCGCCGTCGCCGCCAGCTGATGCGTCTCATGGGCCGCGATTCCATCGCGGTGCTGCCCGCCGCCCCGGTGCGCCACCGTAACAACGACGTCGAGTACGCCTACCGCCAGGACAGCGATTTTCATTACCTCACAGGTTTCGGCGAGCCCGAAGCAGTGGCGGTGCTCGTGCCCGGACGGCCGCAGGCCGAGTACATCCTCTTCGTGCGCGAGCGTGATGCGGCGCGTGAGAGCTGGGACGGCCGCCGCGCGGGACCCGCGGGAGCGGCGCGCGACTACGGCGCCGATGACGCCTTCCCGATCACCGACATGGACGAGATCCTGCCCGGGCTCCTCGAGAACCGCACCAGCGTCTACTACACCATGGGGGCGTACGCGGATTTCGATCAGCGCGTCGTCGGCTGGGTGAATGGACTTAGGACCCAGGCGCGTAACGGCCGCCACCCGCCGCAGGAGTTCGTCGCGCTTGATCATCTGCTGCACGACATGCGCCTCTACAAATCGCCGCGCGAGCTCGAGCTCCTGCGCAGCGCCGCGCGCATCACCGCCCAGGCGCACATACGCGCCATGCGCTTCGTGCACCCCGGGGCCACCGAGTATCAGGTGATGGCGGAGTTGCTGCACGAGTTCCGCCGCCATAACGCCGACACCGCCTATCCGCCGATCGTGGGCGGGGGCGCAAACAGCTGCATCCTGCACTATCGTGATAACGACAAGCCGCTCGAGAGCGGGGATCTTCTTCTCGTCGATGCGGGGTGTGAGGTCGAGTGCTACGCCTCCGATATCACGCGCACCTTCCCGGTGAACGGCCGCTTCACGAGCGAGCAGCGGGCGGTGTACGAGGTGGTGCTGGAAGCGAACCGCGCCGCGATCGCCGCCGTGCGCCCGGGAGCCCACTGGAACCAGCCGCACGAGGCAGCGGTGCGGGCCATCACTTCGGGGCTCGTCAAGCTCGGCATCCTCGAGGGCCGAATCCCCTCCCTCATCCGCAGCGGCGCCTACCGGCGCTTCTTCATGCATCGCACCGGGCACTGGCTCGGGCTCGATGTGCACGACGTCGGCGACTACAAGGTGGGCGATGAGTGGCGGGTGCTCGAGCCGGGGATGGTGATGACGGTCGAACCCGGAATCTATCTCCCGGCCAGTGCGCGCGGGGTGCCGAAGCGCTTTCGTAACATCGGCGTCCGCATCGAGGACGATGTGGTCGTGAGCAAGCGCGGCGCCGCCGAAGTCCTCACCGCGCGCGCGCCGAAGGACGCCGAGCAGATCGAAGCGCTCATGACGCGCGGCGTCACCTGAGGGATCCGTGACACGCGGCGCGACGCGCACCAAGCCCCTCGCCGTCGACGTCGCGATCGTCGGCGGCGGCATGGTGGGCGCGAGTCTCGCCGCGGCGCTGCGCGGCTGTGGCGTGAAGGTGCTCCTCGTCGAGAGCGTGCCGTTCGGGGCAGAGGGGCAGAGCAGTTTCGATGAGCGCACGACCGCGCTCGGCAACGCGAGCCGGCGGATCTTCGAAAGCCTCGGGGTCTGGGAGGCGATGGCAGCCGAAGCCCAGCCGATTCGTACCATCCACGTCTCGGACGCCGGCCGCTTCGGTTTCGCGCGGCTCGAATCAAGCGAACAGGGCATCGAAGCGTTCGGCTACGTGGTCGCGAACCGCAGGATCGGCGCCGCGCTTTGGCAAAGCCTTGCCGCCAATCGCGATCTCGTTCTGCGCGTCCCGGGAAGGGTGCAGCAGGCCGAAATCGGCACGGACGGTGTGCGCCTCACGCTCACGGACGGGGCGGGCGGAACCCCCGAGCAGGTGACCGCACGGCTCGTGGTCGCCGCCGATGGCGCGCACTCGCAAGTGCGTGCCGCCGCAGGTATCGCCGCTGACATCGAGGACTACGATCAGGTCGCAGTCATCGCGAACGTCGCGAGCGATCGGCCGCACGAGGCCATCGCCTACGAGCGTTTCACGCGCTCGGGGCCGCTCGCCGTGTTACCGCTCTTCGATGGCACCCTGAGTGTGATCTGGGCGTGCCGCCCGGAAGAGGCGCGCGAAGTGCTCGCGCTCGATGACGAACGCTACCTCGCGCGCCTGCAGCGGCAGTTTGGCTGGCGCGCGGGACGCTTCACACGCGCCGCTCCACGTGGCTCGTACCCTCTCAAGCTCACACGCGCCGCGACGACCGTGGCCACGCGCACGGTGCTCATCGGCAACGCCGCCCAGGCGCTGCATCCGGTCGCCGGGCAGGGATTCAATCTCGGACTGCGCGATGCGGCCATGCTCGCCGAGGTGATTGCGGGCGCCGAGGACGATGTCGGCTCCCCTGAGCTGCTGCGCCGCTTCGCCGCCTGGCGCGCGTCCGATCGGCACGGGGTCGTGCGCTTCACCGACTCGCTCGTCAAGCTCTTCGGTGACAGGCGGCCGGGCGTCGACCTCCTGCGCGATCTCGGGCTCCTGCTTTTCGATCTGACACCGATCGCCAAGAGCGCGCTTGCGCGGGTGAGCGCGGGATTCGGCGGGCCTTCGCCGCGCCTCGCGCGTGGACTGCCGCTCACCCATGTTTGACGTCGCGATCGTCGGTGGGGGTCCTGTTGGCGCCTGCCTCGGGGCGCTGCTTGCGCAGAGGGCGGAGGGCTCGCCGCCCCTGAGCGTCGCGCTCCTCGAGCCCAAGCCCCCGGCACCGATCGCTCCGCAATCGCCTCCCGACGCACGCGTGGTCGCGCTCTCGCGCGCGAGCGAACGGCTGCTCAACGCCGCGCGCGCCTGGGAGCGCATCCGTGGAGCGCGCCTCTCACCCTATCAGCGCATGCGGATATGGCACGAGAGCGTCGCTCCGGGGAGCACTGCGGTGCTCACCTTCGACGCCGCGGACGTCGGCGAGCCTAATCTCGGTTACATCGTCGAGAACCGGCTGCTGCAGCTCGCACTCCTCGAGGCGTTCACCGAGGCCGGCGGTCAGCTCGAGCGGGCGGCCTTCACCGCACTCGAGATCGGCGATGACGACGTCAACATCACCACGAGCCGCGGAAAGTTGAGCGCAAGACTCATCGTCGGTGCTGACGGGGCGGAGTCGCGCGTGCGCGACGCCGCGGGCCTCACTGCGATTCACTCGGCCTATGAGCAAACGGCGATCATCGCCAACGTTGTCACTGCGAAACCGCACGCGGCCACCGCGTGGCAACGCTTCATGCGCGATGGCACGCTCGCCTTTCTGCCACTCGCCGACGGCACGAGCTCGATCGTGTGGTCGGCGGATGACGAGCGTGCCCGCACCCTGCTCGCAGCCGGCACGAGCGAGTTCAGCGCCGCGCTCGATCAGGCCTCAGATCTCGCGCTCGGGGCGACGCGGCTCGTCACCGAGCGGCAGTCGTTTCCGCTGCGGCGGCTCGCGGCGCCGCGCTACGTCGCGCAACGCGTGGCGCTCGTTGGCGATGCGGCGCACGTCGTGCACCCGCTCGCAGGGCAGGGGGTCAACCTCGGGCTCCTCGATGCCGCCACACTCGCCGAGCTCGTGCGCGCGGCGGTCGCACGTCGCGAGGATCCCGGCGCGCTCGCGGTCCTGCGTGCCTACGAGCGCTGGCGCAAGAGCGAGCGGGCGGGGATGGCCACGGCGATCGAGGTGTTCGACCGCCTGCTCGCGCATGGCAGGAGTCCCCTCGCCCGTATCGCGCAGCAAGGGCTCGGCTGGGTCAATCGCAGCCAGGAACTCAGGCGTTTCTTCATCCGGCGGGCGCTCGGCACGAGCGGCGAGCTGCCTCGAGTTGCGCGCGCCGCGCGGGTTTAGCTGTGCGGTTTTAGGGTCATGAGTAACCTCGGGAGAGTCGGTTGCCCACCATCAGAAGAGCCAAGGCCAGCGATGCATGGCAACTCTCCGAGGTTGCCGAAAAAACGTTCAGGGACGCCTTTGGCGCCGTGAATTCCGCCGAAGATATGGACGTGCACTGTCGGACCAGTTACGGCGAACGGATCCAGGCAGATGAGATCTCCAGTCCGAACATGACTACCTTACTGAGCGAGGACGAAAAAAGGCTGGTTGGGTTCGCACAACTTCGTTGGGCCGGCGCACCGAAGTGCGTCTTGGCCAAATCTCCCGGTGAAATTCAGCGGTTGTATGTGCTCAGCGATTGGCATGGTAAAGGTGCGGCGCGAGACCTCATGAACGCGTGCATCGAAGAAATGAGTGTTCATGGGTCGGACGTGGTCTGGCTTGGCGTTTGGGAGCGAAACCAAAGAGCGATCGCGTTCTACAAGAAATTTGGTTTCGTTGAAGTCGGCGATCACGCCTTCTTTCTGGGTAGTAATCGACAGCGAGACATCGTCATGGCTCGGTCAGTTCTAAGTTAACGAATCGAGTCGGCAAGGGAGTCATTCGCCGCCGGACCCTTTGGCGATCGCCGTCGTGTTTGCGCCGCCCTTCAAACTCTGTCGTTCTACGACAGCGGAATGAGATCGACCTTCGCCGCGCACACGAAATCGTTTTCAGAAAGCCCGCCGACGGCGTGCGTCGTGAAATTCACCCGACAGTAGTTGTAACCCACTTCGAGATCCGGATGGTGATCCTCGATGTTGGCGAGGTGCGCGAGCGCGTTCACGAAGCTCATGGTGCGGTAGAAGTCCCTGAACTTGAACTCGCGGCGGATGGCGCGTCCCTCCTCGGTCAGCTTCCACGCGGACGACACCTGTGCGAGGAACTCCTCCGCCTTCGCGCGTGTAAGAGGCGGGATCCCGCCCTCACAGGGCTTGCACTTGCGCGCGGCAAGCTCGCTCATGCGCTCGCCCGGCGCGTATAGCGGCGCGCCACGTACTGCTCGACGATGTCCTGAAACTCCTCCGCGATGCGCTCGCCCTTGAGCGTGACGGTCTTCTCGCCGTCTTCGTACACCGGGGCCACCGGTCGCTCGCCGGTGCCCGGAAGACTGATGCCGATGTTGGCGTGCTTACTCTCGCCCGGGCCATTCACGACGCATCCCATGACCGCGACCGTCATGTCCTCGACGCCCTGGTACTCGCGCCGCCACTCGGGCATGCGGGCGCGGATATGCGACTGGATGCGCTGCGCGAGCTCCTGGAAGAACGTGCTCGTCGTGCGGCCGCAGCCGGGACAGGCGACGACGAGCGGTGTGAACGAGCGCAGTCCCATGGTCTGGAGGATCTCCTGCGCGACGTACACCTCCTGGCGGCGATCGCCCTGGGGCTCGGGAGTCAGTGACACGCGGATCGTGTCGCCGATCCCCTGCTGCAGGAGCACCGCCATGCCGGCGGTCGAGGCGACGATCCCTTTCGATCCCATGCCCGCCTCGGTGAGGCCGAGGTGCAACGGATAGTCGCAGCGCGCAGCGAGGTCGAGGTAGATCGCGATCAGGTCCTGCACGCCACTTACTTTCGCTGACAGGATGATCCGCTCGCGGGGCAGTCCGAGTTCCTGGGCGCGCGCCGCGCTCCCGAGCGCTGAGAGCACTACGGCCTTGCGTGTGACCTCGGCCGCTGTGAGGGGCTCTGCGCTCGCGGAGTTCTCATCCATGAGGCGGGTCAGGAGATCGCTATCGAGGCTCCCCCAGTTGACGCCGATGCGGACCGGTTTTTCGTAGCGGCAGGCGATCTCGATCATCTCGGCGAATTGCGGGTCACGCTTGCTGCCGCGGCCGACGTTGCCGGGGTTGATGCGGTACTTGGAGAGCGCGCGCGCGCAGTCGGGGTGCTCGCGCAGCAGCTTGTGACCGTTGAAATGGAAATCGCCGATGAGGGGCACGCGCACCCCCATCCGATCGAGCCGCTCGCGGATCGGCGCAACCGCTGCCGCCGCTTCCGCCGTGTTCACCGTCACGCGCACGAGTTCGGAGCCCGCGAACGCGAGCGCCCGCACCTGCTCGGTCGTGCCCTCGATGTCCGCCGTGTCGGTATTGGTCATCGACTGCACGACGATCGGGGCGCCACCGCCGACGCGGACTTCGCCGATGAGGACCGGGACGCTCGTACGTCGGGCAATGCTCATATGTGACAAAACGTGCGTGAAAATTGGGGAGGATTCTACCGTTGCCGCGCCCGGGGGGCACTCGCCCGCCCGGGCTGCTATCATGCGCACCGCCCGCAACGGTCTGTTCGGAGAGAGTCCGGCACCTGCCGGAACGCCGAAGGCGCAAGTTCCGCCCGAAAACGCTCAGGCACAAGAACGGCAGACGGCGGAACGCCGAGGTTCCGCGGGGCTTCTGGAGAGCGGTGGATTCCCATCCACCCACCGAAGGGGAGCGGCGCCGCAAGGCGCCTGATCTCTCAGGTCACAGGACAGAAGGGCGGCGGATCCGCGCGCAAGGAGCGCAGGTCTGCCGCTTACTGTGGTGATTTTTCGGAGTGGCAGTGGGAAGACGAACCCCCTTATTTAAGCTGCACCAGGAGCTCGGCGCCCGCATGGTGGATTTCGGCGGGTGGGACATGCCGGTGCAGTACAGCTCGCAGATCGGCGAGCACCACGCGGTGCGGCGCGCCGCGGGCGTCTTCGACGTCTCGCACATGTGCGTGATCGATCTCACCGGTGCGCGCGTGCGCGAGTTCCTGCAGCATCTGCTCGCGAACGACGTCGCGCGCCTGCGCACCCCCGGCAAGGCCCTCTACAGTCTCATGCTGAATCGCGAGGGCGGGGTGATCGACGATCTCATCGTTTATTACCTCTCCGACACCGCCTTCCGCGCCGTCGTCAATGCCGGTACGCGCGACAAGGACCTCGCCTGGATCCGCACCGAGGCGCTCCCCTTCGGCATCGAGGTGAAGGAGCGGACCGATCTCGCCATGCTCGCCGTGCAAGGTCCGGAGGCGCGCGCCAAGGCGGCACAGCTCCTGCCGCCCGGTCAGGCGGAAGCTGCGCTCCTGCTCGAGAGCTTCTGCGGCGCCGCGTTTGGCACTTGGTTCGTCGCGCGCACCGGTTATACGGGCGAGGACGGCTTCGAGATCATGCTGCCCGCAGCCGATGCGGTGCCGGCGTGGCGGCGGCTGAACTCCTCGGGCGTCGCGAGCTGCGGACTTGGGGCGCGCGACACGCTGCGGCTGGAAGCGGGCATGAACCTCTACGGCAACGACATGGACGAGAGCACACAGCCGTACGAGTCGGGACTTGGCTGGACCGTGGCGCTGGAGCCGCGGACACGCGATTTTCTTGGCCGCAAGGCGCTCGAGGCCATCGTGAAAGTCGGCTCGCCCCGCAAGCTCGTCGGTCTTCTCCTCGAGGAGCGCGGCGTGCTGCGCTCTCACCAGAAGGTGCTGACCGAGAACGGTGGCGCGGGCGAGATCACGAGTGGCACCTACTCCCCGACGCTCGAGCGCTCGATCGCCTTTGCGCGTGTCCCCGCATCCACAGCGCAGGCGGTGCAGGTGGAGGTGCGCGGCAAGCTCCTTCCCGCGAGCGTCGTCAAGCCACCGTTCGTGCGCTTCGGCAGAGCACTCATCACCTGAGCGAAGGGTCTTCATCATGAGCAAGGTTCCGACCGATCTTCAGTACACGAAGTCGCATGAGTGGGTGCGTACCCTTGCCGACGGCACGGTCGAGATCGGCATCACCGATCACGCCCAGCATGCGCTCGGGGATCTCGTGTTCGTCGAGGTGCCCGCCGCCGGGCGCAGCGTCGCTGCCGGGGAGGCGTGCGCGGTGGTCGAATCCGTGAAGGCGGCCTCCGACGTCTACGCGCCCCTCGCCGGCGAGATCACGGCGGGAAACGCAACGCTTACCGCGCAACCCGAGACGGTGAACAGCGAGCCCTATGGCGGGGGCTGGCTCATGCGCATGCGACCCGCGCCCGGCGCGCTCGCCGCCGCGGGCCTGCTCAAGGCGGCGGACTATGAGAAGGTACTCGCCGCGGAGGAGGGCTGATGGCCTTCATTCCCCACACCCCGGCTGATGTCGCCGCGATGCTGGCCGCGATCGGTGTCAAGGACATCGACGCGCTCTTCGAGGAGATCCCGCAGAGTCTGCGCGTGAAATCCCTCGCGGGCGTGCCCGAGGCGCTCAACGAGATGCAGATCGGACGTCTCATGAGCGAGCGCGCACGCGCCGATGGCAGCATGCTCAACTTCATAGGCGCCGGCGCCTACGAGCATCACATCCCCGCCGCCGTGTGGGCGATCACCACCCGCGGTGAGTTCTACAGCGCCTATACCCCCTATCAGGCGGAGGCGAGCCAGGGGACGCTGCAGATGATTTACGAGTTTCAGACCATGATCGCGCGGTTGACGGGCATGGAAGTCGCCAACGCTTCGATGTACGACGGCGCCTCCGCGATGGGCGAGGCCGCGCTCATGGCCGTGCGCGCCAATCGCAAGTCGAAGTCGGCGCGCATCCTCATCCCGACGAGCGTGCACCCGCACTACCGCCGCGTGGCCCTCGCGATGACCTGCAACCAGGGCCTGAGGTACGACGAGCTCCCCTATTGCACCGAAGAGGGCATCATTCCCGCGGCACAGCTCTCGAAGTACGACGCGGAGGATGTCACCGCGCTCATCATCCAGCAGCCGAATTTCTTCGGGCGGCTCGAGGATGTCGATGCGCTCACCGACTGGGCGCATGCGCACGGCGTTCTCGTGATCGGTGTCGTCAACCCAACATCACTCGCACTGCTCAAGCCTCCGGGCAACTGGGGGACGCGTGGTGCCGATATCGCAGTCGGCGATGGCCAGCCACTCGGCGTGCCGCTCGCTTCCGGTGGGCCCTACCTCGGTTTCATGACGACACGCATGGAGTACGTGCGGCAGATGCCCGGGCGCATCGTCGGCCGCACGCTCGACAGCGCAGGGCAGGAGGGGTTCACGCTCACGCTCCAGGCGCGCGAGCAGCACATCCGCCGCGGCCGGGCGACTTCCAACATCTGCACGAATCAGGGCCTGCTGATGACGGCGGCCACGATCTACATGTCGCTCATGGGTCCCGAGGGCCTGAGGCGCACCGCCGCCGCCGCGCACGCACGCACTCGCGAGCTCATCGCCGCGCTCACCCGCCTGCCGGGCGTGCGGCTTGCCTTCACGGGTACGCACTTTCATGAGGCGGTGCTCGCGCTCGATCGCCCGGTGGCGCCGCTACTTAAGGGATTAGCTGCCCGCGGCATCATCGGCGGCCTCGATCTCGAGCGCTACTACCCCGAGCTCGGTGGGGCGCTTCTCATCTGTGCGACCGAGACCAAGACACAGGCCGATATCGATCGCTACCGCGCCGCGCTCGGCGAGCTCATGCAGGAGGCGCGTGCGGCCTGAGGGCTTGGCGCGCAACCGAAGGAGCGAGGGTTCTCTCATGCCGCAACGTGAAAAACTGATCTTCGCCTACTCGGAGCCCGGGCGCGGGGCCACCGATCAGTACCCCGACGATCCGGGCGCTGCGGCGCTTGCCGATCTTCCCGCAGCGCTCAGGCGCGCGCGCGGGCCTGAACTGCCTGAGGTGAGTGAGCTCGAGGCCGTGCGGCACTTCACGCGGCTCTCGCAACTGAATTTCTCGATCGACACGCACTTCTATCCGCTCGGCTCCTGCACGATGAAATACAACCCGAAAGCGTGCAACCAGTACGCCATGCTGCCGGAGTTTCTCGCGCGCCACCCGCTCGCGCCCGAGTCTCACGGCCAGGGATTCCTCGCCTGCCTCTTCGAGCTGCAGGAGATGTTGAAAGAGGTGACCGGCATGCAAGGCGTGGCGCTCAGCCCGATGGCCGGGGCGCACGGAGAATTTGCAGGCGTCGCGATGATCCGCGCCTATCATCGCGCGCGCGGGGACCTCGCGCGCAACGAGATCATCGTGCCCGAGGCCGCGCACGGCACGAATCCCGCCACCGCGACCATGTGCGGGTGTGTGGTGCGCGAGATTCCCGTCGATACGCGGGGGGATGTGGATCTCACCGCTCTCAAGGCTGCCGTCGGCCCCAATACCGCCGGCATCATGCTCACCAACCCCTCGACGCTCGGGGTGTTCGAACGGCACATCGAGGCGGTGGCGCGCATCGTGCACGATGCGGGCGGACTCCTTTACTACGATGGCGCGAATCTCAACGCGATCCTCGGCAAGGTGCGCCCGGGCGACATGGGGTTCGACGTCATCCACATGAACCTGCACAAGACCTTCTCCACGCCCCACGGGGGCGGCGGCCCGGGAGCCGGCGCCGTGGGAGTGGGCACGCGGCTCCTGCCGTTCCTTCCGATCCCGATCGTCGGCAAGGAGGGCGAGCGCTTCCGCTGGCTCGCGGAAGCCGATGTGCCGCAATCGATCGGGCGGCTGTCCGCCTTCATGGGAAATGCGGGCGTGCTGCTGCGCGCCTACATCTATATGCGGCTCCTCGGGCGCGACGGCATGCGGCGCGTCGCCGAATACGCAACGCTCAACGCCAACTACCTCATGAAGAGGCTCGAGGCCGCGGGCTTTGATGCCGCCTACCCCACCCGCCGTGCGAGCCATGAGTTCATCCTGACGCTCAGGCGCCAGGCGCGCGAGCTGAACGTGACCGCGATGGACTTTGCCAAGCGGCTCCTCGACTATGGCTTCCATGCGCCCACGACCTATTTCCCACTCCTCGTGCCGGAGTGCCTGCTGATCGAACCGACCGAGACGGAAAGCAAGGAGGCCCTGGATGGCTTTGTGTCGGCCATGTCACAAATCAAAAAGGAGGCCGAGCAGGAAAGCGCGCGCGTGACCAGCGCTCCGCATACCATGCCTGTGCGCCGCCTCGATGATGTGCGGGCGGCAAGGCAACTGGATCTCACATGGAAGCCCACGGCGCAGTCGTAGGTCGATATAAGCCACGCGGAGTGACGCGCCTGCTGCGGGCGCTCGGCGCGAGCGTGCGCGGGCTCGTTGGCGCGTTCCGCGAAGAAGCCGCCTTCCGACAGGAACTCGGCTTTGCGATGCTCGTCATACCTTTGGGACTTTGGCTCGGTCGCTCGGGCGTCGAACGGGCGCTCCTGATCGCGCCAATGCTCCTGATCCTGATCGTCGAGCTCGTGAACAGCGCGATCGAAGCGACGGTAGACCGCATCGGCTTCGAGCGGCACGCGCTCGCCGGACTCGCCAAGGACATCGGCTCCGCGGCCGTGTTCATGTCGTTCGTGCTGCTCACGGCGGTGTGGCTCCTCGTGCTGCTCGGCCGCTGAGGAAGGAAGCCAGGGCTGATGCCATTGACCCGTCTTCTTGGGTTGTCGCTGCTACTCGGCGCAGCGGCGGCCGTCGCCAGCGCCGCACCGCACGCCGCGGCCGACGCCGCATCCCCGACCTCGACTCCGGTGCCGCAGCCCGCACCCGCGGGTGCCACGCCACCTCCGGCCGAGAATCTCCCGACCGCGCCGGCCGAGGCGCCACCGCCAACTCCGGCGCAGCAGGCCGCAGCCGTCGAAGGCAATCCCGACTGGGCGGTGACGCTCGAGCGCATCGCGGCGAGCGTCGTCTCCATCGATGTCGATGCAACGCGCGCCTTCGACACCGAATGGAACTCGACCGCCCAGGCGACCGGCTTCGTCGTCGATGCCGATCGCGGTCTCATCCTCACCAACCGCCACGTCGTCACCCCGGGCCCGGTGACTGCGGAGGCGACGTTCTTGAACCGTGAGGAAGTGCAGCTCTATCCGATCTACCGCGACCCGGTGCACGACTTCGGCTTCTACCGCTACGACCCGCAGAGGCTGCGCTTCATCAAGCCGAAAGCGTTGCCGCTTTATCCCGAGGGTGCGCAGATCGGGCGCGAAATCCGCGTGGTCGGCAACAACGCCGGCGAGCAGCTCTCGATCCTCGCCGGCACGCTCGCGCGGCTCGACCGCGACGCACCCGATTACGGCGTCGCCAAGTACAACGACTTCAACACCTTCTACCTGCAGGCGGCGTCTGGCACCTCGGGCGGCTCATCGGGATCGCCCGTCATCGACATCCGCGGCAGGGTCGTGGGACTCAATGCGGGCGGGGCGAATGGGGCGGCCTCGAGCTTCTACCTGCCCCTCGGGCGGGTGCGCCGCGCGCTCACCCTCATTCAGCAGGGCAAGCCGGTGACGCGCGGCACGCTCTACACCGTCTTCAACTACATGCCCTATGACGAGCTCGAACGGCTCGGCCTCGATCAGGTGACCGAGGCGGTGGTGCGCCGGGATTTCCCGCGCAACACCGGCATGCTGGTCGTCACCGAGGTGCTGCCGGGGTCCCCGAGCGAGAACGTGCTGCAGCCCGGGGACATACTCCTGAGCCTCAACGGCCGCACGATCGCGCAGTTCGAGCCGCTCGAGGATCTCCTCGATGCCGCCGTCGGTACCCAGGTCGAGATCGAACTCGAGCGCGGCGGCAAGATGGTGTCCGCGAAGCTCCCGGTGGGGGATCTGCACGCGATCACCCCAAGCGCCTATGCCACCTTCGGTGATGCGGTGGTGCACACGCTCTCCTATCAGCAGGCGCGGCATTTCAACGTCGCGGTGCGCGGGGTGTACGTCGCGAACCCGGGCTACGTCTTCGGCGCCGCCGGCATCGCGCGCGGTTCGGTGATCCGCATGCTCAACGGCAAGCCGACCGACACGCTCGCGGATCTCGAAGCCGGCATCGCCCAGCTTGGCAACGGCGATCACGCTACAGTCCGTTACATCACGATCGATGATCCCAACAGCAGCGAGCTGCGCCCGATCCGCATGGACCGGCTCTGGTTCCCGACCAATCACTGCGACCGCAACGACTCGCAGGGACTTTGGGACTGTGCGGCGCTCGCCGCCGGCCCCACGCCCAAGCCCGTGCCGGTGAGTGCCACGCAGTTTCCGAACTACAAGGATCCGCGCCTCGAGGCACTCGCACCGAGCCTCGCCCTGGTGACCTTCGACATGCCGTACTCGGTCTCGGGGATCACCGAGCGCAACTACCACGGCACGGGTCTGATCGTCGATGCCGAGCGCGGGCTCGTCGTCGTCGATCGCAACACCGTCCCGGTATCAGTGGGCGATGTCACCGTAACCTTTGCGAGCACCGCGCAGGTGCCGGGGCGCGTCGTGTACATCCACCCGCTCCATAACTTCGCAGTCGTTGCCTACGATCCAAAACTGATCGGCAACACGCCGGTGAAATCCGCCCGCCTCGCTCCACGCGAGCTCACCGCCGGGGAGAGCGTCTGGGTGGTGGGCATCGGTACCGACAGCCAGATGCACGGCCGCACCACCGAGATTGCGAGCATCGATCCGCTCGAACTGCCGCTCTCGCGCACCATGCGCTTCCGCGACAGCAACATCGAGACCGTGCAGCTCGTCAATCCGCCGCAGGAATATGACGGCGTGCTCGCCGACCGCTCGGGCAACGTGCTCGGCACCTGGTCGAGCTTTGCCTTCGAGAACGGGCGCGAGGTCGCGCAGGACACCCGCGGCGTGCCGATCGATCTCGTCGCCGACATGCTCGATCGGGTGCGCAATCAGCGCTCGCTCCACTCCCTCGAAGTCGAGTTCGGCGTGGTGCCGCTCGCGAGCGCCCGCGAGATCGGTCTCTCGGAGGAGTGGGCGCAGCGCCTCGCGCAGCACACGCCCACCCGCCGCCAGGCGCTGATGGTAGTGCGCATGGTCGGAGGCTCCGCCGCAGCGCGGCGCCTGCAGCAGGGCGATCTCTTGCTGGCGATTGACGGGAACGTGGTCACGCGCTTTCGCGAGGTTGAAAAAGCCGCAGCCGACCGCGACAAGGTGCACCTCACGGTGTGGCGCGGACAAAGTGAACTCACGCTCGATGTGCCGACCGCGGAGCTTTCCGGTTCCGATATCGACCGGCTCGTCCTGTGGGCGGGCGCGACGCTGCAGGCGCCACATCGCGCGATGAGTGTGCAGCGCGGGATTCCGCCCTATGGCGTGTACGTCGCCTATTTCGCCTATGGATCGCCCGCCACACGCTACGGGCTCTATCCCGGACGGCGGATCGTCGAAGTCGATGGCGAGCCGACGGCGGACCTCGACAGCTTTCTTAAGCTCGTGACCGGACGGCGCGATCGCGCCTCGGTACGGTTGAAGACCATCACCTGGAACAACGCCCCTGAAGTGATCACACTCAAGCTCGACAAGCATTACTGGCCGGCGTACGAGCTCAACTACACGAAGGAGGGTGGCTGGGCGCGCCGCGCGCTCGAGTAGGAACCGCGCGGCGCTCAGCCGCACGGCTTATGGAAAAGCCCCCGCACTTCCCCCCTCTGCCGAGGGTCCGTCGGCATCGTGCGACAAGCGCGCGAGGCGGTACCCCCGGCTTGGTAGAATGAATTCTTCCTATGGTCCGCGTCGTCAGAGCCACCCAGGGTGAGATCGAGACCGCCGTGCAGGCACTGCGCGATGGCGAGCTCGTCGCGTTTCCGACTGAGACGGTCTACGGCCTCGGGGCGAACGCGCAAAATCCCGCGGCCGTGCGCAAAATTTTCGAGGCCAAAGGCCGTCCGCCGGACCACCCGGTGATCGTGCACCTCGATAGTCCGCGCTTCCTGCACCGCTGGGTGCGTGAAGTTCCGGAGGCCGCGATGCGCCTCGCGGAAGCCTTCTGGCCGGGCGCGCTCACCATGGTGATGCCGCGCGCTGCCAACGTGCACGATGTCATTACCGGAGGTCAGGACACGATCGCGATCCGCATTCCCGCGCACCCGATGGCGCAGCAGCTCCTGACCGCCTTCGGCGGCGGCATCGCCGCCCCCTCCGCCAACCGCTACGGACGGCTCTCGCCGACGCGCGCCGAGCACGTGCGCGAGGAGCTCGGCGAGAGCGTGCGCGTGGTGCTCGATGGCGGGGAATGCCAGATCGGACTCGAATCGACGATCCTCGCCTTCGAGGACGAGGGCGTGCGGCTCCTGCGTCCGGGCGTTGTGACCGCCGGACAGATCCGTGAGGTAGTCGGCGAGCTTTTCGTCGGTGCGCAGAGCGCATCGCCCCGCGTGCCCGGAAGCCCACCGACGCACTACGCGCCCACAACCCCGATGGTGGTGATCCCCGCGGGCGAGATCGATGCACAGGCGGATGCGGCTTCCGCCGGCGGCCGGCGCGTCGCGGTACTCGCGCAGCGCCTGCCGCTGCGCGCCCACAAGTACGTCACCTGGATCAACGCCGGCCGGCGGCCCGAGAGCTACGGCCGCGATCTCTATACGAACCTGCGCACGCTCGACAAAGCGGGCTGCCAGAGGATCCTCGTGCAGGCCGTACCCGACGAGGAGGCCTGGGATGCGGCGCGCGATCGGCTGCTGCGCGCCGCGACCAGCGTCGCCGAGAGCGACGATGGCACCGGCACTGGCACCCGCGCCGTGCTGCCCTGACGGCGCACGGTGAGAGGGAGCCGATTCATCGATCCGTTCGAGCCCGCGGAGGTCCGCCGCCTCGTCAAGGAGTTCGGCTCACCGCTCGTGATCCTCGACTGCGAGCGGGTGCGCGCACAGGTGAGGAAACTGCGCAAGGCGCTGCCTGGGGTCGCGCTGCACTACGCGCTCAAGCCCATGCCGCACCCCGCGGTGGTCGAGACCGTGATCGCCGAGGGGGGCTTTCTCGATCTCGCAACGAGCGGTGAGGTGCAGCTCGCCGAGCGGCTCGGGGTCTCGCCCGAGCGCTGCATCCACACGCACCCGATCAAGCGCCCGGCGGATATCGCCAACGCGCTCAAGTTCGGCGTGCGCACCTTCGTCGCCGACAATCCCGATGAGGTGCAGAAGTTCGCGCACCTCACCGATTCGGTGGAGCTCCTGCTGCGGGTCTCGTTCCGCGCCCCGGGCGCGGTATGCGACCTGTCGCGCAAGTTCGGCTGCGATCCCGAAGATCTGCTCTCGCTCGCGCGCCTCGCTGCGGATCTCGGCATCCCCGTGCGCGGTCTTTCCTTCCACGTCGGCTCGCAGACGGCGGACGCTGCCAAGCACGTGGAAGCGCTCCAAGCGTGCGCCGCGCTCATGGCCGCGGCGCGCCGCGAACGCCTGGGCAGCTTCGATACGCTCGACATCGGCGGGGGCTTCCCCATCGCCTACGCGCAGCCCGTGCAGGACATCAGCCGCTTCTGCGCGCCGCTGCGCCGTGCGATCGCACAGCTGCCGCGGCGCGTGCGCGTCATCGCCGAGCCCGGCCGCTACATCGTCGGACCCGCCGCGATCGGCGTCGCCTCGGTCATGGGACGCGCGCGGCGCGAGGGACACTGGTGGTATTACCTCGATGACGGTCTCTACGGCTCCTACAGCGGTCAGCTCTTCGATCACGCGCGCTACCCGGTCGAGCCGCTGCGCAGCGGCACCGAGCTCCTGGCGGCGGTGCTCGCCGGGCCCACCTGCGACAGCATCGACGTAATCGCCGAGAACCTCATGCTGCCCGAGCTGCGCGTCGGCGATCTGATCATCGGGCGCTCCATGGGGGCCTACACCTGGGCGAGCGCCTCCGAGTTCAACTTCTTTCCCAAGGCCACCGTGGTGGCGGTCAACACGTGCCCCGGCGACAACGGCAGCGTCACGCCACTCCTGCCCTGAGGGCCTCGCGGCGGCCGCGGCGCGCGATCCGCAATATCGTTTTCGATATCGGCTGGGTTTTCGTGCGGCTCAATTACCGGCCGCTCCTTGATTTTCTCGCTGCCCACGGGGTCGCGGACGCCGAGCTGCGCTCGGTGCTCACGCGCGCCGCGCTCAAGGACCACGAGACCGGCGCGCTCCACGGCCGCGGTTGGCTTGAGCGCCTTGCGGGGCTTGCGCACACGCCGATGGATCTCGGCGCGCTGCAAGAGCGCTGGGTCAACATGTTCGAGCTCGATTCCGAGATGGTCGCGCTCGCGCATCGCCTCGCCGAGCGCTACCGGGTGTACCTGCTTTCCAACATCGGCGATCTGCACTGGGTACATCTCTCGCGCGAGTACCGCCTGCACACGATCGGCCACGGAGCGCTGCCCTCTTATCTTGCCGGCATCATGAAGCCCGAGATCGGCATCTACGCCGAGGCCGAGCGGCGCTTCGCGCTCGAACCCGCCGGTACCGTGTTCGTCGACGATCGGAGCGAGAACATCGAAGCGGCCCGCGCGCGCGGTTGGGCGGGTATCGTGCACCAGGGCTACGAGAGCACGCGGCTTGCGCTGCGCGAGCTCAAGGTCGAATGCTGAGAGGAGCGAGTCGATGCGTCCCACCTTCTACGCGACGTTGCTGCTCAGCGCCTCCAATGTCTTCATGACCTTCGCCTGGTACGCGCACCTGAAGAATCTCGCCACCCGGCCCTGGTACCTCGCGGCGATTGCGAGCTGGGGCATCGCCTTCTTCGAGTACCTGTTGCAGGTGCCGGGCAACCGCATCGGCTACACTCAGCTCTCGCTCCCGCAGCTGAAGATCCTCCAGGAGGTCATCACGCTCGCGGTGTTCGTGCCGTTCGCCGTGTTTTACATGCAAAAGCCGCTCAAGCTCGACTATCTCTGGGCGGCCCTTTGCATCCTCGGTGCGGTATATTTCATGTTCCGCACGCCGGCCGCCTGATGAAGAACGAAGCACCCGCAGAGGTCATCACCGCCATCCACACCCAGGTGAGTGCCGCCCGCGAGGGACGCGATGCCCGCGTCATCGCGCGGCTCTACTCAGGCTGGGCGGTGTTTGGTGAGCGGCAGTTCGTGCGTGGCTACGCGCTGCTCCTTCCCGATCCGGTGGTGCCGAACCTGAACGCGCTCAGCGCCCAGGAGCGCATCGCCTTCCTCTCCGACATGTCACGCCTCGGAGATGCGCTTCTTAAGGTGACGGGCGCCGCGCGCATCAACTACGCGATCTTCGGCAACGCGGAACCCGCGCTGCATGCGCACGTCATTCCGCGCTATCAGGACGAGCCCGAAGAGCTGCGCGGCACGCACCCCTGGGCGTACGACTGGTCGCTCGCGCCCCTGTTCGAGCGCGCCGCGTGCGCGGAGCTCGCCGAGCAGCTGCTGCGTGAGCTCACCCGCATGGGAGTCGCGAAGCAGATGCGCTTCGCCCCGGGCGCGAACGCCGACGCCTGAAGCGGGGCCGGCGCCGCCCCGCCTCACTGTTTCTTCGGCGGCGGTGCAGCGGCTGGCGGCGGTGCGGCGGGCGCGGCCTTGACGCTCACGAGTTCCACGTCGAAGTGCAGGAGCGACCCCGGCGGGATGGTCGGCGGATTCCTCATGTCGTAGGCGAGCTGCGGCGGGATCCAGACCTCGAACTTGGCACCCGGCTTCATCAGCTGCAGCGCTTCGGTGAAGCCGGGTATGACGCGGTTCACCTGAAAGGTTGCCGGCGGTCCGGGCTTGTTGGTATCGAACTGGGAACCATCGAGCAGCGTGCCCCGGTAGTTCACCGTGACCTCATCGGTGGCTTTGGGCTGATCGCCGCTCCCGGGCGCGAGTATCTTGTATTGCAGCCCGCTGCCCGTCGTCATCACGCCCGGCTTCTTACCATTGTCGGCCAGGAACGCGGCCGCGGCCTTGTGGTTCGCGTCCCCGGTGCGCTCGCGCGCGCCGTTGATGAATTTCTGGATGGTCTCCTGATCGGCGGGAGTCATCTTGGCCTTCCCTGAGAGCGCATCCTCGATGCCCTGTGTGAGCCGCTGGGCGTTCACGTCGCTCGGTGTGAGGCCGGCGCCGCGTAGCTGATTGCCAAAGGTCACCCCGAGGCTGTAGCTGGCCGCGTTCTTATCGGGCGTCGCCGCCGCTGCGGGCGCCGCTGGCTTCGCTTCCGCCGGTTTTGCGGCGGGGGCGGGCGGGGCTTGGGCCTGCGGCTGTTGCGCTGCGGCGAGCATCGTCGCGAGGAACGCGAGCGCTGCGGCACCAACAACGAGGAATGTCCGGCCGCGGCGCGGCGCTGGCAATGTCATGGGCTACCCTTTGCAGAAGAGGCATGCGGGCCGTGCACGGCACGGCTTTTGAGACCGCAGCGGGGCGCAAGTTTCGCTGATCGCGGGTCTTTCCGCTGTACTTTTTGCCCCGATCGCTCTCGGTCTGTGACGCGGATCCAAGGTCTCAGGGACTCAGCCGAGGACCGTGAAGGGTCCCCCCGCCTTGAGCGCGCGGTTGTATGCGGGGCGCTCGCGCACGCGGGCGATGAACGCGTTCACCTTCTCGGGCATCCCGACACCGGCGCGCGCAGCGGCGACCTCGAGCGGAAAACTCATCGCGACGTCCGCCGCCGTGAACTCATCCCCGGCGAACCAGCGGTATCTGCCAAGCTCACTCTCCCAGTACGCGATGTGCACGCGCAGCTGCGGGTCGATGTAGCCCTGCTCGGCACCGCGGGCGACGCGCCTGACGAGCGGGCGCACGATCGCGGGCATGGGACCTCTTGGCATGCGCTGAAAGATGAGTTTGAGGAGCAGTGGGGGCATTGCCGAGCCTTCGGCGTAATGCAGCCAGTAGTTGTAACGCAGCCGCGCCTCGCTACCCGCGGCGGGTCGCAGCCGACCCTGACCATAAGTGTCGACGAGATATTCGATGATGGCGCCCGATTCAGCGATCGTGTGGGCACCATCGGTGATGACCGGCGCCTTGCCGAGCGGATGCACCGCCTTCAACTCGGGAGGGGCGAGCAGCGTCTTCGGATCGCGCTGATACTTCTTCACCTCGTAGCCGCACCCGAGCTCCTCGAGCAGCCAGAGCACACGCTGCGAGCGCGAGTTGTCGAGGTGATGAACCGTGATCACCGAGGCTCGCCCTCATCCTCGGGCGGACTCTCGGCCGCGAGCTCTTCGAGCTCGGCGTCGGTGAGATCGCCCGCGGATGTGAGCCAGCGCGCGCGCTCGAGCTGCGCGGCGCTCACGTAGATGCGCGCGGGCGCGGCCTGCCCGAGGACGCCCGCGTCCGAACTCACCCGCACGTTGATTCCCTGCGCGGCGAGCACTTCGGCGAGGGACTGCGCGGAGGGGAGGTCGGAAAGCGTGGCGAGAAGCCGCCATGCGGAGTCAGACATCGCGTTACAGTGCCAAAGGCGCGCGCTTTCTACAATGGCGGCGCGTAGCGGTCGGAAGGACGAGGGCATGCTCACGATTCGGCAACTTTCCCGCAGCTTCCGCCAGGGCGGCCGGGTACAGCAGGTGCTCGATCGCGCCGACTTGTCGGTGCCGACGGGCGAGCTGCTCGCAATCACCGGCAGAAGCGGCTCGGGGAAATCCACGCTCCTCAATCTCATCAGCGGCCTTGACCGCCCCGACAGCGGCACGATCGAGATCGATGGCCGCGAGGTCAGCTCGCTCGGTGAGCCGGCGCGCACACTGCTGCGCCGCGAGCGCATCGGCTTCGTCTACCAGTTCTTCAACCTGCTTCCGACCCTCGATGTCGAGGAGAACGTGCGCCTGCCGCTCGAGCTGAACGGCGTGCGCGGTGCCGAGGCGCACGGGCGCAGCCTCGCCGTGCTCGGGCTCGTCGGTTTACGCGAACTCGCGCGCAGCCCGGTGGATCAACTCTCGGGCGGCGAGCAGCAGCGGGTCGCCATCGCCCGCGCGCTGGTGCACGAGCCGGCGCTGCTTCTCGCCGATGAGCCGACCGGGAACCTCGATGCGGCGACCGCCGCCGAGGTGCTGCCGGTCCTCATCTCGCTCACGCGCGCGCGCGGGGCGACGCTGCTCCTCGTGACGCACGATGGGGCGCTCTCGCGCGCCGCGGATCGGGTACTCGAGCTGCGCGAGGGGACGCTCCACGAGCCCGAGGGGCCGGGGGTCGACTCGAAATGACGCCGCTGCTGAGCGCCGCGAGCCTGCGGCATCTTTGGCGCCACCCGGCGCAGCTCCTCCTCGCGCTCCTCGGCCTCGCCCTCGGTGTCGGCACCATCGTCGCGGTCGATGTGGCCACGTCCAGCGCCCGGCGGGCACTCGAGCTCTCGGTGGAAGCGGTGAATGGAGCGGCGACCGATCAGATCGTCGGCGGTCCCACGGGGATCGACGAGGCACTCTACCTGCGGCTGCGAAACGAGTTCGTGCCGCCCGCATCGACTGGGGTGTACTTCGCGCCCGTGCTCGATGGCTACGCAACGGTCGGCGAGCGGACACTCGAGCTCCTCGGTGTCGACCCCTTCGCGAGCGCGGAACTTGCGGGCAAGGGTGGCGGGCAGGCGGTGCCCGCGATCCGCTCGTTCGCAGGCGTTGAGGACCTGCGCCGCTGGCTCACCGTGCCAGGGGCGGTGCTCATGAGCGCGACCACCCGCACCGAGCTCGGACTTCTCACCGGCAGGGGCTTTTTCCTCACGGTCGGCGGCCGGCGAGAGATGGCGACCCTGATCGGGGAGCTAAAGGACGCGAACGCAGGACTTGATGGTGTGCTCTTCAGCGACATTGCGCAGGCGCAGGAGTGGCTCGGCGCTGCGGGCAAGCTCTCGAGGATCGATGTGCGCTTGCCGCGCGCTGCGGCGGGAACCGCGCTGCGCATGCGGCTGCGCTCGCTCTTGCCGCCCGAGCTCGAGTTGCGCACGACACAGGGCTCGGCGCGCGAGACCTTTGCGCTCACCGATGCCTTCACGACGAATCTGCGCGCGATGAGCCTTCTGGCGCTCCTGGTCGGCACGTTCCTGATCTACGGCGCGATCAGCTTCGCAGTCGTGCAGCGGCGTCCCATCATCGCCGTGCTGCGCGCACTCGGCGCCACGCGGCGCCAGGTGCTCAGCACCGTGCTCGCCGAAGCGCTGGTGCTCGGAGTCCTTGGCGCCGTGCTCGGGGTGGTGCTTGGGCTCCTGATCGGTCGTGGACTCGTGCAGCTGGTCGCGCAGACCATCAATGACCTCTACTTCGTGGTCGCGGTGCGCGCGGTGAGCGTGCCACCCGCGACCATCGTCAAGGGACTCGCGGCCGGCATCGGCACGGCGTTCGTCGCGGCACTCCTGCCTGCGCTCGAGGTTGCGGCGAGTGCGCCACAGCTCGCGCTTTCGCGCTCGGCGCTCGAGAGCCGGGCCACGGCCATCGCCCGCGCGCTCGCCCTCTTGGGCGCCGTGCTCGGGGTGCTCGCCGCGCTCATCGTCATGAATTCAAGCCGCAGCCTCTTCGCCGGCTTCGTGGCGCTCTTCCTGCTCCTCGTCGGCGTTGCGGCACTGACCCCGACGGCGTTGCGACTCCTCGCACTCGGCAGCGCACGGCTCCTCGGGCGGCGCAGTCCCGTGTTGAGAGTGGCGCTCGGCGCGATCGCCGCCTCGCTCAGCCGCACCGGCGTCGCCATCGCCGCGCTCGGCATGGCGCTCACCGCCATGATCGGGGTCGCGATCATGGTGCAGAGCTTTCGCGAATCGCTGCGCGAGTGGCTCACGCAGACGATGCGCGCGGATGTCTACGTGAGCGCGCCGGGACCTGCGCAAAGTCCCGAGCGGCAGCTCGATCCCGAGGTCATCCGTGCAATTCTCGCCGTACCCGCGGTGCGCGATCACAGCGAGTCGCGCTGGGTGAGCGTGCCTTCCGCGAGGGGTCCGCTCGATCTCAACGCCATAAAGCTCGTGACCCATGCCGCCTTCAGCTTTACCGCAGGGGAGGCGACGGCGGCCTGGAAGGAGTTTGCCCGCGGGGCGATTTTCATCTCCGAGCCCCTCGCCTGGCGGCTCGAGCTCGCACCCGCCGACACCCTCACCTTGGTCACCGCTTCGGGGCCGCACGAGTTCCGCATCGCTGCCGTCTATCGCGAGTACGGCAACGACCACGGTGAGATACTCATGAATCTCCCCGACTACCAGCGCCTCTGGCACGATCAGGGCATAAGCGGGCTCGGGCTCTACCTGACTCCGGGTGTGGGCGCAGCGCGTGCGATTCCGGAAGTGCGCGCCGCCGTGGCAGGCCGCCAGGCGCTTCTCATCCGCTCGAACGCCGACCTGCGCGAGCTCTCCCTGCGCATCTTCGATCGCACCTTCGTGATCGCACGGGTGCTCAATTGGCTCGCAGCCGGCGTCGCAGCGCTCGGGCTCCTCTCCGCGCTCATCGCCTGGGAACTCGAGCGCGAGCGCGAGATAGCGATTCTGCGCGCGCTCGGACTCACCCCGGGCGGCACCTCAGTGCTCGTGCTGGCGCAGACGGTGTTCATGGGCTGCGCGGCGCTGCTTGCGGCGATCCCAGCCGGGGTGCTCACCGCGCTCGTGCTCACCGACGTCATCAACCGCCGCGCGTTCGGCTGGCGGATCGATCTCCATCTCTCGAGCGCGCAGTTCACGAACGCGCTCCTCCTCGCGCTCGCCGCAACGATCGCGGCCGCGGCGTACCCCGCCTGGCGCGGCGCACGCGCAGAAATAGCGCACGCGCTGCGGGAGGAGTGATGCGCGCTTTGGCCACCCTGCTCATCGCGCTCCTCGCCCTCGCGCTCGCGGCGCCGCCGTCACCCGCGGCGCCACCTCCGGAGTTGAGTGCCGGTCAGGCCCAGGGCTTCACCGCGGCGCTGACTCCGCACGCCTTCTCGTTTCCGCTCGATCACGGGCCGCACCCCGATTTTCGCCACGAGTGGTGGTACGTCACCGGTAATCTCGAGGGGCCTGCGGGCGAGCGGTTCGGGTTCGAGCTCACGTTCTTTCGCTTCGCGCTCGCGCCGCCGCCGCGCGCGCCGGCTCCGCAAGGCTCCGCCTGGCGCGCGCGCGAGATCTACATGGGGCACTTCGCCATCACCGACGTCGCGCACGGACGCTTCGAGTTCGCGCAGAAGCTCTCGCGCGCAGCGCTCGATCTTGCGGGTGCAAAGGCGCCGCCGCTTTTTGTCTGGATCGATGACAACTGGTCGCTCGCTGCGGGCAACCCAGGTTCGGACACCTCTCGGGGCAGTGCCGCGCCCTGGCGCTTGCGCGCCGCGCACTCCGACTACGCGATCGAGCTCACGCTGCTTCCGCAGACGGCGCCGGTACTGAATGGCGAGCGCGGCCTGAGCCGTAAGGCGAGCGCGCCAGAGGATGCGAGCTACTACTACTCGCTCCCGCGACTTGAGGTCCATGGCAGGCTCGAGCGTTCGGGCGAGCCGATCCCCGTCCGTGGAGTCGCCTGGTTCGATCACGAGTGGGGGAGCGGCGGACTCGGGGCGAATGAGTCAGGCTGGGATTGGTTCGGCCTCGACCTCGAGGATGGCAGTGCGCTCATGTTTTATGCGCTGCGCGAGCGCTCGGGCGGACGTGACCCGCATAGCGCGGGAACCTGGATCGGGAGCGGCGCTGAAGCGCAAGCGCTCGCGAACGAGGCCGTCTCGATCGAGGTGCTCGATCACTGGACGAACGCGAAGGGCACGCGCTACCCCTCGCTCTGGAGGGTGAGGGTGCCCGCCCTCGACCTCGAGCTCCTCGTGCGCCCGGTGCTCGCGGACCAGGAACTGCTCACGACGCCCCCCTACTGGGAAGGAGCCGTAGATGCGCGCGGCACGCGCAAGGGAGTCGCGGTCGGGGGGCGTGGTTACGTGGAGTTGGTAGGCTATGCGCAGGAACGCTGAACGAACCGTCCCACTGGCGCGCGGCAGCGTGTTTGTAACATGATGAGGTCGAGCCGAGACTCACTGTTACATTTCGAAAAAGGGGAGCTCACCATGCGCGCAACTTTCGTGGCCCTGACGGTGATCGCGGTGGCCATTCCGGCCTACGCCGCGCTCAAGGACGGCACGAAGGCACCGGATTTCACCACCGAAGCCTCGCTCGCCGGCAAGGAGTTCACGTTCTCACTCGCCGATGCGCTCAAGAAGGGGCCGGTCGTGCTCTATTTCTACCCGAAGGCGTTCACCTCGGGATGCACCGCGGAAGCGCACGAGTTCGCCGAGGCCACCCCGCAGTTTCAGGCGCTCGGGGCGATGGTCGTCGGCGTTTCGCACGACACGATCGAGACGCTCAATGAGTTCTCCGTGAAGGAATGCCGCGACAAGTTTGCGGTGGCCGCCGACACCGACGGCAAGATCATGAAGGCCTACGACGCGGTGCTCATCTCACATCCGGCGTACGCGAATCGCACCTCCTACGTCATCGCGCCGACGGGCGAGATCATCTATTCCTACACGGCGATGAGCCCCGACAAGCACGTCGAGAACACCCTCGCCGCCGTCAAGAAATATCAGGACGCGCACAAGAAGAGCTGAGCGGCGCGCGCGCGCCGCGCGCCCTCAGGAGAGATCGGCGAGTGCGGGCGGCACGTGACGGCGCACGAGAATGCCGCGTGCCTCCCACTGCTCCTTCGGTGCCAACTCCTCGAGGAACGTGACCTCCCCGCCCGCGAGGAGCGCGAGCGGCACGCCATCGCGATAAAGCACGCGATTGCCGCTCAGCGCCGGCAGCCGCGCACCCGGGGTGAGGATGCCGACCAAGTTCAAGGGATCGGCGCCCGAGAGCGAGACGTAGTGCCCGGTGCGTGGCTTCTTGCGCGCATCGCGCAGCAGCGTAACCGCTTCGGGAGCCGCGTATTGCTCGCCGCTGAAACCGGCGATGAAGCGTCCGCCGCGGATCTCGCCGCGCGCCTCGAGGCGCCGGCAGCACATGAGGAGCTCGCGCCACGGGGGGAGCCAGTCCGCCTCGCGCGCGAGCAGCCGCCAGAACACGACCCCCCAGCGCCGCAGCAGCGTGCGCACGACGTGCTCGATCGTCTCGGGAGTGACCGCGGCATCGCTTGCGGAGGTTTGCGGCGCTCGGGCAATGCGCGCCCAGCGTCCCGCGGCCTCCATCCCGAAGAGCGCGATGCGCCGCCGACGCCGGCCACCGAGCGCGCTCTTGCGGCGGTCGGCGGGTACGAGGAGCGCGCGCAGACCCGCAAAGCTATCGGAGTTGACGCGCCCGAGCGCCACGAGCTCCGCGAGCGCCTCTTCGGCCTGCGAGGGCAGGAGTCCCGCGCCAGTTGCCACCTCATCGAAGAAGGACGCCCCCTGGGCGGCGAGATAGTCGGCGACCCGCTGCGCGTTGGATGAGAGCTGCGCGGCTTCGGCGCCGCTTGTGAGCTGCGACCAGAGCCGCAGGTTGCGGCGGGCGAGGAGCACGATCGGGGTCGCGCGCACCGGAGCCGCCCCGCGCTCAGGGTCGCTGCGCCTCGGTGCGAGGCGGGTCCACACGAAGCGGCCGGCGAGGCACTGCTCATCGAGCCAGGCCGGCTCGTACCCGCTGATGCGGTTGGGAAGGAGCTCGGTCTCCCAGGCGCCGGCGGGAGACTCGAACCCCTCGAGCTGCGAGAGGATCGCCCCTACCGCGTCCGGTCCTTCCATGCGCAGCGCCGGCGTCACGCGCTGCCACTCGAAGAGGAAGCGCAGGAAATCGCGCGCCTCGATGGGTTCGATTTCGGCGCGCAGGCGTTTCACCGTGTAACGATGAATGCGCGCCAGCAGCCGCCGTTCGCACCACTCGCCCTCGGGCGGCGCCGCGGCGCTGAAGGCGCCGCGCATCGCGAAGCCCTCGGTCTGAAGCGCGATGAGGGCCGTATCGATCGCCCCCACCGACAACCCGAGCGACTCGGCCATCGAGCGGGCCGTCGTCGGACCCAAGCCCTCGAGCCGGCCGCGTACGACTTCAATGAGCGCACGCTCGGCATCGAGGGCAGGAAGTTCTTCGCTGCCGCGCGCGGCGGGCGTGACGACTTCGGGGTCGATACGGGCGCCCGGATGCAGTGCCATGAGGAGTGGCAGGCGCTCGGCACTTACCCAAAGTCGTCTAGCGCCGGCGCGCAGAAGCGTGACGCGGCGTTCGGTGCCGAGAGCTGCGAGAAACTCCGCCCACTTCTCGCGGCCTGCGGCCTCCTCCTCGGTGAGGAAGGTGAGCCAGAGCATCGCACCGTGCAGCTCATCGGCGCTGTCGGCGTCGGGCCAGGCTTCCTCGCGCACCCGCGCAATCGCCTCCGCATCGAGCTTGCCGATGTCGGCGGCGCTTTGCGGATCGAGCCAGCGGCGGCTGATGACCGCCTGGGTGCGCCGCTCCTCGAGTGGCGCATCGTCGAGGAATGCGTAGGGCCGCGCGGACAGCACCTCGGCCGCAAGCGGCGAGGGTTCGGTGAGATCGCGCGCGATGACTTCGATGCTGCCGCTCTCGAGCCGGCGCAGGAGCCGCTCGAAGCCCTCGATGTCCATCGCTTCCTCGAGGCAGTCGGCGATCGCCTGCCGTACGAGCGGATGGTCGGGGATTTCGAGCTCGCCTGGCACGTTCTCGGCGCACGCCACCTGGTCCGGGAAGACGGCGGCGAGCAGATCCTCCGCCGCCATGCGCGCGAGCGGCGCGGGCACTTTTTTGCCAGCGCGGAACCGCGGCAGCGCGAGCGCCACGCTCGCGCTCCAGCGCCAGCGCACCGCGAACATCGGCGCCGCGCAGAGCGCCTGCACGAGGAGCGGCCGCACGGAGTTTGAATGCAGAAAGCGTGCGACGTCCGCAAGCTCGAAGCTGTGCGCGGTCGTGAGCGAGAGCACGATCGCATCCTCGGTCGCGGCCGCCTGCAGCTCGAAGTTGAAGGCGCGGCAGAAGCGCTTGCGTAGCGCGAGCCCCCAGGCGCGGTTCACGCGACTGCCAAAGGGCGAGTGGATGACGAGCTGCATCCCGCCCGCCTCATCGAAGAAGCGCTCGAAGATGATCCGCTCCTGGGTCGGCAGTCCCCCGAGCGCCGCGCGCGCCGCGGCGAGATAAGCGACGAGCTGCTCGGCGGCGGGGGCGCTGAGACCCGCCTCGGCTTCGAGCCACCCGAGCGCGCTCCGTTCTCCCTCCTCGAGGTGGCGTTCGAGTTCCGCGCGTAGCCGCGCGACACTCGCGGAGAGCTCATCGCTCCTGCCGGGCGCCTCGCCGAGCCAGAACGGGATGGTCGGCGGCTCACCGCGCGCGTCCTCGACCCGCATCCGTCCCTGCTCCACACGCAGGATGCGGTAGGAGACGTTGCCGAGCTGGAACACATCGCCCTGCATGCTCTCGATCGCAAAGTCCTCGTTCACCGTGCCAATGAATTGCGCTTGCGGCTCGAGGATCACCTGGTAGTCGGCGGTGTCGGGAATCGTGCCGCCCGAGGTGATGGCCGTAAGGCGCGCGGCGCGCCGCCCCTTCACCCGGTGGTTGACCGCATCGTGATGGATGAGAGCGCCATGACGGCCGCGCCGCGTCGTGTAGCCATCGGCGAGCATGCGCAGCACGTCTGCGAACTCGGTGCGCTCGAGCTCACGATAGGGCCAGGCGCCGCGCACGAGGCCGTAGAGCGTCTCCTCGTCCCACTCGCTCGCGGCGGCTTCGGCAACGATCTGCTGCGCGAGCACATCGAGGGGCTTGGCGCGGATCGTGAGCTGATCGAGCTCGCCGCGGCGCACCGCGGCGAGGAGCGCCGCGCACTCGACGAGATCATCGCGCGAGAGGGGGAAGAGTCTGCCCTTCGGGATCGCGCCCAAGGAGTGTCCGGAGCGTCCGACGCGCTGCAGGAAGGCGGCGATCGAGCGCGGCGAGGCGAGCTGACAGACGAGGTCAACGTCGCCGATGTCGATGCCGAGCTCGAGCGATGCGGTGGCCACGAGGGCGCGCAGCTCGCCGCGCTTTAAGCGCGCTTCGGCATCGAGCCGCGACTCCTTGGCCATGCTGCCGTGGTGCGCGGTGACATGCTCGGTGCCGAGCCGCTCGGAGAGATGCCGCGCGAGTCGCTCGGCCTGACGGCGCGTGTTGACGAAGACGAGCGTCGTGCGGTGCTCGCTGATGAGCTGGGCGAGACGGTCGTAGAGCTGTGTCCACACCTCGCCCGACATCACCGCCTCGAGCGGCGCGGGCGGGATCTCGAGCTCGAGATCGCGCTCGCGCACGTGTCCGGTGTCGATAATGGTGCAAGCGGCGCTCCCGTCCGGGCGCAGGCTGCGCGTGCCGACGAGGAAGCGCGCGACCTCGGCGATCGGCTTCTGGGTCGCCGAGAGCCCGACGCGCACGAGTTTGCGCCCTGCGAGCGCTTCGAGCCGCTCGAGCGTCACGGCAAGATGCACGCCGCGCTTGCTGCCCACCATCGCGTGGATTTCATCGACGATCACCGTGCGGGTGCTCGCGAGCATCGCGCGACCCGACTGCGAGCCCATGAGGATGTAGAGCGATTCGGGAGTGGTCACGACGATGTGCGGGGGACGCTTGCGCATCGCCGCCCGCTCGTGCTGGGGGGTGTCGCCCGTGCGCACGAACGTGCGGATGTCGATCTCGGGGAGTGCGAGCGCGCGCAGCTCCTCGCGGATACCGGCGAGCGGCGCTTCGAGATTGCGGTGAATGTCGTTGGAAAGCGCCTTGAGCGGGGAGACGTACACGACGGAGGTGGCATCCGCGAGCCCCCCGGCTGCGACCCCGCTGCGCACGAGCTCATCGATCACGGCGAGAAACGCCGCAAGCGTCTTGCCCGATCCGGTCGGGGCGGCGATCAACACGTGCCGGCCGGCCGCAATCGCCGGCCAGGCCTCCTCTTGCGCGCTCGTTGGAGCGGCGAACGTGCGGGCGAACCAGTTGGCGACCGCCGGATGGAAGGAGTGGGGCATGGCGGAATTGGAACACACCGCGCGCCCGGCGAGGAGAGTGTTGCGGTAGGATTCAAGCTCCCGTACAGCTCATCGCACGCCACTGCGCTGTATGCGCCGACTCCAACCGGAGTAAAGTGCGGCGGCGCGCCTTACATGAGGGAGTCCTCGGATGTGGGAAGACGACACTAAAGATGCACTGCGGACCAAGATCCTGCCGCTCTTGGGCATCCTGGTGGTCATCATCGCGTTGGTGGGTGGCTGGTACTGGTGGTCGAACCGGCCGAAGCCGCCCCCGGTCGCCGTGGCGCCGCCGCCCCCACCGCCCGTGACCGAGGAACCCGCGCCGGTCACGAACCCGGTCGCCACGCCTGCGGCGGGCGGTGGCTCGGCGCTCCCCGCTCTCAACGACAGCGACCAGGTGGTGCGCGATTCGCTCATCGGGGTCTACGGTCGCTCGACCGTCGAGCAGTTCCTCGTGCCGACGAATATCGTTCGCAACATCGTCGTGACCGTCGATAATCTGCCGCGCAAGAAGGTTGCGGTCGATCGCCGGCCGGTGAAGCCGACGCCCCCACAAACCGTCGTCACGACGCAGGGCGATCTCATCTATCTCAGCGAGGCCAATTTCGAGCGCTACACGCCGATCGTGCACGCGGTGCAGACGACGAACGTCAAGGCCCTCGCGGTCGTCTACCAGCGCCTGTATCCGCTCTTCCAACAGGCGTACGAGAATCTCGGCTACCCGGGCAAGTACTTCAACGACCGCCTCGTCGAAACGATCGACAACCTCCTCGAGACGCCGGAGGTACAGGCGCCGATCGCGCTCACGCAACCGCGTGTGATGTATGAATACGCGGACGCTGCGCTCGAGCGGCGCTCGGCGGGACAGAAGCTGCTCATCCGCATGGGGCCCGCGAACGCGCGCGCCATCAAGGATAAACTGCGCGAGTTTCGCGCCGAGGTCGCCACCAAGAAGTAAGGTCCGAAGCGGGGAAGGAAGTCACTATGATCGAGCGCGCCGCCGCGGCCGGCCCGGCCGACAGTCGTCCGCTCTCCGACCTCGATGCGGTACTGATCGGCGGGGAAACCCTCGAGGCGTGGGCGATCCAGCGGCGCGCTTACGCGCTCACGCATCGGCGCTTACTCCTCGCCGCCACGAGCGGCCGCCTGGTCGTGCTCAGGCGCAAGCTCTTCGGTGGGTTCGAGGTCGCGACCATCCGCTGGCAGGATCTCGAGGACGTGACCCTCTCGGTCGGGATGCTGAGCGCGGAGCTCTCGGTGCGCGCGGGCCGGAACACCGATCTCGCCTCGCTCGGGAGCGAGGGGTCGCAGCGGGTGGAATTTGCGGGTCTGCGCAAGGAACAGGCGCAGGCGGTCTACCGCATCTGTCAGAGCCAGGAGCAGGCCTGGCGCGAGAAACGCCGCGTGCGCGAGCTCGAGGAGCTGCGCGCGCGCTCAGGCGGCATCCAGGTAGGCACGGTCGGTGCGCTGCAGACTCCCGCGGCGGAGAACGACACCGTGCGGCGCTTGCTCGAAGCAAAGCAGCTGCTTGAGTCGAAGCTCATCACCGATGCCGAGTTCGAGGCGATCAAGGCGAAGATCGTCTCCTCGTAAGTCCCCAGCGCCTCCGATCAAAAGAGCACGCGCGCCTCGCGCAGCGGTTCATGCCGCGCTGCACATTCTCAGTTGTAGTGAAGCCGCGACAGGCGATCGACCCTATACACAAGTAATCCACAGGCGATCCACAGCCGAGGTGAGCTAGGCTTGATGCATGGCCATTCGCTTTCGACGCCGGCGCGAAGCGCCCAATGAAGTGCTCGGCACCTACAGCTTTCCGAGTCGCACGGTGCAGGTACTGAGAACCGAGGACGACAGAATCCTCTGGACCTGCGACTGCGATAAGTTCCGTCGTCAGGGCGAGCAACGCGAACCGCTCTGGTGCAAACACATTGCCAAGGCGGCCGCGCGGCGCTCGCTCGAGCGGCTCACACGCCGCGTCGCGGTGGCCCGCGCGCTGGAGCGCTGAACCTTTTTACCGACAGACTCGTTTGCGGCGGCCACATCGCCCATCTTCCGGGGTTAAGTTGAAAGAGGCTTACCCCCGGAAGGTGGGCGCTTCGCAAAGCGTCGCAAATCAGCGCCCCAGGCGCTTTTTTTTGGCGCTTTCGCCCACGAATGCCCGCGGACCGGCTACACTCCCGCCCAAGAGCCCCCGACAGGAACCGCGAACCATGCGCTGGGAAACACCACGAGCCACTGATTTCCGCTTCGGTATGGAAATCACGCTCTATATCGCCCGCCGCTAAGCCGTATCGGGAGCCGCAAGCGGGCTCCGCCCGGCCGGGATCCGGCCGGCGTAACCTTTCGCCATGAAAATCCGCGTGCTCGGGTCAGCCGCCGGAGGCGGTTTCCCCCAGTGGAACTGCAACTGCCGCAACTGCTCGGGCGTGCGCGCCCAGAGTGTGCGTGCGCGCGCGCGGACTCAATCATCGATCGCCGTGAGCGGCCGCGACGCGCGCCACTGGGCGCTCGTCAATGCCTCGCCCGATATCCTCGCGCAGCTGCGGGCGAATCCGGAACTTGGAGCCACGCGCGCGCTGCGCGACAGCGCGATCGAGGCCATCGTGCTCGTCGATGCGCAGATCGATCACACGACGGGGCTTTTGATGCTGCGGGAATCGCGGCGTCCGCTGCGCATCTACTGCAGCGCGAACGCGCATGAAGACCTGACGCACGGGAATCCGCTGCTTGAGGTGCTCGGCTACTATTGCGGCGTCGAGTGGCAACCCCTCGTACCCGAGGGGAGCGAGTTCACGATCGATCGCATCACGGACGTCGGCTGGCGTGCGATTTCGGTGCCGGGCCGACCCGCACCCTACTCGCCCCACCGCGCAGCGCCTGTGCCCGGGGACAATGTCGCACTCGTGTTGCGTGATCGGGTTTCGCACCAAAAGCTGGTGTACGCGCCCGGGCTCGGCGCGCTCGAGGAACCGCTCTGGGGCGAGATGCGCTCCGCCGCCTGCGTGCTGGTCGATGGCACCTTCTGGAGCGATGAGGAGATGATTCGGCTGGGCATTTCCAAAAAGCGCGCCCGCGATATCGGTCACCTGCCGCAGAGCGGTCCCGGAGGTATGCTCGAGTGGCTCGGGAGGCTTCCGCAAGGGGTGCGGCGCATCTTGATCCACGTGAACAACACGAACCCGATCCTCGACGAGGACTCGTCCGAGCGTGCCGAGCTCGGGCGCGCCGGGATCGAAGTGGCCGAAGACGGCCTCGAGATCGTGCTGTGAGCGGGGCGGACTGGACGCGGGCGCAATTCGAGCACGAGCTGCGCGCGCGTGGCAGTGCCTACCACATTCACCACCCCTACAACCTGATGCTGAACTCGGGCGCCGCCACCAAGGAGCAGATCCGCGGCTGGGTGGCGAATCGCTACTATTATCAGATCAACATACCGCTCAAGGACGCCGCGATCATCGCCAACTGCAACGAGCGGGCGGTGCGCCGCAATTGGGTGCAGCGCATCCTCGATCACGATGGCTTCGGCGACGATCCGGGCGGCATCGAATCGTGGCTGCGCCTCGCCGAGGCCGTAGGCCTCGAGCGCGCGAGCGTCGAGAGCCTCAAGGAGTTGCTTCCAGGGGTGCGCTTCGCGGTGGATGCGTACGTGAATTTCGCGCGCCGCGCGCCCTGGCCCGAAGCCGTGTGCGCCTCACTCACCGAGCTCTTCGCCCCCGAAATCCACCGCCAGCGCCTCGCCAACTGGCCCGAGCACTACCCGTGGATCGAGCGGGCCGGGCTCGAGTACTTTCAGAGCCGCATCCCGCGCGCGAGCCGCGACGTCGAATTCGCACTCGCCGTCACGCTCGAGCGCTTCCGCGCGCGCGCCGAGCAGGAGCGTGCGCTCGCGGTGCTCGATTTCAAGCTCGACGTGCTCTGGCAGATGAATGATGCGATGGCGGCGGCCTACGGGGTGACGCGGTGAGCGAAATCGCCCTAACTGCTAAGCCGGCCATGGCGCGCGGCATGCGGCTGCAGTGGGAGGCGGTGCAATCGAGCCACGTGCTGCTCTACCCGGAGGGGATGGTGAAGCTCAACGCCACCGCCGCTGCGATCCTCAGCCGCTGCGACGCGGAGCGCACGGTGAGCGAAATCATCGCGGATCTCGAACGTGCCTATAGCACGAGCGGGCTCGCGAGCGAGATCCTCGCCTTCCTCGCGCTCGCACTCGAGAAGCACTGGCTGGAGCTGCGCGAGTGAGCGCGCTAACCACCGAACGCTCGGAGCTCGCCGCGGGGGCGGACCGGGCGCGCGAGGTCGGGCCGCCGCTTTGGCTCCTCCTCGAACTCACCTATCGCTGCCCGCTGCACTGCGTGTTCTGCTACAACCCCACCGATTTCGCGAACGTCGGGGCGGAACTTGCCACGCAGGAGTGGTTGCGCGTGCTGCGCGAGGCGCGCGCGCTCGGGGCGGTGCAGCTCGGACTCTCGGGCGGGGAGCCGCTCGTGCGCGAGGACCTCGAGGAGCTGGTCGGCGCCGCGCACGGGCTCG
>DASPTE010000044.1:0-13531 GCA_035623585.1 Steroidobacteraceae bacterium | reverse complement strand
ACGTGCGGGCGGTCACCGAGATTCGAGATGCTGGCGAGGATCGGTACGTTCAGGCGCCGGAAGAAGTTCATGCCCTTCGCGCCGATCAGGCACAGGCTCACCTGTGCCCCCTTTCCCTGCCACTCGCGCATGAGGAGGAGCGTCTGCTTGAAGACGTTGGCGTTGAGGGCGCCGGCGAGCCCGCGATCGGTCGAGATCACGATGAGCCCGACGCTCTTCGGTTCGCGCGTCGCGAGGAAGGGGTGTCGGTAGTCGGGGTTCGCTTCCGTCAGGTGGCCGATGACGTTGCGCATCTTCTGCGCGTAGGGACGCGCGAGCCGCATGCGCTCCTGCGCGCGGCGCATCTTGCTGGTCGCCACCATCTGCATGGCTTTGGTGATCTTCTGAGTGCTCTTGACACTCGCGATCTTGGAGCGGATTTCCTTGGTGCCGGGCATGGGTGAGTCTCGCGGACGCTCGCTGCGGCGCCCTCAGTAGGTACCGGTCGCGACGAAGTCCTCGATGCACTTCTTGAGCTGCGCCTGATTCTCCTCGGAGAACTTCGGCTGCCCGTTGATGGCATCGAGCATGGCGCGGTAGTTGCTGTGCGCGAACGCCTGCAGCGCCGCTTCAAAGGCCACGACCTTCTTCAGCTCCACCTTGTCCATGTAGCCGTTGTTGACCGCGTAGATCGAGAGCGCCATCTCCGCGACCGACATCGGCGCGTACTGTTTCTGCTTCATCACCTCGGTGACGCGCTGGCCGCGCTCGAGCTGGCGGCGCGTCGCCTCATCGAGATCGGAAGCGAACTGCGAAAACGCCGCGAGCTCGCGGTACTGGGCGAGCGCGAGTCGGATGCCGCCGCCGAGCTTCTTGATGATGTCGGTCTGGGCTGCGCCGCCGACGCGCGACACGGAGATGCCGGCGTTCATGGCCGGGCGGATGCCGGCGTTGAAGAGATCGGTCTCGAGGAAGATCTGTCCGTCGGTGATCGAGATGACATTGGTCGGCACGAAGGCGGTGACGTCCCCGGCCTGCGTCTCGATGATCGGCAGTCCCGTCAGCGATCCGGTCTTCCCCTTCACACGTCCCTTGCTGACCATCTCGACGTATTCCGCGTTGACGCGCGCGCTGCGCTCGAGAAGCCGCGAGTGCAGGTAGAACACATCCCCGGGGAACGCCTCGCGCCCGGGCGGGCGGCGCAGGAGAAGTGCGATCTGCCGGTAGGCGACCGCCTGCTTCGAGAGGTCGTCATAAATAATGAGTGCGTCCTCGCCGTTATCCATGAAGAACTCGCCCATGGTGACGCCCGAGTAGGCGGCGATGTACTGCATGGCGGCAGGGGTCGAAGCCGCGGCGGCCACCACCACGGTGTGGGCGAGCGCGCCGTGCTCCTCGAGCTTGCGCACCACGTTCGCGATCGTCGATTGCTTCTGACCGATCGCCACATAGATGCACTTAATCCCGGAAGTTTTCTGGTTGATGATCGTATCGACGGCGAGTGCGGTCTTCCCCGTCTGGCGATCGCCGATGATGAGCTCGCGCTGGCCGCGGCCGATCGGCACCATGGAGTCGACCGCCTTGTAGCCGGTCTGCACCGGCTGGCTCACGGACTGGCGGTAGATCACCCCGGGCGCGACGCGCTCGATCGGTGCGGTTTGCGTGCTCTTCACCGGGCCCTTGCCATCGAGGGGCACGCCGAGCGAGTCGACCACGCGCCCGAGCAGCTCGCGGCCGACCGGGACCTCGAGGATGCGGTTTGTGGTCTTGACGGTGTCGCCTTCCTTGAGGTGCTTGTATTCGCCGAGCACCACCGCGCCAACCGAGTCCTGCTCGAGATTGAGCGCGAGGCCGAAGGTATTGCCCGGAAACTCGAGCATCTCGCCGTAACGCGCATCGGCGAGCCCGTGAATGCGGGTGATGCCGTCGGTCACGGAGACGATGGTGCCGACGTTGCGCGCTTCGGTGACGGACTTGAAGTTCTCGATCCGTTGCTTGATGAGATCTGAGATCTCGGTTGCCTTGATGGCCATGGCTGGTTCTTCCCGAATGTGCGTGTTTATGCCGTCAGTTCGTAGGCGATGCGTTCGAGTCGGGAGCGGATCGACCCGTCGATCACGAGATCCCCGGTGCGCAGCACCGCCCCGCCGATCAGGCTCGGGTCGAGCTCGTAGTGCAAGCGCACCTTGCGCCTCAGGCGCTGCTCAAGCGCCGCGCTGAGCTTTTTCTGTTGCGCGGCATCGAGTGCGCTCGCAGAGCTCACGGTGACGTCCGCGACGCCCTCCGCCGCGTCCTTGAAGGTATTGAAGAGCGTCGCGATCTCCGGCAGGTAGCCGAGGCGGTGGTTGTCGGCGAGCGTGCGCACGAAGTTAGCCCCTTGCTCCCCAAGCTGCGCACCGGCGATGCCGCTGACGAGCGCTGCGAGCTCCTCGGGGGTCACGTGAGGGTTGCCGAGGAGCGCTTCCACGCGCCGATCCTTGACGACCTCGGCGGCGATGGCGAGCGCGTTTGACCAGTTGCCGAGCCCACCGTCCGCGCGGGCCTCCTCGAAGGCCGCGCGGGCATAGGGTCGGGCGATCGTGAGTCGGTCCGCCATGCGCTCCTCAGATCTGCGCCGCGAGATTGTCGAGCAGATCGGCGTGCGCGCGCGCGTCGATCTCGCGGCCCAGGAGCTTGGACGCCGCGCCGACCGCGATAGAGGCGACCTCGCGCCGCAGGCTCTCCTTGGCGCGCGTGGTCTCGAGCTCGATCTGCTGCTGCGCCGCGGCCACGATCCGTGCCGCTTCAAGGCGCGCGGTGCCCTTGGCCTCCTCGACGAGCTCGTTGGCGCGATGCTGCGCGTGGTCGATGATCTGGTTGGCGCGCTCGCGCGCCTCGCGGATGATCGCCTCCGCCTGGCCGCGCGCCGCGGCGAGTTCCTGCTCGCCTTTTTCCGCCGCCGCGAGTCCGTGGGCGATCTTGCGCGAGCGCTCCTCCATCGCATTGAGGATGAAGGGCCAGATCCATCTCATCGTGCCAAAGACCAGCAGGGCGAACACGAGCATCTGCACGATGAGCGTGAGATTGATGTTCACGGTCCTAGCTCCTCAGCGCGAGCGCTATCCTCAGTGCCCGGCGGCAGCATGCAGTGCGCTGACGAAGGGGTTGGCGAAGGTGAAGAACAGCGCGAAGCCGATGCCGATCATCGCCACTGCGTCGAGGAGACCCGCCACCAGGAACATCTGCACGCGCAGCGTCGGCAGGAGCTCCGGCTGGCGTGCCGAGCCCTCGATGAAGCGACCACCGAGAATGCCGAAACCAATGGCGGTGCCGAGTGCGCCCATGCCAAAGATGATGCCGACGGCGAGTACGGTCATCGCGAGAATTTGTGCATCGTTTCCCATTCAACTCTCCTCAAGAGGCAAAACACCCAGTAAACGCTTGCCGATCTATCAGTGATGCTCGTGTGCCATCGACAGATAAACGATCGTCAATACCATGAATATGAAGGCCTGAATCGTGATCACAAGGATGTGAAAGACCGCCCAGGCGAGACCGAGAATCAACTGAAACACGAGCATGATCCAGCCGCCGAGGTGCGAGAGCGCCGAGATGCCGGCCAGCGACAAGGCGGCCAGCAGGAGGAAAATCATCTCCCCCGCGTAGAGGTTGCCGTAGAGACGCAGCGAGAGGGAGATCGGCCGGGCAAAGAACGTCACGGACTCCAGGATGAAGTTCACCGGGACCAGCAGGATCTGCAGAAACAGGTTCTTGGCCTTGAAGGGCTGCAGCGTGAGCTCGCTCAGGAACCCCACGACCCCCTTCATCTTGAAACTGTAAAAGATAATGAGCGCGAACACGGTGAGGGAGAGCGCGAACGTCGCGTTGAGGTCGGTGCTCGGGACGACCTTGAGGTGCTCGAACCCCACCCCGTGCGCCAGCGCCGGCAGAAAATCGACCGGCACGAGATCCATGAAGTTAAAGAGGAACACCCAACAGAAGATCGTGAGGGCGAGCGGTGCGATGAGGCGGCTCGTGCCGTGGAAGCTGTCGCGCACCTGGTTGTCGACGAATGAGACCAGGATCTCGATGAAGTTCTGCAGCTTCCCCGGGACGCCGCTCGTCGCCTTGCGCGCCACCCACCAGAAAAGACCAAAGAACACGAGCGCGAGCAGCACGGAGAAAAACACGGTGTCGTAGTTGATGACCGTGAAATCGACGATCCCGTGCGGGGACTTGTTCGAGAGGAACGTCTGATGGTGCAGGATGTAGTCGGTGGCGCTCGGCGCGCTCTCGGCAGCGATGCTTGTCATCTGCGAAACCCTCGCCTATCCCCCGCGACGCGCAGCGCCAAACGCGGGCAACGCGCCGACGAGCGCAATCCAATACACGAGCAACGTGACCGCAAACGCACCGAACATCGCGAGCGGCTCGACGTTCAGAAGCTTGAGGGCGAGCACGAAGAACACCACCACGAGCGCGAGCTTCACGGCCTCGCCGAGGTAGAAGCGTCGGAGCACCCCGGAGGGCGCGCCGCCACCGCCGGCGAACGCGAGCAGCGCCATGACGAGACTCCCCATCGTGGCGATACCACCGCCAAGGAGCGCCGAGAGTCCGGCGCGAATACCGGCGATCGCCCACGTGAGGAGCGCCACGATCACGGTTACGCCCGCTTGTCCCAGCACGACGCCGAACGCCAGCCGCCGCGCATGGGGCAGATCGATCGCGAACACCTTATATAAGTCCCGTTCGAGGGGCTCAAAACTGCCTTGGGTCCCGCACCCTGAGCCGAGTGCAGGCGGCTTAACATTACTTCGGCCGTTCAGTCACTTAGCGAGCAACCGGCGGCCAAAAAAGCCGCGCGAGTATAGAGAGCGCCCGCTCGTGAGTCCAGACTGTAGTTACCCGATCGTGCAGCGGGATTTCGCCCCGGGGGGCCGCGGGGAACCGGGCGATTCGCTCTCAGCGGATGTGCGCGAGAATCCCGTCGAGCTCATCGAGGCTGTTGTAGGTCACGACCAGCCGGCCGCGCCCGCCACGGCCCTCTTCGATCGCCACCCGCGCGCCGAGCTTGTCCGCGAGTTCCTGCTCGAGGCGCTGCACGTTCGGATCTCGCTCCTCGGGGCGGCCCGGATGCACGGTCGGCGGGTTCTGCAAGCGCCGCACCAGCGCCTCGGTCTCCCGCACCGAGAGGCCTTTCTTCGCAACCAGAAGCCCCACCTCGGTCTGCTGGCGGCGCTGACCGAGCGAGAGCAGCGCGCGCGCATGACCCATCTCCAGCGAACGCTTCTCGAGGAGCTCACAGACCTCGGGCGAGAGCTCAAGCAGGCGCAGCAGATTGCTCACGCTCGCGCGCGAGCGCCCGACCGCATCGGCCGCCTCCTGATGCGTGAGCCCGAATTCCGTGATGAGGCGCGTGAGTGCCCGCGCCTCCTCGAGCGGGTTGAGGCCCTCGCGCTGGATGTTCTCGATGAGGGCGACGGCGATCGCCGCTTCGTCGGGGATGTGGCGGATGACGGCGGGGATCTCGGTGAGTCCTGCCATCTGCGCCGCGCGCCAGCGCCGCTCGCCGGCAACGATTTCGTAGCGCTGCGAGGCGCCGTTCGCGGCGGGGGTGAGCGGGCGCACGACGATCGGCTGCACGACTCCCTGCGCCTTGATGGAGTCGGCGAGCTCGGCGAGCGTCTCGGTGCGCATGTCCATGCGCGGCTGATAGCGGCCGCGCTGCAGCAGATCGAGTGGTAGCTTCGCGAGCTCTTCCGCGGCCGCTTCGGCCGCAAGCGGGCCCGCCGGGCTGGAGCCGAGGAGGTCGGCCAGCCCGCGGCCCAGAGTCGGTCGTCTCATGGTCAACTGCCCTCGCCGATCGCTTGGCCAGTGGGTGATGAATCGTTCGCGGCGCCGCCGTCCGTATCGGGACCAAAAGCCCCGCCGCCCGCCTCCGCCCCGCGCGCCTTGGCGCGCTCCTCGCGCCGGATCATCTCACCGGCGAGCGCGAGGTAGGCGAGCGCGCCGCGGGACTCGCGGTCGTGAAGCAGCGCCGGGCGCCCGAAGGAGGGCGCCTCCGCGAGACGCACATTGCGCGGGATGACGGTACGAAACACCTGCTCGCCGAAATGTGACTGCAGCTGCGCGCTCACCTCGCTCGCAAGATTATTGCGCGGGTCGTACATGGTGCGCAGCACGCCTTCGATCTCGAGCTGCGGATTGACCGCCGCGCGGATCTGCTCGACCGTGGAGAGCAGCGCCGAGAGCCCCTCGAGCGAGTAGTACTCGCACTGCATCGGAATGAGCACGCTGTCGGCGGCGACGAGTGCGTTCACGGTGAGCATGTTGAGTGCCGGCGGACAGTCGACGAGGATCACATCGAAGGTCTCGCGCAGCGGCACCAGTGCCTGGCGCAGCTTCGTCTCGCGCCCGATCGGGAGGGTGAGGAGGCGCACATCAGCGGCGGTGAGATCTTGGTTTGCAGGCAGGAGCGTGAAGCCGCCGTGCTCGATCGGCAGGAGTGCGGCCGCGAGCTCACATTCCCCGAGCAGCACCTCGCAGGCGCTGCGGGTGAGCTGCGACTTGTCGACTCCGCTCCCCATGGTGGCATTGCCTTGGGGATCGAGATCGATGAGCAGCACGCGCCGGCGCGTCGCCGCGAGCGATGCTGCCAGGTTGACCGCGGTTGTGGTCTTGCCGACGCCGCCCTTCTGGTTCGCGATGGCGATAACCCGCTTCATGGGCAACAGTGTACTGCACCATCGCGCCCGCGCCGCACGCGGAAGGAGGCCGGAGGGGTTTTTTCAGGCGACGCGCGCTTGGGTGCGGCGCTCGAGCCGCTCGCGCGCCATCTCATCCGCGACGGCGTTCGTCGTGCGGTGCGCGCGTCGGGCGCGCTCGAAGATCTCGCCGAGGCGCACGGGAATCTCCCCGATATCGGCATCGATCTCCGCCTCGCTCCCGCCGCCGCGATACTCGTGGGCGACGCTGATGATGCCGCCCGCGTTGATGACGTAGTCGGGCGCGTAGAGAATCCCGGCTGCGGCGAGCGCGGTGCCGTCCTCGCCCTGAGCGAGCTGGTTGTTGGCCGCGCCGGCGATGATGCGGGCGCGAAGCTTAGGTATCGACTGCGAGTTGAGTACGCCGCCAAGCGCGCAGGGCGCGAGCACATCGACGTCGGCGCCGAGCAGCGCCTCCGGAGCCAGCTCTCGCGCCCGGTACTCATCGCACACCCGCTGCATGAGCGCCGGCCGCAGATCCGCAACCGAAAGTTTCGCGCCCTCGGCGGCGAGCAGCCCCGCGAGGTGATATCCCACGCCCCCGAGGCCCTGGAGCGCGACGCTCACGCCTTCGAGTGAGCGGCGCTGAAGGCGAAAGCGCACCGCCGCCTTGATGCCGAGGAAGACCCCGAGCGCGGTCTTCGGTGAGGGATCGCGCCCAAGGCCCGCGACGTGGCGCGTAGTGCGCGCGATCTGCACCATATCGGCGATCGTCGTGCCCACATCCTCGGCGGTGATGTAGCGGCCACCGAGCGCATCGACGAAACGGCCGAAGGCGCCGAGCAGTTCCGGGGATTTCGCGCGGCGCGAGTCGCCGATGATGACGGCCTTGCCGCCCCCGAAGGGGAGTCCGGCGAGCGCGTTTTTGTAGCTCATGCCGCGGGAGAGCCGCAGCACATCCGCGAGCGCCTCCGTCTGGCTCGCGTAGGGCCACATGCGGCAGCCCCCGGCGGCAGGTCCGAGCACGCTCGAGTGCACGGCGATCAGTGCCCGCATGCCACTCGAGGCGTCGTGACCAAAGAGAACGAGTTCGTGTCCGTCGAACTCGCGCATGTCGAAGATTTCCATGCCAGAGAGGCTCCGAAGGCGGCCACCGTGCGCCCGATCGCGATTTGAGCCTACCCGCCTCGTGCGCAATCCTTGTCACAAAACTTGCCTTATTTGTCTCTCTGATAGCATATATATTGCATCAACTGCCATATTGATGAGATGAAAAATGCAACATGATCTGGACCGAGGCGACCTGCGGATTCTCGATCTGGTGCAGGAACACGGACATTTTTCCGCCGCCGAAGTCGCCGAGCGGCTCGGCATGACCGCCTCCACCTGCTGGCGGCGGCTCAGCCGCCTCGAGGAGCAGGGCGTGATCCGTAAGCGCGTCGCGCTGCTCGATCGGGAGAAGCTCGGACTCTCCGTCATGGTGTTCAGCCACGTGAAACTCGCAGGTCACGGACGCGATGCGCTGCTGCGTTTCGAGCAGGCGGTGGGCGAGCATCCCGAAATTCTCGAGTGCTACACGCTCATGGGCGAGACCGATTTTCTGCTGCGGATTGTCTGCCGCGACATCAAGGCCTACGAGGCCTTCTTTCTCGATCACCTCTCGCGCTTCCCGGGCGTGCAATCGGTCAACTCCTCGATTGCGCTCGCGGTCATCAAGGAGACCACGGCGCTTCCGCTGCACCTCGGCTAAGCACCGCCCGGGCGTCGCTCTCCCGTCCCATAGCTCAGCCTGATGACGCAGCGCGCGGCATCGAGACCTGGGATCGTGAGCGCACGCGAGCCGCTCACCTTCCAGGGGGCGGGGAGCGCCGCGATTTCCTCCTCGGGGTAGCGTCCTTTCATGGCCAGCACCACGGTCGTGTCGCCGCAAAGCGGCACGATCTTCGGCAGCATCTCGGGGAGCGGTGCGAACGCACGTGTCACGATCGTCTCGAAAGGCGTTTCGGGCCTGAGCGTCTCGACCCGCGCGTGCACGACGGTCACGTTCGTGAGCCCGAGGGCGTGCACGGCGTGCGACACGAAGCGGATCTTCTTGCCGTTCGAATCGATGAGCGTGAACTCGCGCGTGGGGTTCGCAACCGCGAGCGGCAGCCCGGGAAACCCAGCCCCGGTGCCGACATCGGCGATGCGCGAGCCCGAGAGATCACGCTCGATCGCGAGGCTGTCGAGGAGATGGTGGGTGAGCATCGCCTCGGGGGAGCGGATGGCGGTGAGGTTGTAGGTGCGGTTCCAGCGGGTGAGTTCCTCGAGCAGCCGCAGGAGCCGCTCCGCATCCGCGGCGCTGAGGGTGACGCCGAGCGCCTTCGCGTCCTCGATGAGCCGAGCGGCGGAACTCAAGCTAACCCCCTTTAACCCTTCGCCGACCGATCATACTAAGCGTGTTATGAGGCTGCTCCTCGTAGAAGACGACCCGATGATCGGGGAAGCGATCCGCACGGGGTTGAAGCGCGATGGCTTCGCCGTCGATTGGGTACACGACGCCGCCGCCGCGGCACGGGCGCTCGGCAGCGAGCCCTTTGAAGTCGTGCTCCTCGATCTCGGGCTCCCGGGGGGCGATGGACTCGGGTTCCTGAGAACCCTGCGCGCGCGCGGGCAGTCGCTGCCCGTCCTCATCATCACGGCGCGCGATGCGATCGCCGACCGCGTGGCGGGGCTTGACGCCGGCGCCGATGATTACCTCACCAAACCCTTCGATCTCGATGAACTCGCCGCGCGGCTGCGGGCGCTCCTGCGTCGCAAGTCCGGCCGCACCTCCCCGCAGATCGAGCACCTCGGCGTCACGCTCGACCCGGCGGCGCACCGCGTCACCCGCGATGGGGTGGAAGTCGCACTCTCACCGCGTGAGTTTGCGCTGCTGCAGCTGCTCCTCGAACGGCCAGGCACCATCCTCTCGCGCGCGCAGCTCGAGGAGCGCCTTTACGGCTGGGGCGAGGAAGTCGAGAGCAACGCGATCGAGGTGCACGTGCACGGCCTGCGCCGCAAGCTTGGGGCGCAGTTCATCCTCACGGTGCGCGGCGTCGGCTACCGCGCGCGGCCCGCACCGTGAGCTCGCTGCGCGCGCGGCTTCTGCTCTCGCTCCTCGGCGGTGTCCTGCTCGTTGGCGCGGCGGGTGGCTGGATCGTCTATCGCAACGCGCTGCACGAGGCCGACGCCTTCTTCGACTATCACCTCGAGCAGACCGCGCTCATCCTGCGCGACGAGCCGGTCGGCTATCTCTTCACCCCACAGCTCCCCGCGCAGGACCCGGCCTACGATTTCGTGGTGCAGGTGTTCTCGCTCGATGGCGTGCGCACCTATCTCTCGCGTCCGCACGCGGTGTTGCCGAAGATCACAACGCTTGGGTTCTCGACCGTGACCACCGAGGAGGGGCGCTGGCGGGTGTTCGGCGTGCAGGCGATGACGCGTGTCATTCAGGTCGCGCAGCCGATGCGGGTGCGTGAGCAGCGCGCGGTGCACCTCGCGCTCGAGACGCTCAAACCCTTTGCGCTGCTCCTGCCGGTGCTCGCACTTCTCATCTGGCTCGCGGTCGGAACCACGCTCAAACCGCTGCAGCGGCTCACCCAGCTGGTGAAGGCGCGGCGCGTCGAAGCGCTCGAATCGCTCCCCGACGCGCGCCTCGCCACCGAGGTCCAGCCCCTCGTCACCGCTCTCAACGAGCTGCTCGCACGACTTCGGGCCGCGCTCGAGCGCGAGCGCGCCTTCATGGCGGACGCGGCGCACGAGCTGCGCACGCCGCTCACCGCACTGCACCTGCAGCTCGGGACGCTCGCGCGCGCGAGCAGCGAGAGCGAGCGGGCGGCGGCCATGCAGAATCTGTCGGCTGGCGTGCAGCGCGCGATTCACCTCGTCGAACAGATGCTCGCGCTCGCACGGCAGGAACCGAGAGCGGAAGCCCCGCGCCTGAGCGTGCGGCTCGACGATCTGGCGCGCGAGAGCGTCGCCGAGCTCGTCCCGCTTGCGGACGCGGGCCGCATCGACCTCGGCGTAGCGCACGCTGAGCCACTCAGCGTGTGGGGCGACCCGGAAGCGTTGCGCACGTTGCTGCGCAATCTCATCGACAACGCGGTGCGCTATACGCCCGAGGGCGGGCGCGTCGATGTTGCGATCGAGAGCACAGGAGGAGGCGCCGGGGGCGCGCGTCTCACGGTGAGCGATGAGGGGCCGGGGATCGCGCCCGAGGAACGCGCGCGTGTCTTTGACCGCTTCTACCGGCATCCGGGTACCGTCCCTTCGGGCAGCGGACTTGGGCTCGCGATCGTGAAGGCGATCGCCGAGGCGCACGGGGCCAGCCTCACGCTTGCCGACGGCGCAGCAGGTAAGGGACTCACGGTGGTCGTGTCATTTCCGGCGTCTGCGACGCGCGGCGACTAGTGCTCGGCTCAAACTCGTCGAAATCGAGCACGATGTAGCAACCGACGCAGGCGACGGCGGTACCGCGGATCGGCGATCAAACGGGCGGTGGGATCGGGATTTCCGGCGGCGGCTGCGCCGGAGTCTCCCCTGGCGCCGGCTCGGGGTATCCTGGCGCAGGTTGCGCGGGGCTCGCGGGTTCGGGTTGCGGCTCGCTCACCGCCGGTGTTTGGGCAGGTGTCGCCAGCGGCGGCGCCGCCGTTGCGGGCGTCGTCGGCACGGCTGTCCCGCTCGTGGCTTGCGGGGCGGCAACGGGAGCTGTGATCGGCGCAGAAGAGGGCGCAGGCGGCGGCACGGCGACCACGGGTGATGTCTGAGCCGGGGGCGGCGGGGGTGAGGTCGTCGCGGCTGCGGGCGCTGGCGTCACCGGTGCGGCGGGCGCGATCTGCACAGGGAGCGGCGGCGGCAGGATCGGAGGCGGTACGGGCGGCAGCGCGCGTGGCGCTCCCGGAGCGAGCTTTGCGAGGAAGCTCGCCGCGGTCTCAAGGTACGCATCGCGGTTCGCCTTCTTCCTGAACGCGTGTCCTTCGTCTTTCGCGAGCAGGTACCACACCTCCCCGCCCGCCACCCGCACCTGCCAGACGAGCTGCTCCGACTCTGAAGCCGGAACCCGCGGATCATTCATCCCGGCGGCCACGAGGAGGGGCTTCTTGATGCGGGTCGCGTTCGTGAGCGGAGAGATGCGATCGAGGAAGAGGTGCATGCTCGGATCGCGTTCGTCGCCGTATTCCGCGCGACGCAGGTCCCGACGGTACGGGGCGGTGTTACGCAGGAAGGTGACGAAATTACTGATGCCCGCGAGGTCGATTCCGCCGCTGAGGCGCTCGCCGTACGTCTCGAGCGAGGCGAGCGCCATGTAGCCCCCGTAGGAGCCGCCCATGACGGCGACCCTCTCGCGGTCAAAGTCGCTCTGCACGCCGATCCAGACGAGGAGCGAGCCGATATCGCGCACCGCATCCTCGCGCAGGACGCCGTTGTCGAGCGCGAGAAAGCTCTTGCCGTAGCCCGAGGAGCCGCGCACGTTGGGAGCGACCACGGCGTAGCCGAGCTCATTGACGAGGAACTGCACGAACGGGTCCCAGACCGGGCGGTACTGGGCCTCGGGCCCGCCGTGAATGTCGATCACCACCGGGTGCGGTCCCGCGCCCCGGGGCTTGTACAGGTAGGCCGAGAGCATGCGCGGATGCCCGCCGACGCGATCCCAGGTCGGGTAGCGCACGAGCTCCGGGGCGACGAGTGTCGCAGGATCGATGGGCCCCGCCTCGCTCTTCGTCCAGCGCGCGAGCGTCCCATGCTCGATGTCGTACACGTACACATCGCGCGGGCTGGTCGCCGATTCCGCCGACATCGCGAGCTTGCGTCCGGTGCGGTCGAAGCGCGGGTTGCCGATGCGGCCCTCCGGAAGACCCGCCGGCGCGAGCTCGGCTTTCGCCTGCGTGTCGAGCACGGTGAGGCGGCTGCGCCCGTCCTCGTTCATGACATAGGCGACGTAACGACCATCGGTGCTGACATCGAAATCCTCGACATCCCAGCCCGCATCGGGCGTGACGCGACGGTTCTCGTGCGTCAGGGGATTTTTGTACTTGAGCTGCGCGAACTCGCCGTCTTCGTCGGTGAGCACGTATACCCCGCGGCCGTCGGGCGCGAAGCGCGCGGTGCGGATCCCGACCTTCTTGCCGCTCGTGTCGAGGGGCGTCAGGACACCGCTCGCCACGTCCGCGATATAGAGGTAGCTCTCGCTGATCGAGAGGTACTTCCAGACGAGGAGCTTGCTGTCGTCGATCGACCAGTCGAGCGGATACCAGGTGTCGTCGTGGCCGCCGACGAGCAGCTGCGGAGGCGTATTCGTACTGACATCGGCGACGTACACGTCGTAGTCCACCGCAGAGCGGTCGTTGCCGTAGAACGCGATGCGCTTGCCGTCGTGGGCCCAGACCGCGCTCCCGTGAATGGTGTTGTTGCCGTTCGTCAGGCGCCGCACGTTGCCGGGTGCGGCCTGGTAGTAGACCTGCGCGTTCTCATCACCGCTTTGGTCCTTGAGGAACACGAAACCCGCTCCCAAGGGCGATGCGCGCGCCCACTCGATCGGGTCGGGATAGAAGGTGAGTTGTTCGCGCGTGCCGAGGGATGCGGCGACGCGGTGCAGCTGGTCGGTCTCGCCGAAGCGGGTGAGGAGAAGGAGGCTGCCATCCTGGGACCAGTCGAGAAAGCTCGCCCCGCGCGATTGCTGGTAGCGCTCGAGGCGGGCGCTGAGCGCGGGGTCGGGGGACGGAATCCCATCGTAGAGAAGATTGCCGCGTTCGCGGCGCGGCGGCGCGCTCGCTTGCTGGGCGAGCGCCGCGGCGGCAGAAAGCAGCGCGAGGAGCGTCGCGGCGCAGCCGCCAAGCGCTCGGATCAGG
>DASPTE010000028.1:0-5474 GCA_035623585.1 Steroidobacteraceae bacterium | reverse complement strand
AACAGCATGACCTCGATGCGTCCGGTGCGGTCATCGAGCGTCAGCACCACGCGCGGCCCGCGTTTCTTCACCTCGTCGATGAGTCCGGCGACCGTGACTGGCTTGCCGAGGCCGAAGCGCCCGGGCTCGAACCCGGCAACCGGACGATCGCTCACGAGATCCCCGATCCGATGCGACACGAAGCGCGCGAGCGAGGCTTCGAAACGACCGAGCGGATGCCCGGTGAGATAAAGACCGAGCGTCTCGCGCTCCCCGGCAAGTCTCACTGCCTCGCTCCACTCCGGGAGCGGGGCGCGTAGCGGCGCGGGCGCTGCGCTCGCGCGCTCATCGTTTGCGAGCCCGAAGAGATCGTTTTGCCCTGCGGCCTTGGCGCGTGTGTTCTGGTCCCCAAGGTGCATCGCGCCGGGGAGCCGGTCCATGAGCGTTGCGCGGTTCGCACCGAGGCCATCCAAACTCCCCGAGCGCAGCAGCGCCTCGAGCACGCGGCGATTCACTTTCTGCAGGTCAAGCCGGCGGCAGAGATCCTCGAGCGTCGCGTAGGCACCGCGCGCTTCGCGCTCGGCGATCAGCGCCTCGACGGCGCCCCGACCGACCCCGCGCACCGCGCCCAGTCCGTAGCGGATGCGTTGCTCGCCCGCGGCCGCGAACTCGTAACGCGAGGCGTTGACATCGGGTGGCAGCACGCTGAGGCCCATGTCGCTGCACTCCTTGATGATCGTCACCACCTTGTCGGTGTGCTCCATGTCGGCGGAGAGCACCGCGGCCATGAACTGCGAGGGGTAGTGCGCCTTGAGGTAGGCCGTCTGATAGGAGAGAAGCGCGTAGGCGGCGGAGTGCGATTTGTTGAAGCCGTAGCCGGCGAACTTCTCCATCAGATCGAAGATGTGCGCCGCGACGCGCTCGCGCACCCCACGCTCGAGCGCGCCGCGCACGAACACCGAGCGCTGCTGCGCCATCTCCTCGTGATTTTTCTTGCCCATCGCCCGCCGCAGGAGGTCCGCGCCACCGAGGGTGTAACCGGCGAGCACCTGCGCGATCTGCATCACCTGCTCCTGGTAGAGGATGACGCCATAGGTGGGTTTGAGAACGGGTTCGAGGCTCGGATGCAGGTAGTCGATGGGGGCATCGCTGCGGCCGTGCTTGCGGCTGATGAAGTCATCGACCATCCCCGACTGCAGCGGGCCTGGGCGAAAGAGCGCGACCAGCGCCACGATGTCCTCGAAGCAATCGGGCTGCAGACGCCGGATCAGATCCTTCATGCCGCGCGATTCGAGCTGGAAGACCGCGGTCGTGCGGCAGGATTTGAGCAGCGCGTAGGTCGCCACATCATCCATCGGCAGCGCACTCACCTCGAGGAGCGGGGTGCCCGCGGCGCGTTCGCGGTTGATGAGCGCGGCCGCGCGATCGATGATCGTGAGGGTCCGAAGCCCGAGGAAGTCAAACTTCACGAGCCCGGCGGCCTCGACGTCGTCCTTGTCGAACTGCGTGACGACGTTGCCCCCCGAAGCATCGCAATAAAGCGGCGCGAAGTCGGTGAGGACGGAGGGGGCGATGACCACCCCGCCCGCATGCATGCCGGCGTTGCGCGTCAGGCCCTCGAGCGAGCGGGCGAGGTCGATGAGGTTACGCACCTCGTCCTCGCTCTGATACAGACGCTTGAGTTCGGGTTCCTTCTCGAGCGCGGCATCGAGGGTGATGCCGAGCTCGAAGGGAATTAGCTTCGCGATGCGATCGACGTAGCCGTAGGCCATGCCGAGCACGCGGCCGACGTCACGCACCACCGCCTTCGCGGCCATCGTGCCGTAGGTGATGATCTGCGAGACGCGGTCGCGTCCGTACTTGGCGGCGACGTAGTCGATGACCCGATCGCGCCCGTCCATGCAGAAGTCGATATCGAAGTCGGGCATCGACACCCGCTCGGGATTGAGGAAGCGTTCGAAGAGCAGGTCGTACCTGATCGGGTCGAGATCGGTGATCCCGAGGCTGTAGGCGACGAGCGATCCGGCCCCAGATCCGCGCCCCGGGCCGACCGGCACGCCGTGCTCGCGCGCCCAGCGGATGAAGTCCGCGACGATGAGAAAATAACCCGCAAAGCCCATCTGACAGATGACATCGAGCTCCTGATGCAAACGCTCGCGGTGAGCGGCGGGTGCACCGGCGGCGTAGCGCCGCGCGAGTCCCTCACCCGCCTGCTGACGCAGGTACTGCTCGGTGCTCACGCCTTCGGGGAGTGGGTACTGAGGCAGGCGCGCTTCGCCCAGGTGCAAGACGAGACTGCAGCGGCGAGCGATCTCGACCGAGTTCTCGAGCGCCTCGGGCACATCCGCGAAGAGCGCCGCCATCTCCTGGGGCGTGCGCAGGTATTGCTGCCGCGAGTAGCGGCGCAGTCTTCCCGAGTCCGCGAGCAGCGTGCCGTCGTGAATGCAGACCCGTGCCTCGTGCGATTCGAACTCATCGGGTCTGAGGAAGCGCACATCGTTGGTCGCGACCACCGGCGCGCCCTGGCGCGCGGCGAGCGCCACCGCGCCGGCGACGTAGCTATCCTCGAAGGGCCGACCGAGGCGCTGGAGCTCGAGATAAAAGCGGCCGGGGAAGAGTGCCAACCAGGCCTCGAGCGCCCGCTCGGCATCGCCTTCGCGCGCATTGACGAGCGCCCGTCCGACATCGCCCTCGGTGCCCCCCGAGAGCGCGATGAGGCCCTCGAGTGCGGCGCGCGTGAGCCAGCTGCGCTCGATGCGCGGGGTGCCGCGTTCCTGACCTTCGAGGTAGGCGCGGCTCACGAGGCGCGCGAGATTGCGATAGCCGCCCTCGGACTGACAGAGCAGCGTGAGGCGGGTCGGGCTCTGCCGCTCGCCCTCCTCGCGCACCCAGAGATCGATGCCGACGAGCGGCTTCACGCCCGCCTTGAGCGCCTCGCGATAGAACTTGACCATCGCGAAGAGATTGTTCTGGTCAGTCACGGCGACCGCCGGCATCCCGGCGGCGGCCACGGCGGCGATGAGTTCGGGAATGCGCACCACGCTGTCACTGAGTGAGTACTCGGTGTGCACGCGCAGATGGACGAAAGCGGGTGACATCGCTCCCTCGCCTAATAGAGCACGTCGTCCGCCACCGCCTCCTGCGCTTCGCCATCGGTGCGCAGCGGACTGAACGAGCGGCGGTGCTGGGGAGTGGGCTCTCGCGCACTGAGCGCATCAAAGTGGCGAGCGGTCGCGTAACCCTTGTGTATCGCGAGCTCAAAGCCCGGATAACAGCTATCGAGCGACTCCATCATGGCGTCGCGGTAGGTCTTCGCGAGTATGGAAGCGGCGCTGATCGCGGAGATGCGCGCATCACCATCGATGATCGCCTCGAGCGTGCACCCGAAGGGGAGGTCTTCGAGGTGCGGGCAGCGGTTGCCATCGACGCGCACGTGCGTCGGCCCGACAGGCAGCGCAAGCAACGCGCGGCGCATCGCGAGGAAGGTCGCCTGGAGTATGTTGAGACAATCGATCTCGTCGCGATCGGCCCAGCCGATGGCCCAGGCGAGCGCGCGCGCGCGGATGAGCGCTGCGAGCCGCTCGCGCTCGGCGCGGACAAGCACTTTCGAGTCGGCGAGGCCGCGGATACGGCGGCGTGGATCAAGAATCACTGCCGCGGCGACCACGGGACCGGCGAGCGGTCCGCGGCCGGCTTCATCGACCCCGGCGACGCGCGTCAGGTCCCAGAACCTGCGTCTTTGCACCATCCTCCCCCTAAAGACCCCCAACTTCTGCAGCACCGGCGCGCCCGATGCACTCGAGGATCGCCTCCGCCGCGCGCGCCGCGCCCCCGCGGCGCAAGCGCCGGTGCTGCTCGGCAAACTCCTCGACGAGTTCGGTTCGGTGCAGCGGATCCTCGAGCTCCGCGAGCAGCGCATCGCCCAGCGCAGGGCCCGTTACCTGCTCGTTGAGAAACTCCGGCACCAGCGCTCGGTCGGCGAGCAGATTCGGCAGCGAAAAGTATCGCACCTTCACGAGCGGGAAAGTTCTCAGGAGAAACGCGGTCACTGCACCCCAGCGGTATGCGGCCACCATCGGGCGGGCGCTGAGGAGCGTTTCGAGCGTCGCGGTGCCCGAGGCGACGATCGCCCCATCGCAGGCAGCGAGCGCCGCCTGCGATTCACCATTGAGCACACGAATCTCAGGCACCTGAGGTACTTGCGCTATCAACCTCTCGAAGACCTCACGAACGGAACGCGAGGCCATGGGTGCAATGAACTCATACCCCGGCCGGCGCGAGCGGATACGCGCGGCCGCGGCGGCAAAGGGCCCGGCGAGCCGCGACACCTCTGCGATGCGGCTTCCCGGCAAGAGTGCGACGACCGGCACGTCGGGGCTGAGGCCGAGCGCGCGCCGAGCGCTCGGGCGATCGATCTCGAGTGGGATCTGATCGGCGAGGGGGTGGCCGACGAAGACCGCGCGCACCCCATGCGCGGCGTAGAACTCGCTCTCAAAGGGCAGGAGGCAGAGCACGAGGTCGCACGATCGACCGATGCTCTTTATGCGCCCCTGCCGCCACGCCCAGACCTGGGGGCTCACGTACTGCACGGTGCGCAGGCCCTCGCGCTTGAGCGCACGCGCGAGTCCGAGGTTGAACTCGGGCGCATCGATGCCGACGAAGACATCCGGGCACGCGGCGCTGAAACGCCTTCGCAGCTCGCGCCGCAGCCGCAAGAGCCGCGGCAAGTGGCGGAGCACTTCCGCAAGTCCCATCACCGCGAGCTCCTCCGAGGGCGCCCAGGCCTCGCACCCGGCGGCGACCATCTTCGGTCCAGCGACCCCGAAGCACTCGAGCTGCGGCACGCGCTCGCGCAGCGCCCCGATCAGCGCGGCTCCCAGCTGGTCACCCGAGTGCTCTCCCGCGACGAGTCCGACGCGCAGCGGCTCGGTGCGAGCGGCGGCGGCGGCCCGGGGCCTGGCACTCATCTCACGATGCTGCGGGTCGAGCGACGGATGAAATCGACGAAGACACGGATCTCGGGATGCTGCTCGCCGATCGGGGCGAGCCGCTCGAGGGCCTCCGCAAGCTTGAGGTCCGAGCGATAGACGATGCGGTAGGCGTCCTTGATGCGCTGAATCTGCTCTTCGCTGAAGCCGCGCCGTTTGAGCCCTTCGGAGTTCACCCCGTAGGGAGCGGCGGGATTGCCCGCGACCATCACGTAGGGGGGCACATCGACGCGCACGATGGAGCCGCCGGAGAGGAAGGCATGGGCGCCGACTTTGCTGAACTGATGGATCGCCGTGACGCCGCCTAAGATCGCCCAGTCGCCGATCTCAACGTGGCCACCGATGACCGCGCAGTTGGCGAACACGGTTTGATTGCCGATCACGCAGTCGTGCGCGACGTGCGAGGTGGCCATGAAGAGGTTGTCGTTGCCGATGCTTGTTACGCCCTTATCGTGGGTGGTGCCGCGGCTGACCGTGGTGAACTCACGGAAGACGTTGCGATCGCCG
>DASPTE010000016.1:0-25841 GCA_035623585.1 Steroidobacteraceae bacterium | reverse complement strand
AGAGCACATCTGGCTGAGCGGTCCCACTGAGATATCGTTCGAAGGTCACGTCGAGGTCTAGAACACTATGACGACACGAGAGGCTCGCGGTCTCGCCGCGGTCGACACCGAAGAGGAGGCGATCGCGAACTACCTGCAGCGCAATCCCGAATTCTTCGAGCGCCACCAGGGGGTGCTCGCGCGGCTCAAGCTCCCGCATGCACGCGGCGGCTCGGCCATCTCGCTCGTCGAGCGCCAGATCGAGGTGCTGCGCGAGAAGCAGGCGGCACTTGAAACGAAGCTCGCAGAACTGCTGCGCGTGGCGCGGGCGAATGATGCCATCGCGGAGCGGCTGCATCGCTTCACGCGGCGCCTGCTGCGCTCGGTGCCACGCGCGCAGGCGATCGCGCACATCGAAGCGGGCCTGCGTGAGGACTTCGATGCCTTTCACGCAGCGCTCGTGCTGATCGGCGCACCGGCCGATCCGACGCTCCCGCGCTTCGTGCGCACGGTGAGTCAGGATGATCCGAACCTCAAGTCCTTCGAGTCGCTGTTCGCAAGCGGCAAGCCCCGTTGCGGCCAGGCGCGCGATTCGCAGCGCGAGTTTCTCTTCGGTCCGGAGGGACTCGAGATGGGCTCCCTCGCCTTGGTGCCGCTCGGGGAGAAGGGCGCGCTTGGGCTGCTCGCGCTCGGCAGCGCCGACCGCGAGCGCTTTCACCCCGGGATGAGCACGGAGTTTCTTGCGCGCATGGCGGATCTCATCGCCGATTCCCTGAACGGCGCCAGCGCCCCGCCCTGAGGGCGAGCGCGCGGCGCACGGTGATGTCACCCGCGGCGCTTGAATGGCTCGCGCGCTTTCGGCGCTATCTCAGCACCGAGCAGCGCTTATCGGCGCACACCGAGCGCAGCTACATGCGCGACCTGGCAGCGCTCGTCAAGTTCTGCGATCGCTTCCGCATCCGCAACTGGAGCGCGCTCGATTCGAAGCAGGTGCGCATCTTCGCCGCGCACTCGCACGCCCATGGCCTCGCCCCACGCAGCATCCAGCGCCGACTCTCCGCCGTGCGCAGCTTCTACCAGTTCCTCCTGCGCGAAGATGCCGCGGGCGCCGGGCCACGCCCGCGCGTTCGCGCCAACCCCGCGCACGATGTGCGTGCCCCGAAGGCCTCGCGGCGCTTGCCCGAGACACTCGACCCGGATCAGATGGCGCGGCTGCTTGAGATTGGCGGTGGCGATGCGCTCAGCGCTCGCGATCGGGCGATCATGGAACTCCTCTACTCCTCGGGCCTGCGCCTCGGTGAGCTCGTGGGCGTCGATCTCGGCATGATCGATCTTCCGGATCGCACGGTGCGGCTCTTCGGCAAGGGAGGAAAGTCGCGCATCGTTCCGGTCGGGCGCGCGGCGCTCGCCGCGCTCAAGGCCTGGCTCCTCGTGCGCCCCAAGCTCGCGCGCGCCGAGGAGCGCGCGCTATTCGTCGGCCGCAACGGCACGCGGCTCGGCGCGCGCGCCGTGCAGGAGCGCGTCGCGCTGTGGGCGCGCCGCCAGGGACTTGGCCGACACGTGCATCCGCATCTCTTCCGCCATTCCTTCGCCTCGCATCTGCTCGAATCGAGCGGCGAGCTGCGCGGGGTGCAGGAACTGCTAGGCCACGCCGACATCTCCACGACCCAGATCTATACCCACCTTGACTTCCAGCACCTCGCCCGCATTTATGACGCTACCCATCCGCGGGCGCGGCGCAAGGCTTGAGCGGCGCCCGCAACAGCGCTCGACCCCACGGGAACCCTATGACCGATGTGAACTCTTTCAACCCCCATGGCACGACTATCCTCGGCGTACGCCGCAACGGGGCGATCGCGCTCGGGGGCGATGGCCAGGTGACGCTCGGCAACACCGTGATGAAGGGCAATGCGAAGAAAGTGCGTCGCCTTGCCAACGACAAGGTGCTCGCCGGATTCGCGGGCGGCACTGCGGATGCCTTCACGCTCTTTGAGCGCTTCGAGGCCAAGCTCGAGAAATACGGCAATCTCACCCGCGCCGCGATCGAACTCGCCAAGGACTGGCGCGCCGACCGCTACCTGCGGCGTCTCGAGGCGCTGCTTCTGGTCGGGGACCCGGAGAAGCTCTTCGTGGTCTCGGGCAACGGCGATGTGATCGAGCCCGACTTCGATGTGGCCGCGATCGGCTCGGGCGGGCAGTACGCGCTCGCCGCCGCGCGCGCGATGCTCGAGAGCTCGGACCTCGACGCGCGCAAGATCGTCGAGCGCTCGCTCAACATCGCGGCCGACATCTGCATCTACACCAACCGCAACATCGTCATCGAGGAATTGAAAAACCGCCCCGGCAGCTCGGCCTAACCGTCATGGCAGACCTCACCCCCCGTCAGATCGTCCAGGAGCTCGACAAGCACATCGTCGGCCAGAGCGCGGCCAAGCGCGCGGTGGCCGTGGCGCTGCGCAACCGCTGGCGCCGCATGCAGGTCGGGGAGCCGCTGCGGCAGGAAATCACGCCGAAGAACATTCTCATGATCGGTCCGACCGGCGTCGGCAAGACCGAGATTGCCCGCAGGCTCGCGAAGCTTGCCAACGCGCCGTTCGTGAAAGTGGAAGCGACCAAGTTCACCGAAGTCGGCTATGTCGGGCGCGATGTCGATTCCATCGTCAAGGAACTCGCCGATGTCGCCGTCAAGATGACGCGCGAGCAGGAGATGTCGAAGGTGCGCGAGCGGGCGCTCGATGCTGCTGAGGAGCGGGTGCTCGATACGCTGCTGCCCAAGCCGCGCATGATGGGCTTTTCCACCGACGAGCCCGCCACCGCGCGCGATGGCGAGACGCGGCAGAAATTCCGCAAGATGCTGCGTGAGCACGAGCTCGACGATCGCGAGATCGAGATCGAGCTGCGCGCGATGCCGATGGGCGTCGAGATCATGGCGCCGCCCGGGATGGAAGAGATGCAGCAGCAGCTGCAGTCGATGTTCCAGAATCTCGGCGGCAACCGCACGCGCACGCGCAAGGTGAAGGTGCGCGAAGCGCTCAAACTCCTCACCGACGAGGAGGCCGGCAAGCTCATCAACGAGGAGGAGCTCAAGATCCAGGCGCTCGCGAATGCCGAACAGAACGGCATCGTCTTCATCGACGAGATCGACAAGGTGACGCGCCGCCAGGAGACCCTCGGCGCCGACGTCTCGCGCGAGGGCGTGCAGCGCGACCTCCTGCCGCTCGTCGAGGGTTCAACCGTCGCCACCAAGTACGGCCCGGTGAAGACCGATCACGTGCTCTTCATCGCCTCGGGTGCCTTCAGCCTGTCGAAGCCCTCGGACCTGATCCCCGAACTGCAGGGGCGTTTGCCGATCCGCGTCGAGTTGGATTCACTCAAGGTCGATGACTTCGTCCGCATTCTCACCGAGCCCGACGCCTCGCTGACCGCGCAGTACAAGGCGTTGATGGCGACCGAGGGCGTCAAGGTGGAGTTCGCTGCCGATGGCGTGCGGCGCATCGCGGAGATTGCCTTTGACGTGAACGAGCGCACCGAGAACATCGGCGCGCGGCGTCTGCACACCGTCATGGAGCGATTGCTCGAGAGCGTCAGCTACGAGGCGGGCGAGCAGAAGCGCGATGGCGAAGCGAGCGTCGCGATCGATGGCAAGTACGTCGACGATCACCTCGGCCGACTGGTGAAGGACGAGGATCTGAGTCGTTACATCCTTTAACAGTCTTCTAACACCCGTCTCACGATTCGCTCCGTTCGTCGCTGTCTGGTTGTAAATTGACAACAGCCGCGGGAGCGACCGTCTCCCCAATACGAAGTCGTGTCGGCTCCATGCAAGCTGCTCGGCATGCGCTGAAAAGCGCGTTTCACCTGGCTGCGCGAGTGGAAAAGGTACGGTAGCATCAGGGCTGCCGCGTAAGGGCGGTCCGCAGCCAGGGGAGCACTCACATGAAGGGAATGAGGTCGGGTGGCCTGATTCTATCGGTCTCCTACATCGCAGTCGGCGTGGCCTTTACGCATGATGTTCGCGCGCAACAACAAGCGGGTAATCCTGATCAGCTCGAGGTCGTCGTGGTGACGGCCGAGAAGCGCAACGAGAACATTCAGAACACGCCGATCAGCATCACGGCGCTCACGGGCACCGACCTCCAGGACCGTGGCATCACCGATCTGATGCAGATCGTGCAGGACGTTCCGGGACTTTCGATGCGCACGAGCGGCCCGGGGCAGACCGAGCTCGCATTGCGCGGCATGACCTCCTCGGGCGGCAACTCCTCGACCGTCGGCTTCTACCTCGAAGATGTCCCACTCTCCGCGCCCGCCTCGGCGCAGAACGGCAAGGTGGTCATCGATCCGGCCCTCTACGACCTGAACCACGTCGAGGTGCTGCGCGGGCCGCAAGGGACACTCTACGGGGCGGGCTCGATGGGCGGCACGGTGAAGCTGGTTCCCAACTCTCCTAACAGCGAAAAATTCGACGCTTCCGCCCAAGTGGTCGGCGGCTATACCCACGGCGGCGATTTCAACGAGGCCGTGAATCTCATGCTCAACTTTCCGCTCGTGAGCGACACGCTCGCGTTGCGCGTGGTCGGTTCGCAGGAGCACGTGAGCGGTTGGATCGATCGGGTCGTCGTTTCACAGCCGAACTTTCCGGGCCCGGTGACCGGCACGCAGCGCGGTGATGTAGCCGCCGCGCCGGTAGCCCAGTCATTCCCGAAGATCAACAATGAGGATCTGCTGAGTACCCGCGGGACGCTGCTTTGGACGCCGGCCGACAGGGTCTCGGTCGGATTCACGTACCTCTACCAGAAGATCACGCAGGACGGGCTGAGCGACGTCGACAGCCAGCCCGGGGCGAGCACGGCGCTCGCCAACTATCAGCCCTTTAACGCGCCCGAGCCGTTCTTCGATCAGATCAACCTCTACAGCCTCCCGATCACGATCAAGTTGGGCTGGGCGGATCTGACCTCAACGACGGCCTATTGGGCACGGGATACCAAACTGCAGCAGGATGGCGCGGAGGAAGTCTCGACCGTCTTCGGCCTGCCGAGCATCTACGCGGCGGCGGGTGGATTCGGGAATAACTCCCCGACATCGCTTGAGGATGACAAATCGTGGCAGACGAGCGAGGAGCTGCGGCTCACTTCAACGGGCACCGGGCCGTTTAAGTGGCTGGCCGGTTGGTTTTACCAGGACTTCGAATCGGAATGGAACTTGTGGGTTTACACCCCGCAAGCGCAACAGAATAACCTCGCCGGCGTTCCCGTCGGCTTGAATGGGTTTGGGCAGCTTCAGCCCACCAAACTCCTGCAGAACTCCTTCTTCGCCAACGCGTCCTACCAGTTCCTCTCCACGTGGACGGCGACCGTCGGCGCGCGCCGTTTCTACTACAGCGGCGAGGTGAATTCGACGCAGTGGGGCTGGCTCTCGGGCTCGGGTTGCCCGGACGTCGGGACCTGCGCCACGCCGCTGAACTTCATAACCAGTGAGAAAGATCAGGGTTGGACGCCGATGGTGCAGATCTCCGATCAGGTGGATCCGGAACTGCTCCTCTACGCCACCGCCGCCAAAGGCTTCCGTCCTGGAGGCGGCAACCAGCCCGTTCCGAGCGGCAACGCGGGACTTGGTCCGGCATGCTTTGCGAATTTGCAGGCGATCGGGCTCAACTCCACGCCGCTTGGCTTCGCGCCCGACAGTGTCTGGAGCTACGAACTCGGCGAGAAGTTCCGCAACGCCGACGGCAAGGTGACCTTCAATGTCGACGCGTACTTCGAGCACTGGGAGGATATCCAGCAGAACGTTCCGCTGCCCTGCGGCTATCCGTTCACCTACAACGGTGCGAGCGCGCACGTCTACGGCGGGGAGGTCGAGCTCGACGCCCTGATTGCGCCGGGATTGCTGTTCCTGGTGCAGGGCGGCCTCTCGCACGCGCGGTACATCTCCAGTTTTGTTCCGCTCGACGCGATCACGATCGACAGCCGCGTGCAGAACGTCCCCGACTGGGACGGTTCCGCATCACTCGCCTACCGCCAACCGCTGCAGAACGGCATGGCGGGCTTTGCACGCATCGACTATGTCTACATGGGCTCGCGTATCGACACCACCGCCCAGCCCAACTACATCTCAAGCTATGACCTAATCAACCTGCGCTTCGGCCTCGAAGCGGCACAGTGGGCGGCGAGCCTGTTCGTGAATAACGTCACCAACAAGACCGCACTCCTCACAAATGCGCCGGCCATTAACGTCAACGTCGGAACTTTCAACCGCGTCACCATGGCGCAGCCGCTCACCTTCGGGATCGATCTGTCGTATCGGTTTGGAGCGAAGTAAGAAGCGAAGAAAAACCGGTAGCGCCGCGGCCCTCTCGGCCGCGGCGCTTTTTTCGGCAGGCCCTCAGATCCGGAAGCGCTCCTTGAGCTCCCCGGCCATGCGCCGACTCACCTGCAGCGGCGCCTCCGTCCCGCGCAACCGCACGAAGTATTGGCCCTCGGCGTTGCGCTCGATGCGTTCGAGGTATTTCACGCCGACCAGCGCGTTGCGGTGGATGCGCACGAACGTCGCGCCGAACTCCTCTTCGAGGAGCTTGAGCGAGTCCTCGATGAGATCCTCACCCTGCAGGTGACGCACGGTCGTGTACTTCTGGTCGGCGAGGAAGTAGAGCACCTCCTCGAGCGGAATCAGCTTAAGTCCCTCGCGGCTGCGCGCGGCGATGTGGGTGCGACGCGCGTCGTCGGCGGCCGCGAGCTTCTGCAGCTGGGCGCGCGTCAGACGCCCGGCGCGCTCGAGCGCGCGCGCAAGCAGCTCCTGGCGCACGGGCTTGAGCAGGTAACCCACCGCGTGCGCCTCAAAGGCCTCGACCGCATACTGGTCGTAGGCGGTCGTGAAGATGATCGCCGGGGGCTCCTCGAGCACATTCAGATGACGTGCCGCCTCGAGCCCATCCATGCTCGGCATGCGCACGTCGAGCAGCACGATGTCGGGCACCAGGTCATGGGTCGCGCCGAGTGCCTCCTGGCCGTTTGCCGCCTCACCGACTACCTCGAAGCCGGCGATCTCATCGAGCAAGCTCCGCAGCCGCGAGCGCGCCGGTGGCTCGTCGTCGACGATCAGCACCTTGAGTTTTCTGCCCTCGGCCATGCCTGCCCTCAGGCCGCCGGCTGCGCGCTGAGCGGCACGGCGGGACGCTCGATGAGCGGGAAGCGCAGCGTGACGATGAATTCGCCATCGAAACGTCCCGACTTGATGAGTGCGCGCTCGCCATAGAGGAGGCTCAGCCGCTCGCGGATGTTGGCGAGCGCGAGGCGGTTCCCCTCACGCTCGGCGCCCGTCGCCGGTTCAAGCGGATTGCGCACCACGATCGTTACGAGCCCCGCGCTCACCTCGCCCGAGATGGTCACCGTGCCGCCCTCCGCACGCGGCTCGATACCATGATAGATCGCGTTCTCGAGCAGCGGCTGGATCATGAGACCCGGGACGAGCGCATCCGCCGGAAGCGCATCGGTCTTCCACTCGACCCGCAGCCGTGACCCGAGGCGCAGCTGCTCCATGCGCTGGTAGGTGCGCGCCACTTCGAGCTCCTCGGCGAGGGTGATCGTGTCGCGCTTCTCGCTCAGGCTCGCGCGGAAGAGATCGGCGAGATCCTGCACGGCCTCCTCGGCGCGCGGGGGATTGCTCCTTGTGAGCGCGGCAATCGTGTTCATGCTGTTGAAGAGGAAGTGTGGACGGATGCGCGCCTGCAGCGCGTGCACGCGGGCGGCGGCGCGCAGCTCGACGCTGCGTCGCCACTCGTGCGCGACGTAGAAATACCGCAGCGCAAATCCGGTCACGACGAGTGTGATCGCGAGGTTGCGCACGATGAAGCTCCAGAGCGAGGCAGGGAAGAGCGTCTCGCCGCCCGTGTCGATCACCATGTGGCTGTGACCGAAGAGATAAGCGCACGCCGAGACCGCGGCCACCACCGAGACGATGAGCACGAACACGGCGCTCGTCGCTGCAGGGGCCGAGAGGCGCGCGAGCGGCCGGCGCATCACGCAAAGGAGCGCAGCCCCGGCGAGCCCGATCCAAAGAAGAAAGAGCGAGGTGCGCACGAGATCCGTCCAGAAGTCCACGGCGCTCTCGCGTGCCAGCGAGAGCACGAACGCGGTGAGCTCGCAGATCAGCACGATGGCGAGCGTCGCGCGTGAGGTACAGAAGTCGGGAAGATAGAAGGCCCGCTCGGCGTCCTCGGTCTTCATCGTTCGCCGCGCGCGGGCGCGCGCATGATGTTGGTACGCTCGAAGAGCTCGGCCTTGAGCCGGTAGTCCGCCGAGATATCCTCATCGCCGTAACCGCGCGCCACGAGCTCCGCGTACTCCCCAAGCATGCGCTCGACCACCGGCAGCGCCACGCCGAGGCGCGCCGCCATCTCGCGGCAGATGAGCAGATCCTTCTCGTGGAGCCGTACGCGAAAGCCGGGTGGATAGCTGCCGCGAACCATGTTCGGCGCGCGATGCACGAAGTACCAGCTTGAGCCCGCGCCCTTGCCGAGCGTCTCGATCAGCCGCTCGAGCGGCAGGCCCTGCGCGTGCGCGAACGCCATCGCTTCGGCGACCGTCTCGATGATGCCGGCACACATGATTTGGTTCGTGGCCTTGGCGGCCTGCCCGCTGCCGCTTGGGCCGAAGTAACTGATCGTGCGGCCGAGCGCCTGCAGGATCGGCTTCGCGCGCTCGAATGCTGCCTCCGAGCCTCCCACCATGATCGCGAGCGTGCCGTCGCGTGCGCCCTCGACACCGCCGCTCACCGGGCAGTCGAGAAACTCCACCGCGTGTGGTGCGAGGATCTCTGCCGCCTTGCGTGCGCTCTCCCCGCTGATCGTCGAGCAATCGAGCACGAGCGCGCCGGATTTGAGTGCCGGGGCTGCGGCGCGCACCACCTCGAGCACGTCCTGATCGGCGGAAACACACGACACGAGCGCATCGACGCCGCCCGCAAGCTCGGCCACGGTCGCAGGGGAGGCAACCTTGAGCTCCGAGCCGAGAGCGCGAGCCTTCTCGGTGGTGCGATTCCAGACGGATACAAGAAGTCCGGCGCGGTGGAGGTTCCTCGCCATGCCGACGCCCATGGCGCCGAGTCCGACAAAGCCTACGCGCATCTGTTGCTCGTGTAGTCCGCGGCCGCTTGGGCCACCGCGTTCACTATAGTAGCTCGACGATAGGGGCGGAAAGCGCCCGCTGCGCGCTCCCTGATGGAAGCTCGAAACTTAGGGTTGCTTGACCGGCTGCGGCTGCGGGCTGAGTGCCTGCGGCTGCGGGTTGAGTGGCTGCGGCTGAGGACTCAGTGCCTGGTTGGGTACAAACTCCGGAACGCTCCCGCAGCGGCTCTGAACGTCCTTGCGGGCCTGCTCGCGGTACGACTCGGCGTCAGCATCGGAGAGATATTCGCGTTCGCCGTCGGATCCGTCCTTGTAGATGCGCCGCGATTGGATCGCCTTGTTGTAGCGATCCTTGGCCGCCTCGCACTGCGCGGCCTGCGTGCGCGCGACATCCGTCGCCGTGGCCCGTGCGTTGGCCTGGTCGGTGAGCTCCTTGTCGATGCTGCGGCTCGTGGCCGTGAGGGACTTCTGATCGCCCGTGACAACGTTCGGGTTACTCGGGTGGGGCTTGCCGGTCTTGATGATCTCGGAGCCCGGGACCCACTGATCGCTGTAATGGGTCACGCCGCTCCCGTCCACCCAGCGATAGACGTCAGCCCAGGTGACGGTGGTGAATCCGCCGCCAAGCACAATCATCGCTATCAGGACTCTTCGCAGCATTTAGAGGGCCTCCGCGGCCGGCAGTATGGCCGCTTGGCGGGCGGGCGACCCTTGAACTCCGTCACACCCGCCCCCGCCTGCCACCTGCCAGAGGGCCACACCATACAAATAAGTGACCGGTGTCCGCCAGTCGCGACCGCCCGTATCGCCTGGCTAACCCCCGCAGGACGAGTGAAGCTCAGAGGTCGTAGGCCCGCTCGCCGTGAGAGGTAATGTCGAGCCCCTCGCGCTCCTCTTCTTCCGGCACACGCAGACCTACGAGCCGCTTGACCAGCCAGAAGCCAATAAAGGCGACGACAGCGGTCCAGGCGAAGACGAGACAGACCGCCTTGAGCTGGGCGAGGAACTGGAGGCCGACGCCCGGATAGCCGCTGGCCCCCGTCACGTAGTCGGCCGTGGAGCCTGGGCCCCCGAGAAAGGGCGCGTTGAAGATACCGGTCATGAGGGCACCGAACACCCCGCCCACCGCGTGTATCCCGAACACATCGAGTGAATCGTCGGCCTTGATGAGCCGCTTGAGGCCGGTGACTCCCCAAAGGCACACCACCCCGACGCCGATGCCGATCGCGAATGCGCCGGGGATTCCGACGTTGCCCGCCGCAGGCGTGATGGCCACGAGTCCGGCGACCGCACCCGAGGCGGCACCGAGCATCGAGGGCTTACCCTTGAGCAGCCACTCGGCGAACATCCAGGAGAGGACCGCACAGGCGGTGGCGAGATAGGTGTTGATGAAGGCGAGCGCGGCGGAACCGTTCGCCTCGAGCGCCGAACCCGCGTTGAATCCGAACCATCCGAACCAAAGAAGCGAGGCACCGATCATCGTCATGGTGAGGCTGTGCGGCGCCATCGGCTCCCTGCCAAGGCCGATGCGCTTACCGAGTACGAAAGCGCCAACGAGCCCCGCGACGCCCGCGTTGATATGCACAACGGTGCCGCCGGCGAAATCCAGTGCACCCCACTGCCAGATGAGGCCACCGGTCGCGGACACGGCCGCAACTTTTTCGGGCGCGGTGAAGGCGTCGGGTCCGGGCCAGTACCAGACCATGTGCGCGATCGGGCAATAGCTCAGGGTGAACCAGATGACGAGGAACAGAAGCACCGCGGAGAACTTGATGCGCTCGACGACGGCCCCGAGGATCAGGCAGCAGGTGATGGCGGCGAAAGTGGCCTGGAACGCGACGTAGACGAGTTCGTAGAGCGGGGTGCGCTTACTGAAGGAGCCCACGAGCGAGTAACTGCCGCTCTGTGGATCGAAAGTCCCCCGCAGGAAGAGCCGGCTCAGCCCGCCGATGACGGCGTTGCCTTCGGTGAAGGCGAGCGAGTATCCGTAAACGCACCAGAGCACCGTGATGAGCGAGAAGCCGACAAACACCTGCATGAGCACCGACAACATGTTCTTGGTGCGCACGAGTCCGCCATAAAAGAGCGCGAGCGCGGGCACCGACATGAGGAGCACCAAGGCGGTCGCCGTGAGCATCCAGGCCGTATCGCCCTTGTTAGGTACCAAGGGCGCGTCCGCTGCCGAACTGAGGACCGGCGCGAGCGTCGCGAGCCCCGCGATGAGGAGGCCGACAAGTCGCGTAGTTCTGGGACGGGTGGGCATGATCTCTCCCCGGGCGATTCTTTGCAGAGATTCTCGGAATTGACTGCGCACGGGCCTCCCCGCGCGTAAGCTGACTGAGCGCGCCCAAAAAGGTGCAGATTCCGTGCCATCGCAACTTTCAATGCACTTTCCGCATCTTGAGCGAGAATCAATCCCGGGTCTGCACCGTTTTGGAGCCGCCGGGTTGGCCGTTGCCTCGTTTTGGGGCAGGAGAGAAGAAGATCATGGAACCATTCCGCATCGATGAGATTGCCCGCAAGCTCCTCGAACGGGTGCCGCCGGCGTTTCGCAGTATGCAGAAGGATCTCGAGAGCAATTTCCGCGCAGTACTGCGCGAGGGTTTGAGCAAACTCGATCTCGTCAGCCGCGACGAGTTCGACGCCCAGGCGCGCGTGCTCGAGCGCACGCGTGCGCGTCTTGAAGCACTCGAGGCACGCTTGGCGGCGCTTGAGACGCAGCCCGATGGAGCGGGCAGCAAGCGGACGCGCTGAGCCGCGCGGTACGCCGGCGGGGCTATTTCGCCAGGCTCACCATGTAGTCGACGGCCTGTCGGATGAGATCGTCCGGCGCATCCGTGCGCCCGCCCTTTGGCGGCATGAGGCCGGCGCTTCCCTGATAACCCTTGAGCGCGTGCTCGTAGAGGGTCGGCTTGCCCTCGGCGATGCGCGGGCCCCACGCGGCTTTGTCGCCGGCCTTCGGGGCGCCGCCGATGCCTTGCCCGTGGCAGGCGCTGCAGGTCTGGTCGTAGAGTTCCTTGCCGTTCTTCGGCAGTGCCGCAACGCTCGCGCTGCCCGCGCTCTCGGCGCCAGCGGACTTGATGGCGAGTGCCGTGTTGTCCTTGCCAGCGACCGCCTCCTGCGAGGGCAGTTCAACCCGGTTATGGACATTCTTGCTGTAGTCGGCCTCGCTATAGACCTGAAGGTCCTGCGTCTTGCTCGCAACGACACGAGCGAGCGCAAAGAGGCACACCGTGATCACCACGAGGAGCGCGATCACGACGCTGAAGACGTTGATGAAATGGGTGTCCTGCTTGCTCACGATGTCGCCCGCTACGGATGCGCCGATTTGGCCGCGCAGTATAGCCGTCCGGCTTCCGCGCACGTAAATAGACGCCCTCGGAGCCCGACGCGTATCATCGCCAGCCCGCCAACGCGCCCGTAGCTCAGATGGATAGAGTGGCAGCCTCCGAAGCTGCAGGTCGTGGGTTCGAATCCCGCCGGGCGCGCCAAATTTGCTGCGGCGCCGAGAGCGGGGCGGGGCGTCCGCGCTGTTGAGATCCGCCAATGCGGCGGCTCGCCTCGCGCGTACGACAGTGCGAATTCGTGCTGCGTAGTGCGCCTCGGTCAGAGCGCGAGAATGCCATGGCGCGCCAACTCCGCCGCGCCGGCCAAAAATCCTGCCTAAAACGCGCGCTCAGCGCCGCTCAGGTTTCTCGCCGCTCCCCTGCGCCTCGTCCTCCGTCTTCAGCCACGCCGTGAGCAGCGCCCAGGCGACCGCGAGGATGATCGGCCCGACGAACAGGCCGCTGATTCCGTAGGCGATCGTGCCGCCGATGACGCCGATGAAAATGACCGCTGTGGGCGTCGTGAGCCCGCGCGCCATGACGAGGGGCTTGGCGATATTGTCGAGGAGGCTCACGGGGATCATGTAGAGCGTGAAGAGCAGCGCCTTCGCGGTCGGCATGCTGGTCCAGCTCCAGATGATGACTGGAATGAGAAGCACGGACGGACCGATCTGCACGAGCCCGAGGAAGAGCGCGATGACGGTCAGGAGCGCAGCGCCCGGTACGCCGGCTACCTTGAACCCCAGTCCCGCAAGCAACGCTTGAGTGAGAGCGACGCCGACGACGCCGCGGGCGACGTTTTGGATGATGTTGCCGGTGAGTTTCAATATCTCGTCGCTGCGCTCGCCAAGGATGTGGCGCAGCAGCGCCCGCAGCGACTCGACCATGCGTGGACCTGGGGAGTAGAGAAATCCTGCGATGATGATCGCAGCGATCAGCTGCAGCAGGCCCGAGGTGATCGTGCCGACGGTGCTGAGGAGCTTGCCGCCGAGGGGTTTGAGCTTCGGTGCGAACTGCTTGAGCATCGCCTTGGTGTCGGTCGCAGCCTCAGTCCAAGTCGCGTACGCCTGCTCGCCGATCACTGGCCAATGCTTCACGGATTCCGCAGGCAGAGGAATCGACACCGTATTCGCATCAAAGTCGTTCGCCAGATACTCGATGCCGCCGATCGCGCCGAAGCCAAGCCAGGTCACCGGTCCAAGCACGATCAGGAGGCAGGCGATCGTGATGAGCGCGGCGGCGAGCGTGCGACGGCGGAGCCGGCGGGCGAGCCAGCCGAAAAGCGGATAGAGGATGACGGTCAGGACGGCGCTCCAGAGCGCGATCGTCAAAAAAGGACCGATCACCTGCAACGACCAATAAAGGAGAAGAAGCAGCAATCCGATGCGGATCACCGTCTCGACGATGGAAGAGTCGGACATTCGCTCTTTTTTATCTGCCATCACTCGCGCTCCTCAGCCACGGATTGCGATTTCAGGCCTAACATGGAACGACGTCGGTAAACACAAATCCCTCGCGCTCGATCGTGTCGCCGATCGTCACCGGGATCGGGGCGCGCAGCATCGGCCCCGCGGTGATCACCGTGTGAAACTCGCCGTTCTCGCCGCAGGGGTCGACGGAGGCGGGCAGCTCGCTCAGGAGCGTCCCGTCGAAGCGCCGCCCGGCAAAACGCCGCGCGAGCCGCCGTGGGTCGAGGCAGGCGATGTAAGCAATGAGACCGCCCGCGATCATGCTGTCGGCCAGCGCCCGCGTGTCGCGCTTCCAGAGCGGAAAAAGCCCCTCCATTCCGAGTGCGGCCAGCTGCTCCTCGCGGTAGGCGCGGATATCTTCGAGAAAGAGATCCCCGAAGACGATGTGCCGGACGCCCTGACGCTTGATCTCGGCGCAAGCATCCGCCATCCGGCTCTCGTAGAGCGCATTCGGACAGGGATGTGGCAGCGGCACCTTGATGCAGGGAAGATCGAGCGCTGCGATCTGCCGATCGAGGAGCGCACTGCGCACGCCGTGCATCGCCACGCGATCGTACTCCTCGTTGATCGTCGTCAACACGCCAACGATCTCGGCAAGACCCAACCGCCTCGCTTCGTGAAGCGCGAAGGCGCTGTCCTTGCCCGAGCTCCAGGAGACGTAAGCCCGCGGTGGCGACATGCGCTAGAGCCAACCCTTCGGCCGAAAGTGGAAATGGGGCACGAGCGCCGAGACTAGCATCATCGCGAGCGCGGCCCAGACGCCCCACGATTCGTGCAGGAGCGTGCGGCAGGCGAGCACCGCGACGAGCGGGTGTGTTATCAGTGCCGGTGTTCGCTGGCGGCGAGATCGTTGATGACCGCGATCAACTTATCCTCGCTCCCCTCGGCCTTGCCGTCCCCTGCCTTGGTGAGGTCGGTCCAGTATTTGCCGTTCACCGCCATGAACGGTACCCCGCTTACCCGATAGCGTTGCGTCAGCTCCTCGGCGCGCTGCAGGTTCGCATTCACCGAGAAGGAGTTGTAGGCCTTCGCGAAGTCATCGGCGCTCACGCCGTTTTGAGTGGCGAAGTTCTGCTGCAGGCGGAGGGATTCGTCGTCGCTTTGACCGGCAAGGGGCATCTGCTGCGTGTGCATGACCTCCATCGCCTTGTCGACAAGATCATCGCGTCCGAGCGCTTCAAGCGTGTAGAAGAGCCGCGCATGAGCGCGACGCATCGGGTCATCCCACATGACCGGCACACGCGTGAACTCGATGTACGAGGGTTTGGTCTTCTTCCAGGCCCGCAGGTACGGCTCGAGCCCATAGCAATGCGGACAGGCGAGCCAGAAAATCTCGAGCACCTCTACTTTTCCGGGTGCAACGTTGGTCGGCTGCGCGGGCACGAGTGGCTGGTAATTGACCCCCGCCTGCCACTTGCCGCCCGGAAGCTGCGCGGCCGGCGGGAGCGCCGCGATCTTCTCGAGCGAGGCATCGCTGCGCTCGGCATGCTCGCCCCCGCCATCAGCCGATTCCTGCGAGGCCTTCGCCTGCTCGGTTTCGGTTTGCTTGGCGGACGGCGCCGCATTCGCCGCGGGCGCCGCCGGGGCCGGCTCTGGGCTCGAAGCGGGAGGTGAAGGTGGCGGCGCGGGCGGTTCTTTGGCGCAGGCACACAGGCAAAGGAGTGCCGCCAGGGCTAGGGAGCGGATCATGTGACTCCTTGGAATCAGCGCATACCCTGCACGTAGGACGCTACGTCGCGGATTTCTTCGGGAGTGAGGCGCTTGGCGAGCGTAAACATCATCGCGCCGTTACGGCTCGCCTGTGCGGGATTTGTGGCGCTGTAGCGCTTGCCGGTTGCGTAATCATTGAGCTGCTTGACGACATAGACCGACTGCTGGGCGCGAAGTGCCGGATAACCGGCGGCGAGATTGCCAAGCCCGACAGGTCCGTGGCACGCGCTGCAGGCGGGCACCTCGTGCGCTCGATCCCCATTGAGATAGAGAGCCTCGCCGCTCTGCCAGTACGAGGGATCGGCTTCGAGCCCCGAAGGGGTCTGGGTCTCGTAGTAGACCGAGATGTCATCGATGTCCTGATCGCTGAGCGTACTTGCGAGCGGCATCATCACCGGGTTCGGACGGGCACCGGAGCGGAAGAGTCGCAGCTGCTCGGCGAGGTAAACCGCGTTCTGCCCGGCGAGCCGCGGCCATTCCGGATTCGTGCTGTTGCCATTCGGCCCGTGACAAGGCAGACAGGTCGCGCTCTTGGTGGCCCCATCCGCGGCCTTACCGTGCGTAAAGGGCGAGTCCGGCGTCGCCGGGGTTGCGGCGACTGGCGCAGCGGCGGCAGCAACGGGAGCGGCCGACCCCGTCTGCGCGGTGGCGAGCGCCGGAGCGAGCGCGTACACGATCGCTAACGCGACAGCCCGGCCTATCCAGCCCACAAGAATCTGCGGCATTGTTTGCTTTCCGGTTTGGTCCCGCGCTGTGGGGCGCCGAATTGTACACTAGAGCAGTGGCCGCGCTTTGGAAGGCCCGGACATGAGCCGTTTCAGCGAGGCGCGGTTTCTGACGAGCGCGGCTGCGCCCGCGCAGTTTCCGGCGGATGTCGGTGCTGAGGTTGCCTTTGTCGGCCGTTCGAACGCCGGCAAGTCGAGCGCCATCAACGCGATCGCGGGGCGACGCAATCTGGCGCGCACCAGCAAGACGCCGGGCCGCACGCGACTGGTGAATTTCTTCGAGCTCGCCCCCGCTCGCCGCCTGATCGATCTTCCCGGCTACGGCTTCGCGCGCGCGAGCGCCGCGGAGCGGCGCGCGTGGGTGCCGCTCATCGAGGCGCTACGCGAGCGCACATCACTGCGTGGGCTGTTCGTGATCGTCGATGCGCGTCGCGGTCTCACCGACGGGGATCTAGAGCTCCTCGCGTGGATGCCGCCCGAGCATCGGGCACACGTACTGCTTGCCAAGGCCGACAAGCTCAGCCGCACCGAAGGTGGGAGAGCGCTTGAGGCTGCCACCTCCGCGCTCGGGGGCCGGGCCACGGCGCAGCTCTTCTCGGCGCGAAGCGGCAGCGGCGTGCGAGAGGCCCAGGACACGATCGTGGGATGGCTCGGCGGGCAATAAAAAACCCCGGCGGTTGTCTTAGAACCGCCGGGGCAGACTAACCCGGCACAGGTCTCGTGAACCGGGTCTACCCGCTCAGGGAGGGAAGCGGGGAGTGCATTGCACTCACGAAATTAGAGCGCGGGGACCGGAACAAGTTCAAATAAAAAATTCTTTAGACATCATTAGTTTGAGTAACAGCTTGTATCATCCTCGCCACACACTGATTAGCCCACGGTCAATGCGCTTCATCCCAGTTCGGGCCCGAGCCCAGGTCCGCGCGCAGCGGCACACTCAGTGAGGCGGCGTTCACCATGCGCTCACGAACGATCGTGCCCACCTCTTCAACGGCGTCGGCTCGCACCTCGAGCACGAGCTCATCGTGCACCTGCATGATGAGTTGAGCCGGTGCGTCCTTCTTCGCACACCAGGCATCGACCGCAATCATGGCGCGCTTGATGATGTCCGCTGCCGTGCCCTGCATCGGTGCATTGATGGCGCTGCGCTCGGCGTACTGGCGCAGCTGCACGTTGCCCGAACGGATATCGGGCAGGTAGAGCCGTCGGCCGAAGACCGTCTCCACATAGCCTCTTTCCCGCGCGAGCGCGCGCGTCTCGTCCATGAAGCGCTTAACACCCGGATAGCGGCGGAAGTAGCGCTCGACGTACTGCGAGGCGGCGGCACGCTCGATGCCGAGCTGCCGCGCCAGTCCGAAGGGCGACATGCCGTAGATGAGGCCGAAATTGATCACCTTGGCGGTGCGCCGTTGGTCGGCTGTGACCTCGCCGACGACCGTCCCGAACACCTCGGCGGCCGTCGCCTCGTGCACGTCGCGATCCTCGGCAAAGGCGGCGCGCAGACTCTCATCGCCCGAGAGGTGCGCCATGATGCGCAGCTCGATCTGCGAATAGTCGGCGGCGAGCAGCACCCAGCCTGGAGGGGCGATGAACGCTTGTCGTATGCGGCGCCCTTCGGGGCGGCGGATGGGAATGTTCTGCAGGTTCGGATCGTTTGAGGACAGCCGTCCGGTCGCGGCGACCGCCTGTGCGTAGGAAGTATGGATGCGGCCGGTCCGCTCGTTGACGAGTTCGGGGAGCTTGTCGGTGTAGGTGGACTTGAGTTTGGCGAGTGCGCGGTATTCGAGCACGATGCGCGGCAGCGCGAAGCCGCTCTCGGCGAGCCTCTCGAGCTCACCCTCATCGGTCGAGGGCTGCCCGGTGGGCGTGCGGCGTCCTGGCGGCAACTGCAGTCGCTCGTAGAGGATCTGCTGCAGCTGGCGGGGAGAGTCGATGTTGAATTCGTGCCCGGCCTCGCGGTGCGCCTGCTGCAGTAGCCCCTGGAGCTCGCGGGAGAATTCGCGGCTGAGGCCCCGCAGCTGCTCGCGATCGATGAGTACGCCGCGATGCTCCATGCCGAAGAGCACGGGCACGAGCGGCTGCTCGCACTCCTCGTAGAGCCGCGCAAGTGCCGGCACACTCTCGAGCTGCGGCCAGAGCCTGCGGTGCAGCTGCAGCGCGACATCGGCATCCTCAGCGGCGTACTCGCTCGCGCGCTCAACCGGCACCTGATCGAAGGAAAGCTGTTTCGCGCCCTTGCCGGCGACGTCCTCGTAGGTGAGGGTGCGCAGGCCGAGGTAGCGCCGTGCATCCGAGTCGAGGTCGTGATTCGTGGCGACGCTGTTCCAGACATAGGACTCGAGCATCGAATCAAAGCGCATGCCACGCAGTGCGATGCCGGCGTTCGCGAGCACGTGGGCGTCGTACTTGAGGTTGTGCCCGATCTTGCCGCGCGCGGGATCCTCGAGGATGGGGCTGAGAGCGGCGAGCACCCGCGTGCGGTCGAGTTGCTCGGGAGCGCCCGGATAGAGGTGACCGATCGGCACGTAGGCGGCGCTCCCCGGTTCGATGCAGAAAGAGACGCCGACGATCTCCGCGCGCATGTAATCGAGGCTCGTGGTTTCGGTGTCGAAGGCGAAGAGCTCGACGCCGCGCAGGGCCGCGAGCCAGCGCTCGAGGTCCTCCCATCGGGTGATGGTCTCGTAGCGTCGCTCGGGCGGCGCGGCGGGTGGCGTCTCGGGGGGCTCGGCGAGTGGCGGCGGCCATGCCGCGGCAATCGTGCCGCTCTCCTCCACGGTGGCAGCCGCGCCGTCGAGCTGTCGCAGCAGCGTCCGCAGTTCGTACTGCTCGTAGAGCTCGCGCAGCTTGGCGCGATCGGGTGAGCCGGGGGTGAGTTCTTCAACCGACACGGGGAGGTCGAGGTCGGTTCTGATGGTCGCGAGCCTGCGGGAGAGCTCGAGAGTTGAGAGCCCGGCGCGCAGATTTTCGCCCACCTTGCCGGGGATCTCGCCGGCGTGCGCGATTATTCCGTCGAGGCTGCCGTATTGTGTCAGTAGTTTTGCGGCTGTCTTCGGACCCACCTTCTCGATTCCCGGGATGTTGTCGATGCTGTCACCGATCAGCGCCAGGTAATCGACGATCTGCTCCGGGTAGACATCGAACTTGAGCTTGACACCCTCGCGGTTGAGGCGACTGTCGTTCATCGTGTTGATGAGGGAGATGGAGTCGTTCACGAGCTGCGCCATGTCCTTGTCACCGGTCGAGATCAGCACCCGTTGGCCCTCGCGGGCCGCGCGACAGGCGAGCGTGCCGATCACGTCGTCCGCCTCCACTCCGGGCTCGCGCAGGATCGGCAGCCCCTGTGCCCTGATGATGGCGAGGAGCGGCGGAATCTGACTGCGCAGTTCGTCGGGCATGCCCGGGCGCTGCGCCTTGTATTCGGCAAACAACTCATCGCGGAAGGTTCGACCCGGTGCGTCGAACACCACGGCGATCTGCCGCGGTTGGAAGTCCTTGATGAGCTTGTTGAGCATGTTGACGACTACGAGGACGGCACCGGTCGGCTCGCCGCGCGAAGTCGAGAGCCTCGCGACCGCCGGCGCTGCGTGAAACGCCCGGTAAACATAAGAGGAGGCGTCGACGAGAACTAGGTCCGGAGCGGGCGTCATGAAGCGTGAAACCTCGGGAAGAGTTCGAGTATAACGGACCGCCTTCGGTCACAGTCCGGCGCGCCCGGTCAACCCGCGCCGCGCTCGCGCGCTCTTTCGGACAGTTGCGTCAAGGACCTACGCTGCATGCGCGAACCTATCGCCTCCGCCATCGCCGCCAATCGTTTCGGACTTGGCGCGCGCCCCGGTGAGCTCGCGGCGATCGGCGATCATGGCCCGGACTGGCTGCGGGTTGAGCTCGAGGGCTCACCGCCCATGCCGGATGCGACAGGGCTGCGCTCATCGAGCGAGATCCTCGCGCAGGCGCTCGCATTGCGGCGCGAGATTCAGGCCGCCAAAAAATCGGGCGATGAGACCCCGCAGCAGAAGCTGCCGCAGTTGCTGCGGCCGATCTACCTGAGCGAGGTGAGCGCGCGCTTTCGTTACGCGGTGAGCAGCGACCGGCCCTTCAGCGAGCGGCTCGCGCAGTTCTGGAGCAATCACTTCGCGGTGTCGATCGACAAGCAGTTTCTCGCCGGACTCGCCGGCAGCTTCGAGCGCGAAGCGATCCGACCGCACGTACTCGGCAACTTCACCGACATGCTGCTCGCGGTCGAGACGCACCCGGCGATGCTGCTCTACCTCGACAACTATCTTTCGGTCGGCCCGAACTCCCAGGCCGCGCAGCGCTTAGCGCGCCGCGGCGGCGAGCGCAGGATCGGCATCAACGAGAACCTTGCACGCGAGATCCTCGAGCTGCACACGCTCGGGGTCGGCGGCGGCTACACCCAGAGCGATGTCACGACATTTGCAGAGGTCATCACCGGCTGGTCGATCGGGGGCCAAGGCGGCGGGCCCTTCAGAGGCGGCGAGCCCGGAAAGTTCCTGTTCCGTTCGGAACTGCACCAACCGGGGGCCAAGGTCGTGCTCGGTACGCGTTATGCCGATAACGGCTTCGAGCAGGGGGTCGCGGTGCTGCGCGATCTGGCGCGCCAGGGAGCGACCGCGCGCTTTATCGCCGCGAAGCTCGCGCGCCATTTCATTGCCGACGAACCCCCTCCCAAGGCGGTTGAGCGGATCGCGAGCGCATACATCGCGAGCAACGGCAACCTGCCGACGGTCTATCGGGCGCTGATCGATGCGCGGGAGGCCTGGGAGCAGCCCTTTGCAAAGTACAAGACACCGTCCGATTTCATCGTCTCCGCTTTCCGCGGGCTCTCGCTGCCGCCCGACAGCAGCCGCGGTCCACTCGCCGCGTACGAGCTTCTCGGACAGCGAACCTGGTCGCCGGGCTCCCCCGCCGGCTGGCCCGATCGCAGCGCCGACTGGGACGGCGCGTCCGCGCTCATGAAGCGCATCGAATGGGCGGAAGCCGTCGGCCAGCGCCTCGGCTCCGAGCGCGATGCGGCGAAGGTTGCACCCGAGCTCCTCGGCGCGAACCTGAGCGACACCACCCGCGCGGCGCTCGCACACGCCGCGAGTCCCGCACAAGCCGTCACGCTGCTTCTCGCTGCGCCGGAATTCATGCGGCGCTAAAGCCCCTCATGGAGAAAGTCATGTCACGCATGCAAAGACGCGAGTTTCTCAGCCTCGGCGCGGCGACGCTCGCGGGCGGTGTACTGCTGCGCTCGCCTCTCGCACTCGCGCGCGCCGACTCCGGCAAGGGTCGCTTCGTGCTCGTCATCATGCGCGGGGCGCTCGATGGGCTCGCCGCCGTGCCGCCCTACGGCGATGGCAGCTACGCAGCGCTGCGCCGCGAGTTTGCGCTCCATGCCCCGGGCGGCGCGGGCGGTGTGCTGCCGCTCAATGGTTTCTTTGGCCTGCATCCCTCGCTTGGTTTTCTCGGGCAGAGCTACGCCGCGCACGAGCTCATCGTGTTTCACGCCGTGGCGAGCCCCTACCGCGAGCGCTCGCACTTCGATGGCCAGGATGTTCTCGAAAACGGTTCGGTGAAACCCCACGCGCTGCAAAGCGGCTGGCTCAATCGCGCGCTCGCGCAAACTCCCGCAGCCGCGCACCGCGAGTCGGGCGTGGCGCTCGGTCAGAACGTGCCGCTCGTCATGCGCGGGCCGGCGGCGGTCACCTCGTGGTCGCCCTCGAAACTGCCGCCCCTCGATGAGGACACGCTCGCGCGGTTGACCGATCTCTACGCGGGCGATCGGCTGCTCTCGGTGCGGCTCGCCGATGCGATGGCGGCGGATGCGATCGCGTCCGAGGACGGCATGGTCGGCGGGATGAGCGCCGCGCCGGGTGCACGCGAGCAGAGCGCAGTGCCTGCAAAAGATGCCGGCGCGCGCTATGGCGAGATCGTGCACGCGGCGGCCGGCTTTCTGCGCCAGGACGACGGACCGCGAGTCGCCGTGTTCGACACGAGCGGCTGGGACACGCATGCAAATGAAGGCGGAGCCGAAGGGCAGCTCGCCGGGCGTCTCGCGGCGCTCGACAAGGGACTCGCAACGCTCAAGCAGGAGCTCGGTCCCGCCTGGCGCGATACCGCGGTGCTCTTCATTACCGAGTTTGGCCGCACCGCCGCCATCAATGGCACGCGCGGCACCGACCACGGTACCGCGACGGTGGCGCTCCTCGTTGGCGGTGCAGTCGATGGGGGACGGGTGATCGCCGACTGGCCGGGACTTTCCCAGGGCGCTCTCTATCAGGGGCGCGACCTGCAGCCGACGCTCGATCTGCGCTGCGTTCTCAAGGGCCTGCTCGAAGAGCACCTCGCCGTGCCCTCGCGTGCGCTCGAGCAGAGCGTGTTTCCCGACAGCGCCGCGGCGAAACCCTTGCGGGGCCTCGTCCACACCTAGATGGGGCGAGGTTCTCGCCCACTCACTTCGACTGGGACTGCGAGTCCTGATCCTTATCGCCAGGCTTGGCGGGGGTTGGCGCCGTCGCCGGTGTCGTCGCGGAGGGTGATGTCGCAGCTGGGGTCGCGGGCGCCGCCGCTCCGCTGCTCGTTGGGGCCGGGGTGGTGACGACCGCGGCGTTCTTCGGCGGAAGGTAGAGCGGACCCTTGATCCCGCAGCCCCAGAGCAGGAGCGGTGCGACGATCGCGATGGACACGAGGCGCCTCATACGTACATCGGCCGTCGCTCGCGCAGTGCGAGCCAGCCCCGGATCACGCGATACGCGATCCAGATGCCAAGGCACCAGAGGCCGACGATAGCGAACCCGAAGCCGATGACGATCAGCATGAAGGGCGCGGAGGCCAGCACGATGACGATCGCCCAAAGCAGTGCGTACCAGAAGGTGCGGATCTGCCAGCGAAAGTGCGACTCGAGGAACGTGCCGCGGGTCGCCGAACGACGCGCGTAGTTCATGATCACGGCGACGATCGAGGGCAGGCCGCCGACGAAGCTCCCGACGATCGTGTGAGCGGTAGTGATGCCGATGACGACCGCGAGCGCGTGCAGCGCGTAGATGACGTTCGTATAGGTGATGAGCGACTCATCGACGTGGGTCGCATCGGCGCTGAGGGTTGGACTCGGGTCCGTCATGATTCAAACCTCCCGCGCCCCCTACTGGTCGGGCCGACGCTCGATGACCGCCATCGTCAGTCGCGAGACGCACACCAATCGCTCCTGCTCATCGCGGATCTCGATGTGCCAGACATGGCTGCGGCCGCCCACGTGGAAGGGACGGGCGGTTGCGGTCACCGAACCCGACGACACCGGGCGCAGATGATTCGCATTGATGTCCTGCCCGAGACAGAGGTACTGACCCGGATCGACGCACATCGCCGAGGCGAGGCTTCCCACCGTCTCGGCGAGCGCCACGGAGGCCCCGCCGTGGAGCACCCCAAAGGGTTGCTGGGTGCGCTCATTCACGGGCATCGTGGCGCGCACGAAGTCCTCGCCGACCTCGCTGACGCGGATGTTGAGGTATCCGGGGAGCGTGCGTTGCCCGATCTCAGTGAGCTGCTCGGGACTCATCGCGTTGCGCCAGATGCTCATCGCGCTAGTCTAGCCGTTTGCGCAGTGGCAATCTTGGCCCCGACCCCCGAACGAAGCGGTGACCGTCATGAACGAGTACGCCTTTCCGCCGCCTCGGCAGCCGAGCGTTGCCGTGGCCGACAGCAAACGAGCCTTTCCCGTGCACCGCATCTATTGCGTCGGCTTCAACTACGCCGAGCACATTCGCGAGATGAGCGGCAGGAGCGCGCAGCGCGAGCCGCCGGTGTTTTTCATGAAACCCGCCGATGCCGTGGTCGAGAACGGCGCCGAGGTTCCCTATCCCCCGGCCACATCCAACTTCCACCACGAGATCGAGCTTGTGGTCGCCATCGGCCGCGGCGGCCGCGCCATTGCGGTCGAGCGCGCGCTCGAGCACGTCTTCGGCTACGCCGCGGGCAATGATCTCACGCGTCGCGACCTGCAACACGCCGCCAAGGAGCGCGGCCAGCCCTGGGACACAGCAAAGGGCTTCGATTTCTCGGCACCGATCGCCGCGATTCGTCCGGCCGCGCTCGGGCACCTCTCGCACGGCCGCATCTGGCTCACGGTGAACGGCTCGCTGCGTCAGGAGTCTGACCTGACCCAGATGTTATGGGACGTGCCGCAGCTGATCGCACAACTCTCCGGGTTGTTCGAACTGCGCCCGGGCGATCTGATTTTCACGGGGACGCCGGCGGGGGTTGCAGCGCTCAAACCAGGCGATCGCATCGAGGGCGGCATCGAAGGACTCGAGGTGCTGCGCACCACGATCACGGCGCCACTCAAAGCGAGCTCATGAAGCTCTACGGCTACTTCAGAAGTTCCGCCACCTACCGGGTGCGTATCGCGCTCAACCTCAAGGGCATCCCCTGGGAATTGCAGGTGATCGATCTGCGGCCACCGGTGGCGGCGCAACACCGTCCCGAGTTTCTCGCACTCAATCCCGAGCAACTGATACCGGTGCTCGATGATGGCGGCCGCCTCCTCACGCAGTCGCTCGCCATCATCGAGTATCTCGAGGAAACGCACCCCGAGCCGCCCTTTCTTCCGCGCTCACCCACCGAGCGCGCCACGGTACGCGCGCTCGCGCTCGCCGTCGCCTGCGACATCCACCCGCTCAACAATCTCCGGGTGCTCGAGTACCTGCGCTCCGCGCTTCGTCAGGACGATCAGGGCGTCACTGCCTGGTACGCGCACTGGATCGGGGAGGGATTCCGCGGCCTCGAAGAGCGCGCGAAGAAGCTCAGCGGCGATGGTCGGCACATGTTCGGGAGCACGGTCACGCTCGCCGACATCTGCATCGTGCCGCAGATGTACAACGCGCGCCGTTTCAACGTCGATGTTTCCGCCTACCCGACCCTGCGCACGATCTGCGCGCATCTCGAGACGCTGCCGGCCTTTGCTAAGGCCGCACCGGACAAACAGCCCGATGCTGTGTAGGCCGTAACCGCCTCTACGGCTCCTTTGCAGCGTTCTGTTGGAGCCGCAGGAAAGCGACGTATCCGGCAAGGAATTGCTTGAGCTGCTCCTCGATGCCTGCATCCTTGAGAGCGAGGGACTCATCGAACACGGAGCCCGCGCGCGCCACCGCGAGGCGTCCGCCGAACCAGGTCTGCGTGCCAAGCGTGCGCATCACGGGGAGCCATGCGCTCTGTGAGAGTACGGTGCCGAAGGGGCCGGGGGATGCTCCGATGATGGCAAACGGGCGGCCCGTGAAGACGCGCTTGATGTCGGTCGGGGGGCGCGACAACCAGTCGATCGCATTCTTGAAGACGCCGGGGATGCTGTTGTTGTACTCGGGCGTGACGAGCAGCACGCCATCGGCCGCGACCACCGCCTCCTTCAACTGCGTGACACTCGCCGGGATCCCCTGCACTTCGACATCGTGGTCGTAGAGGGGGATGCCACGGATGCTCGCGATCTCGAGCGTCGAATCGGCGGGCATCAGCCGCA
>DASPTE010000015.1:0-2308 GCA_035623585.1 Steroidobacteraceae bacterium | reverse complement strand
TCGCGCGCTTCGCGCGCATCAAACCATTTGAACAACATATTGCGGTTTGCGATTCCGAACGATGGTCAGGCGACTCAAAGTTGTAAGCGCGGCTGCTGCGGAACGCGCCCGACCGATGTCAGCTAGGTTAGCGAGAGGAACCTCAAGAAAGGTGAAGCCGCGCGAGCGGGCACTGCGAGTGAGAGAGCATGCACCGTTTCACATTACCGTTTGGTAAGAAATTCCACTTGCTCGGTTTGCGCGCAGTTTTCGCGCGCGTGCAGCGCGATTCACGCAGTCAGCCGTGCGCGCACGAACTCCTGCACCGATTCGAGCGCCGCATCGAGCTCTTCGGGCTTGCTGCCGCCCGCCTGTGCAAAGTCGGCACGGCCGCCGCCGCGACCGCCGACCTTGGCGGCCACGGCTCCCGCGAGCTCTCCGGCGTGGATGCGCGAGGTTTGATCCTGCGTGACTCCCGCGACCAGCAGCACTTTGGCGGGGCTCTCGACGCTCGCCAGCACGACGACCGCCGGCTTCAGGCGATCCTTCAACTGGTCGACGGCGGTGCGCAGCGCCCCGGCATCGGCGCCGTCAACCTTGGTGGCGACGACCTTCACGCCCTGCACATCGATCGCACCGGCGGCGAGATCCACTCCCGCTCCGGAAGCGAGCCGGTCCTTGAGCGCGCGCACCTCGCGCTCGAGCTGTCGCGTGCGCTCGAGCTGTTCGCGTACCTTGTCGGAAAGCTCCTCGCGCGAGCCGCGCAGCAATCCCGCGAGGTCCCTGAGGAGCGATTCGTCCTGCTCGACGTACTCGAGCGCCCCCTCGCCCGTGAGCGCTTCGATGCGGCGTACTCCCGAGGCGACGCCGCTCTCGCTCACAATCTTGAAGAGCCCGATGTCGCCCGCGCGCGCAACGTGCGTGCCACCGCAGAGCTCCATGGAGAAATCCCCCATGCGCAACACGCGCACGTCCTTCTCGTACTTCTCGCCAAAGAGTGCAATGGCGCCCTCGGCAACCGCACCCTCATAGTCCATGACGCGCGTCTCGGCAGGCAGGTTCGCGCGGATCTGGGCGTTCACGAGCCGTTCGATCTCGAGAAGTTCGGCGGGCGTCACCGGCTGGTGGTGCGAAAAATCAAAGCGCAGCCGGTCGGGCGCCACGAGCGACCCCTTCTGCAAGACGTGCGTGCCAAGCACCTTGCGCAGTGCCGCGTGCAGAAGATGCGTAGCGCTATGGTTGAGCGCCGTCGCCTGGCGCCGCTCGCCATTCACCTCCGCCTCGAGCGTTTCGCCGACGCGGATCGTGCCCTGCTCGAGCTTGCCGAGGTGCGCAATGGCGGCACCGCGCTTTTGCGTATCGGTCACGACGAAACCCACGCCGGCGGAGGTGAGCACGCCCGCATCGCCCACCTGGCCGCCAGCCTCGGCGTAGAACGGCGTGCGATCGAGGATCACTTCTCCGGAATCGCCAGCCGCGAGCGCCTCGACCGCGCTACCGTCCTTGGAAAGAGAGAGTACACGGCCCGAGCTGCGGAGGAATTCATAACCCTGAAACACCGTGCGTGCATCGGTGCCCGGGCCCGAGCGCACCTCGGCGCCAAACTTGCTCGCTTCCTGTGAGCGGCGCCGCTGTTCCTCCATTGCCGCTTCGAAGCGCGTCTGATCGACGCTCAGGCCGCGCTCGCGCGCGATATCGGCGGTGAGGTCCACCGGGAAGCCGTAAGTGTCGTAGAGCTTGAAAACCGTATCGCCATCGATGACCTTCGCGCCCCGCAGATTCCGGATGGCGTTCTCGAGCAGCACCATCCCGTTAGCGAGCGTGTCTGCGAAGCGCTCCTCCTCCTGCTTGAGCACGCGCTCGGCGTGAGCGCGGCCGCGCACGAGCTCGGGGTAGGCGGCACCCATCTCCGCTTCGAGTACCGGGACGAGCTTGTAGAAAAAAGGCTTGGTGATGCCGAGCTTATAGCCATGGCGGATCGCGCGGCGGATGATCCGCCGCAGTACATAGCCGCGCCCCTCGTTGGAGGGCGAGACGCCATCGACCGCGAGAAACGTGCAGGCACGAATGTGATCAGCGATGACCCGCAGCGAGCTGGAGGTGAGCACCGAAGTACCGGCAAGCCGGCCGGCCGCTTTGATCAGGTTCTTGAAGAGATCGATATCGTAGTTGGAATGCACGCCCTGCATGACGGCCGCGATGCGCTCGAGCCCCATCCCGGTATCGACCGAAGGCTTGGGCAACGGGGTGAGTTTGCCAGCGGCGTCGCGCTCGTACTGCATGAAGACCAAATTCCAGATCTCCACAAAGCGATCGCCGCCCTCATCGG
>DASPTE010000008.1:0-13575 GCA_035623585.1 Steroidobacteraceae bacterium | reverse complement strand
CTGACTCTGCAGCGCGTAACGATCCTGCGCCTCGCGGGAAATACCATAGCGGCGCGCGACCACTTCGGCGGTCTCGATCATCGGCATGTACATATTCGGCGAACGCGCCAATACGGCTTCCGACACCGCGCGATAGGTGTTCGTGTACTTGTTCTGCGTGAGACTGATCGACTCGACGCCGCCCGCCACCACCACGGCCATGCCGTCCTCGACCACCTGCTTGGCGGCGGTGGCGATCGACATCAGCCCCGAGGCGCATTTGCGATCGATCGACATGCCGGCGACGCTCTCAGGCAGGCCGCCCGTCACCACGGTGAGACGCGCGATGTTGTAGCCCTGCGTCCCCTGCTGCGTGGCGCAGCCGAGCACGAGATCCTCGACCTCGGCGCCGTCGACGCCCGCGCGGCGCACCGCTTCGCGCACCACATGCCCCGAGAGCACCGGAGCTTCGGTGTCGTTGAATGCGCCCCGATACGCCTTGCCGATCGGGGTCCTGGCAGTTGCAACAATGACGGCCTCGCGCATGGTGCACTCCTTCAGAAATAGAGACGGCTCAACGTATCCGCCACGCAGACGGGCTTGACGCCCCCTTCGGCCTCGAGCGTGACGCGCATCTTCACCTGCACCCCGCCCTCGCCCACGTCCTCGACGCCGATGATCTCGAGGCGCGCGCGCACCCGGCTGCCGGTGCGCAGAGCATCGGGAAAGCGCACCCGGTCGCAGCCGTAGTTGAGGCCGAATTTCATGCCCTCGGCGCGCATGAGCTGGGGCAGGAAGTAATTCACGAGCGAGAGGGTGAGGTAGCCGTGAGCGATCGTGCCGCCGAAGGGAGTGGCGCGCGCCCGCTCGACATCGACGTGAATCCACTGATGATCGCCCGTCGCGTCCGCAAAGGCATTGACGCGCGCCTGATCGACGAGCAGCCACTCGCTCGGCCCGTAGCTGCGCCCGACCGCGGCGCGGTATTCGGCGGCGGAGCGGAATATGGCAGTCATGGCTCGCTCACCCTTTGGCTCTTTCAGGCACGTTGACTCGACACCGATATCACTTCCCCGGTCATGTAACTCGAGAGGTCGCTCGCGAGAAAGACGATCACGTTGGCGACTTCCCAGGTCTCTGCCGCGCGCCCGAACGCCTCGCGGCGGCGTAACTCCGCGAGCAGCTCATCGCTCGTCGTGCGGTTAAGGAACTCGTGCATCGCAAGGCTCGGAGCTACGGCATTGACGCGCACGCCGTGCGCGGCGGCTTCGATGGCCGCACTGCGCGTAAAAGCCATGACGCCCGCCTTGGCGGCCGCGTAATGCGCCTGCAGGGCCTGGGCGCGCCAACCCAGCACCGACGCATTATTGACGATCGCACCGCTGCGGTTCTTGTAGAGGTGCGGAAGGAGCGCCCGCGTCATGCGAAAGACGCTGGTAAGTGACACATCGAGCACCTTGTGCCACTGCTCGTCGGTCATATCCACGATCGCCACGGAGCCGCCAAGGCCCGCGTTGTTGACGAGAACATCGACGCGGCCCATCCCCGCAATGGCGGCACTTACGAGTGCGCGCACCTCGGCCTCGCGCGTGACATCGCACACCTGCCCCGCCACCTGGCCGGCGCCCAAGCCGCGCAGCCGCTCGAGCGACTCGTTCAAGCGCCGCTCGTGACTATCGCTCGCGAACACCCGCGCGCCTTCCTCCAGGCAGCGCTTGGCGGTGGCGAAACCGATACCCGTGCCCGCCGCAGCCGTGATCAGTACGTTTTTGCCGACGAGGAGTGCGTGCGGCGGCGGATACGGTGGGGGCGTGAGCGGCGTGCTCATGTGCCGTACACCTTCTTCTGCGCACGGCGCTGCGCGAGGAGCTCACTGACCGCCGCTCCGACTTCGCGCACTTCGAGCCGCCGCCCCTTATCGATCGAGGGGCCCTCGTTCCAGCCGTCGTCGATCGTGATCCGACCGCCCTCGAGCTCGAAGATGCAGCCGGTTACTGCCCGTGATTCGGCGCTCCCGAGCCAGACGACCGTCGGCGCGATGTTGTCGGGATCGGCGATGTCGAAGCCACTCGCAGGCCGTTTCATCCTTTCCGCGAATACCTGCTCGGTCATACGCGTTCGTGCCGCGGGCGCCAGCGCATTTGCGGTGATGCCGTAGCGGCCAAGTTCCGCGGCCTCGACGAGTGTGAGCGTGGCGATACCGCCCTTAGCCGCGGAGTAGGCGGCCTGCGCAATGCTGCCATTCAGCCCCGCTCCCGAGGTGGTATTGATGATGCGGGCGTCGACCGTCTTCCCTGCCTTGGCGCAGGCGCGCCAGTAATCCACCGCCTGGCGCGCCACGCAGAAGTGACCGCGCAAGTGTACCTTCATGGTCGCATCCCACTCCTCGAGCGTCGCGCTCACGAACATGCGATCGCGGACGACCCCGGCGTTGTTGACGAGCACATCAAGACCACCGAAGCGCTCGATGGCGCTGCCGACGATGCGCCCGGCACTCTCCCATTCGGAGACGTCATCGCCATTCGCCACCGCCTCGCCGCCAAAGCTGCGTATCTCATCGACCACCGCCTGCGCGGTCGCCGCATCGTTGCCGGCGCCGGCGAGCGTGGTGCCAAGATCGTTCACCACGACGCGCGCGCCTTCGCGCGCAAAAGCGAGTGCATAGGAGCGCCCAAGACCGCGTCCGGCGCCGGTCACGATCACGATCCGTCCCGCACAGATGCCCGCCATCTCAGAGCCTCTCGATGATGGTCACGTTTGCCTGACCGCCGCCTTCGCACATCGTCTGCAGACCAAAGCGTCCGCCGCGTCGCTCGAGCTCGTGCAAAAGACTCGTCATGAGCTTCGCGCCGGTGGAACCGAGCGGATGCCCAAGGGCAATCGCCCCGCCGTTGACGTTGACGCGCTCGAGATCGGCATCGAGTTCGCGCTGCCAGGCGAGCACGACCGAGGCGAACGCCTCGTTGATCTCGATGAGATCGATGTCGTCGAGCTTCATGCCCGTTTTCTCGAGCGCGTAGCGGGTGGCCGGGATCGGCGCGGTGAGCATCCATACCGGATCGGCCCCGCGCACGGAGATGTGGTGAATACGCGCCCGCGGCTTGAGTTTGAGCCGCCGCACCGCACCCGCCGAAGCGACGAGGAGCGCTGCCGAGCCATCCGCGATCTGGCTGGAAACTGCGGCCGTGATGCGCCCTCCGGGAGCGAGCGGCTCGAGCGTCGCCATCTTCTCGAGCGTCGTGCCGTAGCGCGGCGTCTCGTCCTTGTCGAGGCCGCGGAGCGGGGCGATCTCGCGCGCCAAAAAACCGCGCTCGATCGCTACGATCGCCCGGCGGTTGCTTTCGAGCGCGAACTCCTCCATGGCGCGGCGAGTGATGTCCCACTTGCTGGCAATCATGTCCGCGGCGCGGAACTGGGAGATCTCTTCACCGTCGTAACGAGCGCGCCAGCCTTCCGAGCCGCTGAAGGGGTCACTCTGACCGAAGGCGCGTCCAGCGAGCATCGCGGCGCTGATCGGTATCTGGTTCATCGTCTGCACGCCGCCGGCAACGATGAGGTCCTGCGTGCCGCTCATCACCGCCTGGGCGGCGAAGTGCACGGCCTGCTGCGAAGAACCGCACTGCCGATCGATCGTGGTTCCGGGAACGTGATCGGGCAGGCCCGCGGCGAGCCAGCAGGTGCGCGCGATATCGCCCGACTGCGATCCGAGCTGGTCCACGCAGCCGAAGATGACGTCCTCCACCTCGCCAGGATCGACCCCGGTGCGCTCAATCAGCGCCTTGATGGCGTGCGCGCCAAGATCCGCCGCATGCACCGCGGCGAGCGTCCCCTTCTTCTTCCCGGTCGGACTGCGCACTGCGCCGATGATGTAAGCCTCATTGCTCATCGAACCGCTCCTCAGGCACTACGGTGAAAGGTGGCATCGGGACCGAGCGCGACCGCCCCGCCGAGCACCAGCGACTCGAGGCGGCGCGCGTGAAAGCTCCGATCGCCCCAAGCGCCCGCGAGCGCCCAGGCACGCTTCATATAAAAGTGCAGATCCACTTCCCAGGAGTATCCCATCGCGCCGTGAACCTGCAGTGCCGTACGCGCGGCCAGCTCCGCGGCATCGGTCGCGGCGAGTTTGGCATGGGAGATCACCGCGAGCGCCTGCGCGTCGGTATCGGCGGCGCGGGTGACGGCCGCGTACACCACGGGGCGGGCGAACTCGAGCTTTACTGCGACGCTCGCGAGCTCGTGCTTGATCGCCTGATAGGAACCGATCGGGCTCCCGAACTGCTCGCGCGCTTTCGCGTATTCGCAACTGAGCGCAAGCATGCGCTCGGCAAGCCCGAGGCACTGTGCAGCGGTATAGAGAGCGCCGCGGTTCGCGATGCGTGCGGCGATCGTTCGTGCCGCGCTGCCGCTCGCGAGCGGCTCGGGCGCGTTGGCGTCGAGCGCGATCCCGAAAAGGCGGCGACCGGCATCGATGGAAGGCTGTGCGGTCGGCTTGACCTGCCAGGCTTCGAGGAGGTGAATCGCGGCATCACCCGAGAGCAACCAGTGCGTGACCCCGTGCGGGGTGTTTGCGTAGGGGTTCAAGGGGTGGGCGACGGCGATGCGCACCTTGCCGCGCGCGACGCCTTCGAGGAGCCGAGCGGCACGCGCGTCGGATGCCAGCTCGTAGAGCGCGGGAGCTGCGACTCCAGCCTGCTCGATGAGCGGCTCGGGTAGCGCGGCGCGCCCCGCTTCCTCCGCGAGCAGCACAAAGTCCGCATCTTCCAAGCCCATGCCACCGCTCGCGTCCGGCAGGAGCACGCCAAAGAGTCCGAGATCGGCAAGCCGCAGCCAGCGTTCCGCCGCCGCCTCGTCGCGGAATTCAAAGACCGCGCGCAGCTGCTCGGGGGCGCAGAGCTCCTCACTTAGCGCGCGGAAAGCGCTCGACATCATTCGCTGCTCGTCAGTGAAGGTGAAGTCCATGGCCGACTCAGGCACGCGGCAGACCGAGCAGCCGCTCGGCGACGAGCGTGCGCTGGATTTCGTTGGTGCCGGCGTAGATCGGACCCGCGAGCGAGAACATGAACCCCTCGAGCCACTGCGGCGCGTCGCCGGCATCGGGCGCAGTCGCGAGCAGTTCCGCACGCGCCCCAAGGAGCGTCATCGCGGTCTGATGCAACTTCAAGTCGAGCTCCGACCAGAAGATCTTATTCAAACTCGCTTCCACGCCGATCGACCCACCGGCGAGCAGCCGGCTCGCCGTGCGGTAGGTGTTGAGCGCATAGGCCTCGGCGTCCATCCACGCCTCGAGCACCCCCGCTGCGAGCGCCGGATCGGCGCTCGCACGCTGGCTTTGCCAGAGCTCGATGAGCCGCTGCGCGGCCGCCTGAAAGCGCGCCGGGCTCCGTAGCAGCAGCCCGCGCTCGAAGCCTGCGGTCGTCATCGCGATGTGCCAGCCCTCGCCCTCTGCTCCGAGACGGTTCGTGAGGGGCACGCGCGCCTCTTCGAAGAAGATCTCCGCGAAACCTGGCTCGCCATGGATCTGACGGATGCCGCGCACACGCACGCCAGGGTGTTTGAGGGGCACGAGAATGAAAGTCAGGCCGCGGTGACGAGCCCCGCTCGGGTCGGTGCGGAATATTCCGAAGCACCAGTCCGCAAATGCGGCGCGCGACGACCAGATCTTGTGGCCCCTGAGCACGTAGCTCTCGCCCTCGCGGACCGCGGTGGAGCGCACCGCGGCGAGATCGGAACCGGCCTGCGGCTCGGACCACGCCTGGGCCCAGATCTCCTCCCCGGCCGCCATTTTCGGCAGAAAGCGCGCCTTCTGCTCCGCGGTGCCGAACTCCGTCAGTACGGGTCCGAGCAGAAAGAGGCCATTCTGATTGACCCGCAGTGGCGCCCGCGCGCGGTAATACTCTTCCTCGAAGATCAGCCAGTCGATGAGATTGGCCCCGCGTCCGCCGTACTCCTTCGGCCAGGTGATCATGCCCCAGTTGCCGCGCGCGAGCGTGCGCTCCCACTCGCGGTGCTCACCGAAACCCTGCGCGCCCTCAAGCGTATGGAGCGGCCTGGACGGCACATGGCGCTCGAGCCAGGCACGCGCCTCGGCGCGCAACTGCCGCTGCTCGGGCGTGAACTTCAGATCGAGCGCCATGGCGGCTCAGTATTTCGCGGTTCGCTTGCGCTTGACGAAAGCATCGCGTGCCTTCTGCGAGTCCTCGTTGAGGTACATCTCGAGCGTGAATCCCTGCTCGAAACGGTAGCCGTGATCGACATCGCGCGGCTCGAGCCCGTTGAGCGCTTCCTTGGCGAGCACGAGCGCGTCGCGGCTCTTCGCGGCGATGCTGGCCGCGAACGCGCGCGCCTCCTTGAGCAATTGGCGCACGGGCACGAGCTTCTCGACGGCCCCGAGCCGCTCGGCCTCGGCGGCGCTTACCCGTCCGCCGGTGAAGAACGCCGCGCGGACCTTATGTAGTGGCAGCAGGCGCGAGAGATGCGATGCGCCGCCCATCGCGCCGCGATCAATCTCAGGAAGCGAGAAGTAAGCGTCCTCGGCCGCGATGATGACATCGCTCGCGCCGCAGATACCTACGCCCCCACCGATCACGAATCCCTGCACCGCGGTCACCACCGGCACGGGACAGCTGCGCACCGCGCGGAAGGTGAGGAAGTTGCCGCGGTTGAGCGCGACGATGCGCTCGGGATGCTGCTGCATCTCCTTGATGTCGACACCGGCGCAGAACCCGCGTCCTTCGGCACGGATGAGAACGCAGCGCACCTCGGATCGCGTGCCGATCGCGCTGATCACCCCGGCAAGTTCATTCCAGCCCTTGCTGTCGAGTGCGTTTACCGGCGGGTGATCGAGAATGACCTCACCGATGCGCGCGCGGATCTCGGTGCGAATGGCCACATTGCCCCCTTAAGATGAGCCCAACATGTCAAGCGGCAAGCTGCGGCGAGCCGCTAAGCGCTGCAAGGCGCGCGCGCGCATCGCGCACGATCGCGCCGATCAGCTCATCACAGCTTGGCAGATCGGTGAGCCGCCCGGCGACCATCCCGGTCGCGAGGAGTCCCCGGGCGGGCTCGCCCGCGAGCATCGAGCGCTGGAAGAGGACCGGCGCGATGGCCGCCATGAGCGATTGGCCGAAGGTGAGCTCGCCCCCCTCACGCATCTTACGCGCCGCGGCGAGCATGTCCCCGAAACTCGCCCCGGTGAGGCGACTGAGCTGCCAGGCGCTTGCGAGCGCAAGAGCAAGCATGCGCAGTCCGCCGGCGCGCTCGATGCGCTCGAGCGTCTCGTTGCGGATCATGCGTTGTGGCAGGCCATCGACCTTCGTCGTCACGACGATCTGCTCGGTCGACACCTCGACGTAGCGCCGCTTGGTGATCTCGGGCACGGGGCAATCGCGGGTCATGAGAAAGCGCGTACCCATGGCGATACCCTGCGCGCCGTAGGCGAGAGCGGCCGCAAGTCCGCGGCCATCGGCGAATCCACCCGCCGCAATCACCGGCACCTTCACGGCATCGAGCACCTGAGGGAGGAGCACCGTGCTCGCAACGGAACCGGTGTGCCCGCCGCCCTCGCCCCCCTGCACCACCAGCATGTCGACGCCGAGTTCAACCATCTTGCGCGCGTGCCTGAGGGCGCCGACGGTCGGCACGCAGACGATGCCCGCATCGCGCAAGCGCGCGATCATTGTCTTGTCCGGCCCGCGCCCGAAGCTCACCGCGGCGACGCGCTCGGCGATCAGAATGTCGATGATGCGCGCTGCGCCCGGCTGAAACATGTGGAAGTTCACCCCAAAAGGGGCACGCGTGAGCTCGCGCACGCGCGCGATCGCAGGCCCCACCTGCTCGGGGCTGAGCACCGCCGCGGCGAGAAACCCGAAGGCGCCCGCGTTGCAGGAAGCACCGACGAGTTCGGGGCGCGCGACCCAACCCATCGCCGTCTGGATGATGGGATAGCGGCAGCCGAGGCGCCGGCAAAGAAGCGTGTCGAGCGGATCGCTCATGGCGCTCGCGCGCCGCGCGAGGCGGGCGGATTGCCCTTGAGGACGCCTGCGCGCAGGTTGTGGGGATCGAGGCGGCGGATGATCTCGAGTTCGCTCGGCGTCGGCGCGGTGGTCTCCTTGAGATCTCCCGCGGCTTCCAGAGGGAAACCGGTCGCCCGGCGCACGGCCTCGAGACTCACCCCGGGGTGCAGCGTGCGCACCCGCACTGCGTGGTCGGTGCCGAGAAAGTCCATGACGCAAAGATCGGTGATGATGAGACGCAGCTCGAGATAGCGCGCGTCCGCCCCCTCGGGCCAGCGGCTCTTGTTGTAGCCGGCCCCACCGACCACATCCACCTCCCCCGGCACGAACACGCGCGTGCTGTGATTTGGAACAAACATCGAGTTCGGATGATTGACGCTGTTGCCGGGCAGGCCCCGCATGCCGAGCATCTGCACCTTGGGGCGGCGGGCATCGCCGATCGCCGAAAGGTTCGTCTGCCCGAAGCGATCGATCTGCACCGGCGTGATCATGACGTGCCGCGCCCCGCTCCAGACGCAATCGAACACGCGTGCGAAGGGCATGTAGCCCGAAAATCGCGGCTGATACGCGCCGCGTGGTCCGAGCGGTACCGGATCCTCGACGAGGAACGCCTCGGCATCGGTAAGCAGCAGCCCAGGCGAATGGGTGAGTTTGGCGAGACTTGCGGCCAGGCGGGGTGCGACCCCGATGCCCGAAGCCAGCACCTCGCCGTTGTCGCGCCAGGCGTCGGCAGCGGCGACGATCAGGAGCTCGGCGAGCGAGAGTTCGGTGCTCATGGCATCGTCAGAAAACCGGGACCGGGAGAGCCGCGAGCCGCCCGCCGCCACCGACGCTTGCGAGGTAGGCGGCTTCGCCGGGCGCGAGGTAGCGCTCGGAGTAACTCTCCCAGCCGCGCTCCTCGCCCGCGAGCGCCACGTACGCCTCGAGGTGCTCGAGATCCCATCCATACGCGGGCGGGTTGGACGTGGGATGCGCGCCAAAGCGCGCGGCCACGACGCCCGTGATGCGGTTGCGTTCGACGAGGTTCAAGCGCGCATCCTGGCTATGCGCGAGATCGAGCCGCTCGAGGAGCTCCTCGCAACTCACGTAGCAGCGCGAGGCGGCGCGCGCGAAGAGCTCATCGAAGTAGGGATCGGGACCCAAAGTCTGGACGTTACCGAGTCGATCGGCGCGATCGACGTGCAGGAGTGCCACATCGAGCTTGAGTGCGGGCATTGCGAGGAGCAGCTCCCCATCCGCGTACGGGGAGCGCAGCGTGCGAAACTCAGGATTGAATTTCAGGACATCGCTCGCAAGTCCCACTCGGGTCGGGAGGAATGGCAGGCGCATCGCGGCGGCGCGCAATCCCCACTGCAGCAGCCCTTCATCGAGCTCGCGTGCTTCGATGCGGCCTTCTTCGCGGGCGCGGCGGAACCAGGGCTCGACCGCAATCGCATCGAGCGATACGAACCCATAGACGAGCTTCTTGACCTTCCCGGCGGCGCACAGCATGCCGACCTCAGGGCCACCGAAGGCGACCACCGTGAGATCGCGCACCGGCGAGCGCAGGAGCTCGCGCACGAGACTCATGGGCTTGCGCCGCGCACCCCAGCCTCCGATGCCGAGCGTCATGCCATCGCGCAGCGTCGCGATCACCGCGCTCGCCGTGAGCGTCTTATCGAGCATTCGCTCCCCTATTTGGGAGGCGGTGGCGGGGTCCAGCGATGACCCCAAAGATCCGGGATCGCGCTCTGGGTGGGAACCCAGGTGTTCCAGTCGGGCTGCAGGCCATGGCAGCCGAACTCGAGATCGAAGCCCCCGGGTGTCGCCACGTAGAAAGACACCATGAAGTCGTTCGAGTGTTTGCCGAGCGTCGAGGAGATATGCGCTCCGCTCGCAAGACACCGATCGAGCGCAAAACCAACATCATCGAGCGAGCTCGCTTCGAGCATGATGTGCACGCAGCCTGAGGGCATCGGCGCGCCCATGAGCGCGAGGCTGTGATGGCGCGGATTGGCGGCGTGGAGGAAGTGCAGCCCCAATTTCGGATCCTGTGGGTTCGGGCTCATCTGCAGCCACATCTCGTCGGAGTCGGCAAACCCGAGGCGCTGGTAGAACGCGCGCGTCGCGGCGAGTGCCGGCGCGGGCAGTACCACGTGTCCCATGCCGAGATCCCCCGCGACGAATCCGGTAAGTCCCCGCGGGGAGGCGAAGGGGGCGTAGTCGTAGGTGCGCCCGTGAAAGAGCTCGAGGGCATTTCCGCTCGGGTCGCTGCAAAAGGCGATCTCGCGCACGCGGCGATTTTCGGCTTCGGCGGCGCTGCCGACGCGCACCTCGACGCTCGCACCGCGCAGCGCTGCGATGACGGCAGAGAGCTCCGCCGCATCGCGAAACTCCCAACCCGAACTCACGAAGCGATTGCGCTTCCCTGGCACGACGCTGATGCGAAACGGCCGCTCATCGACCCGCAGGCGCAGGCTCCCATCGGGCCCGGAGGGGCCCTCCATGAGTCCGATCACCTCGAGCGCAAACTTGCGCCACGCCGCGAGGTCGGTCGCCTCCACCACCACGTAGCCCAGGGATCTGACTGTCATAGGTTGTTACCGCGAACTTTGCGTTCGTGTATGAGTGCCTGCACGAGATGCAGGGAATAGGCCGCGACTATTGCGAGATTAGGCTCAGAATCAGCCCTTTGCAAGCAGAACTCGCTGATTTCAACGCCCAGGATTACGCAAATGAGCGATCGCCTAACGCAGCAGCGCCAGCCAGTCGTGATCGCGCGCACCGTAGGCGACGAAGTGCGGATTCATGGGCTCGGCGCTGCGGTTGTATTCGAGCGCTCGGCCATCGAGGCGGCTCACGGTGCCACCGGCGGCGACGAGCACCGCGTGCGCAGCGGCAGTGTCCCACTCGTGGGTGGGACCAAGACGCGGGTACACATCGGCCGCCCCTTCCGCCACCAGACAGAACTTGAGAGAACTGCCGATGGGCTTGAGCTCATGCGGGCCGAGCCGCTCGAGAAAGCGCTCGAGAGAATCGCCCCGATGCGAGCGGCTGCCCACGACCCGCACCGGGGAGGCCGAGCGGGGCTGAATGCTGATCGGTACGCGCACGCCCTGTGCGATACGCCACGCGCCAGCCCCCGGAAGGCCCTGGTAGCTCGCGTCCGAGACCGGCACGTGCACGACGCCGAGCGCCGGAGCATGCCCCTCGATGAGGGCGATGTTGACCGTGAACTCGCCGTTGCGCGCGAGGAACTCGCGCGTGCCATCGAGCGGATCGACGAGCCAATACCGCTCCCATCTCGCGCGCTCGGCAAAGGGCGTGTCGGCGGCCTCCTCCGAAAGCACGGGGATGTTGGAATCGAGCGCGGTGAGTTCGCTCACGATGAGCCGATGCGAGGCGAGATCCGCCGCGGTGAGCGGGGAGTCGTCGGCTTTCGCCGTCGCCTGCACGGCATCCTGCGCGTAGACCTTGAGAATCTCAGCGCCGGCGCGGCGGGCGATCTCGGTCACGTGGCCCAGGATCTTCCCGCCCGGCCGCCCTGCCTCCGGCTGGCTCATCCGCTGCCGATGACTTTGTGCGCTTCGAGATGCGAGACGATCGAGTCCGCGGCGGCATCAGCACTGAGCTGCGTCGTGTCGATGCGGATCTCGGGGTTCTCGGGACTTTCGTAGGGGGAGTCGATGCCGGTAAAGTTCTTGAGCTCGCCCCGGCGTGCTTTCCTATAAAGCCCCTTGACGTCGCGCCGTTCGGCTTCGGCGAGTGGGGTGTCGACGAACACCTCGAAGAATTCCCCCGGAGCGAAGAGCTCGCGCGCCATGCGCCGCTCGGAGCGGAACGGCGAGATGAACGACACGAGCACGATCAGACCCGCATCCACCATGAGGCGCGCCACTTCGGCAACACGACGGATGTTCTCGACCCGGTCCTGCGCGGTGAAGCCGAGATCTTTGTTGAGCCCGTGGCGGACGTTGTCGCCATCGAGAAGATAGGTATGCCGACCCTGTGCGGTGAGCTTCTTCTCGATGCGGTTCGCGATCGTCGATTTACCCGCGCCCGAGAGCCCCGTGAGCCACAGCACGCATGCCTTCTGGCCCTTCTGCCGCGAGCGCAGCTGCTTGTCGACATCGAGCGCCTGCCAGTGAATGTTCTGCGAGCGCCGCAGCGCAAAGTGGATAAGGCCCGCGCCGACGGTCGCGTTGCTCAGGCGATCGATCAGGATGAAGCCACCGAGGGTGCGGTTCTCGTCGTAAGGCTCAAACGGTATCGGCCGGTCGAGTTCGAGCTCGCAGACGCCGATGTCGTTGAGCTCGAGCCGCTCGGCGGGCAGGTGTTCGAGCGTGTTGACGTTGACCTTGTGCTTGAGCGGGGTGATGGTCGCGGCGAGCGTGCGCGTGCCCGCCTTGAGGAGGTAGGCCCGGCCTTGCAGCATCGGCTCATCGTGCATCCAGACGATGGTGGCTTCGAATTGGTCTGCGACCTGCGGCGGGGAGTCGGCGGCGGCGATCACATCGCCGCGGCTCACATCGATTTCCGATTCCAGCGTGAGTGTCACCGACTGGCCGGTGATCGCGCGCTCGAGATCGCCATCCGCGCTGACGATACGGCTGATGCGACTCTCCCGTCCCGAAGGCAGTATTCGCACCCGATCGCCCGTGCGCACCGCGCCGCGGGCGATCTGGCCGGCAAAGCCCCGGAAGTCGGCGTTCGGCCGGTTGACCCATTGCACGGGAAACCGGAAAGGGCCGGCGGCAAGGTCGGAGTCCACCGTCACATTCTCGAGATACTCAATCAGCGTCGGCCCCTGGTACCAGCGCATGTTCGCGCTGTGCGCGGTGACGTTGTCGCCGTACACGGCGCTGAGGGGAATCGCCACGATATCGCCGATGCCGACGCGCTCGGCGAAAGCGCGGTAATCGGCGACGATCGTCTCAAAGGTCGCGCGCGCGTAGCCGACCAGGTCCATCTTGTTGACCGCGAGCACCACGCGCCGGATGCCAAGGAGGCGCACGAGGAAGCTGTGGCGGCGCGTCTGTGTGAGCACGCCCTTGCGGGCATCGATCAGGATCACCGCGAGATCTGCGGTCGAAGCTCCCGTCACCATGTTGCGCGTGTACTGCTCGTGCCCGGGGGTATCGGCCACGATGAACTTGCGCCGCTCGGTGGCGAAGAAGCGGTAGGCGACATCGATCGTAATGCCCTGCTCGCGCTCGGCGGCCAGCCCATCGACGAGCAGCGCGAAATCGAGCTCCCCGCCGCGGGTGCCGACCCTCCTCGAATCGACCTCGAGCGCCTCGAGCTGATCATCGAAGAGCATCTTCGATTCGTAGAGCAGCCGCCCGATGAGCGTCGACTTGCCATCGTCGACCGAGCCGCAGGTGATGAAACGCAGGAGACTCTTGTTCTCGTGGGCGCTCAGGTACGCGCCGACGTCGGTGGAGATCCACTCTCCCGCTCGTGACATCAGAAGTATCCCTCCTGCTTCTTCTTCTCCATGGACGCCGCGGCGTCGTGATCGATGACGCGTCCCTGCCGTTCGGAGGTCTTGGCGAGCAGCATCTCGCGGATGATCGCCGGCAGCGTGTCCGCCTCGCTCTCGATG
>DASPTE010000153.1:0-24943 GCA_035623585.1 Steroidobacteraceae bacterium | reverse complement strand
CTTAAGAGTGCCTGGGGGACGATTGCGGTGCAGGCGATCCCTCAGGGTGCGCATGTGAGCGTCGATGGCGTCGAGAGTGGTACGGCTCCGGTGTCGATCAGCGCGCCCGCGGGCGTGCGTCGCATCCGCATCGCGGCGAGCGGCTGGAAGCCCTGGGAGAGCAGCGTCGTGCTCGAGGGCGGGGCGACGCTTGCGCTCGGACCCGTGAAGCTCGGCGAACCCGATGCGCAGTTGCGTGTGCGCTCAGAGCCCGAAGGTGCTGAGGTCACGGTGGCGGGGGTTGATCGCGGTCGCTCGCCACTCACCCTCGACCTGCCCGCAGGCATCGCATATCCGGTCGTTCTCAGCCTTCCCGGCTACGCGAGTTGGACGCAGACAGTGTTTGCCTCCTCCGGTGCCGCGCTCGATGCGGACGCGCGCCTCAAGGCCGTACTCGGACGGGTGACGGTTGCGGGTGAGCCTCCTGATGCAGAACTCTTTATTGATGGCGCATCGCGCGGCCGCACGCCGCAATCCCTCAATCTCTCTGCCACCGAGCACCGCATCGAGGTGCGCAAGAGCGGGTTCGTCCCATTCGCGGCGGCTGTCACGCCGGTCGAGGACCTCGAGAGCAACCTCACCTACCATCTCACGCCCTCCGAGCGCGGCGCGGCGCTCATGGAGAGCGCGCCGCTCATAAAAAGCCAGAGCGGCTACGTGCTGCGGCTCATGCCGGGCGGTACGTTCCAGATGGGGAGCGAGCGGCGCGAGCCAGGACGGCGGCCGAACGAGGGACTGCGCAGCGTCACTCTCGGGCGTCCGTTTTACATCGGCGTGCTGCCCGTGACGAACGCAGATTTTCGCAAGTTCCGCGCTGCGCATGATTCGGGTTACATCGACCGGCAATCACTCGACCTCGACAATCAGCCAGTCACCGGCGTCACCTGGGATGAGGCGGCGGATTTCTGCAACTGGCTTTCGCAGCAGGACGGACTGCCCGCCGCCTACGCGCGCCGCGGCAGCGGCTTCGAGCTGACGCGGCCGGTGACGCGCGGCTATCGGTTGCCGACCGAAGCGGAGTGGGAATATGCCGCGCGTTACGCTGCCCCCGGGCAGTTGCGCCGCTATGCGTGGGGAGATGCGTTGCCCGTCCCCGAAGGCGTCGGCAACCTCGCAGGCAGTGAAGCCGCGCGCTCGCTGCCCGCGACACTGCCTGGGTATCGGGACGACTACCTGGTCCTTGCCCCGGTCGGCAAGTTCCATCCGACCGCGCTTGGGCTCTACGACATGTCCGGCAACGTGTCACAGTGGACGAATGACTACTACGGATCGTTCGTGGATTCGGACCCGGCGACCGATCCCCTCGGTCCCACCGAGGGGACGCTCCATGTTGTGCGCGGCGCAAACTGGCAGACCGCGACCGTGGGCGAGTTGCGCCTCGCCTGGCGCGATGGCGCCTCGGGCAGCGCACCGACGCTCGGGTTTCGGATCGCGCGCTATGCGGAGGATCCTCAGTAGAGATATGAGAGAGAGGTTCCCGTGAAGAATCTTCGACTGATGGAATGGGCAGTGGTCCTCATCATCTTTTTGTGCGCGGGCGTCGCGATCGCGATTGATCGCGCCGCGGCGCAGCCCTCGCCTGCACCCGCGCCGCCCGCGGCGCGCGCGGCGCTTGAGCCGCCGCCCTCGCGCGAGACGCCGCCGCCGCCTGCCGCGACGGTGCCGCAGGGCGCCGAGGACGCCACCGTCGCGCCCGACAAGAAGGAATCCGCCGATAACAACGTGAGCTTCCCAACCGACATCTGAACGCCGATGGAGCCCTTTGTCCTGGAGCCTGACGATCGCGCGTTCGCGCTCGCGCGCGCCGGGGGCGTACTCGAGAGTTCCCCCTCGGCGGTGTCGGACGGCAGCGCGGGCGGAGCGATCGGGGCCGATGCCTGGCATGCCGTGCGCCGGCTGCCGACCAGCACCTCGACGCGCCACCTCGCGAGCGTGTTGCGTGATGCCCAGCCTTCGGCCCAGGCGCTCGCGCTCTGCAGTGCGGAAATCGCGCGGCGCCTGCGCGGCCATGCCCTTACTCCAGGGCAGCGCGTCTGGATCGCATCGCCCGCCTACGCCGGCGCCGCAGGACTTGGGGCGCTCCTCGGCATCACCTCGCAGCTCGGCCTCCCTGTCGATGGCTTCATCGACGCGGCGGTTGCCTCGAGCGCCGCACTCGAACTCCCAGGTCCTGCGATCGTGATCGAGCTCGGCCTGCATCACCTCGCGGCGACGCTGGTCGAGCGCGATGCGGGCCCGGTGAGCCGCCGCCGCGCGCTCCTGAGCGAGCGGCGCGGGTTGCTCGAGCTCTATCAGGCGTGGCTCGATTTCATCAACACGCAGCTCGTGAGGCAGACCCGCTTCGATGCCCTGCACGATGCGCTCACCGAGCAACAGCTCTTCGACCTCCTGCCATCACTCGCGCACGAGGCCGCCGCGCAGGGCGTAGCGACCGCGACCCTCACCGCGGGCGAAACGCGCGTCGCGGTGCCGCTCACGCGCGATCAGCTTGCGCAGGTCGCGCAGCCCCTTTGGGATGAGATCGTACGGCTGGTGCACGAGCTGCGTCCGGCCGGCACCGCGCTTGCGCTCCTCATTCCCGAAACGCTCGCCGGACTTCCGGGCCTCCTCGAGAGCCTCACGCCCTTCGCCGGCTGCGAGCTCGTCAGTCTTCCGGGGGGATTCGCGGCAGCGGCGGTGTCGCTACTCGAGCTGCCGCTGCGCCAGGGCGGCGAGACGGTGCGGCTCCTGCGGCGACTTCCGGGGGGAGCTCAGCCGAGGGCACTCGCCGCTCAGGTGCGGCGCACGCGCCTGGGGGAGGCGGACGATGTGCTCGCGCCTTCGCATCTTCTCTTTGAAGGAAGAACGTTCGCGCTCGGGAGCGAGCCGCTCGTCGTCGGACGAGGCGCGGGGGGCGGCGCGGCGATCACACTCGCAGAGGGACTTGCCGGCGTCTCGCGCCGCCACTGCACCTTGATGCGTGAGGGCGCGCAGGTCGTACTCCTCGATCACAGCCGCTTCGGCACCTTTGTGAACGGGGAGCGCGTCGCCGAACGCGTGCGGGTGCGGGCGGGCGATGAGGTGCGCGTGGGCGATCCGGGTGTTGCGCTCGCGCTGATCGCGGTTAACCCGGCGGTTCGCGGCTAGCGAGGACCGGCCGTGGCGCGCCGCCGCACCATCGAGGTGTTCACGCTTTCGTTTCTCGACTGCATCTGCTGCGGCTTCGGGGCGGTGATCCTCTTCTACACGATCGTGAGCGCGCGCAGCGGCACCGTGAGCCTCGAGGTCACCGACAATCTCACCGCCGAGGTGAGTCGGCTCAGGGAGGAGGTGACGAGCGGGCAGCGCAATCTCGTCGAGCTGCGCGATGCGCTCACGACGACCCGCAACGAATCGGCGAGCGCCACTCGGGCGAGCGAGCGCCTGGTCGCGAGCCTTACCACCTCGCGCGAGGAAATCGCGACTGCCGACAAGGAGACGCTCGCGCGGCGCGCGCACATCGAGGAGCTCAAGAGCGACATCCGCTCGCTCGAGGAAAGCACCAAGCGGCTCGAGGCCGGGAGCCTCGAGCGTGCTCCACCCGGGCAGAGCGTGCACAGCGCGGCCGAGCGCCGCTATATCACTGGGCTTACGCTCCGTGGCCACCATGTCCTCATCCTGCTCGATGTCTCGGCGAGCATGTTGCACGAGGACCTGGTCACCATCCTCCGCATGCGCAACCAGGACGATGCACACAAGCGCGCCGCCGCCAAGTGGCGCCGCGCGGTGGCGATCGTGGACTGGCTCATGACGCAGGTTCCCGCGGGCGCGAGCTACCAGGTGTTCACCTTCAACACCCAGGCGCAGCCACTCATGGCTTCTGCGCCGGGCTGGATCGAGGCAGGCGATACGAGCGCACGCACCCAGGTCATGGAGGCGCTCGAGAAGCTCGTGCCCGCCAATGGCACGAGCCTCTACAACGCGTTCGCAGCTTCAGGGAGGTTGAGCCCCCTGCCCGATCAGATCGTGCTCATCACCGATGGTCTCCCGACGCAGGGTCACGTCGTCGGGCAGCGCCGTTACGTGAATTCGAACGAGCGCATGCGGCTTTTCGACGAGGCGATCCCGCAGCTTCCCGCCCACGTGCCCGTCGACAGCGTGCTCCTGCCGATGAAGGGCGACCTGCAGGCCGCGCATCGCTTCTGGCACCTCGCGCGCATCACCGACGGGACGCTGCTCATGCCCGCGAAGGACTGGCCATGAGAGGCCGGCGCCGCGAAGTCGAAGTGTTCAGTCTCTCCTTCCTCGACTGCATCTGCTGTGGCTTCGGGGCGATCATCCTGCTGCTCGTGCTGACCGAGATCGGCCGCCCCGCGCAGCTCGAGCAGACCGCGCGTCAGCTCTCGGGCGAGGTGCGCGAGCTCGAGGAGCAGCTCGCGGAGCTGCGCGGGGAGAGCGAGGTCCTCAATCGCGAGCTCACCGGCAGTCGCGACACGCTCGCGCACGAGCGCGCACGGCTCGCGCAGCTCTCGGGCGATGTGAGCAGCATCCGCGGCCAGTACCAGGGGAGCCGCCAGGAGGCGGCCGTCACGAACACGATCGAGCGGCAGCTCGTCGCCGCGCAGGAGGAGCTCACCACCGAGCAGGCGCGGCTCCTGCGCGAGCGCGCTCAGCACCCGCACGGCGCTGCGATCGGCGGCATCCCGCTCGACAGCGACTACCTGATCTTCGTGATCGACACCTCCTACAGCATGACGAGCAACCACTGGGCGGTGGCGCTCGGGATCGTCGAGGAGCTCTTGAACGTCTATCCGCACGTGCAGGGCCTGCAGGTGCTCAACGATCAGGGAACGTACATGTTCGAGGGCACGCGCGGGCGCTGGCTCCCCGACACTCCTCAGCAGCGCGCCGAGATCCGCGAGCGCGCGCGCCGCTGGCGCGCGTTCAGCCGCTCGAATCCGGTTCCGGGAATGGAGGAGGCGGTGCGGCGTTACTGGGCACCCGACAAGAGGATCGGCGTCTACGTGCTCGGGGATGAGTTCACGGGCGATTCCATCCAGGACGCGCTCGATTCGATCGGCAGTCTCAACAAGCCGGGTGCGGACGGGCGCCGTCCGATGCGCATTCACGCCATCGGCTTTCCCGAAGGAGCGGACATGACGCCGTTTACAAACATCCGCTTTTCCGCCCTAATGAGATTGATATGCGATCAGAACGACGGCACGTTCGTCGGCATGAAGCACTAGCGGCGGCGCGGCTCGTGGCTCTCGCCATGCTGCCACTCGCGCTCAGCGCCTGCAGCGGCGTGAAGATCAAGCCCGATGAGACTTTGCCTAAGCCGCTCGTCGAGCCCTTGCCGGCGAGCGTCGGGCTCGTCCTTCCCGATGAGCTCAGAAACTACCAGCACAAGGAAACGCGCTTTGGCACCGACTGGCTGATCACGCTCGGGCCCGGGCACGTGCATCTCATGGAGCAGATCTTCAAGGACTCCTTCGCCAACGTGCAGGAGTTCCACGACCGCACCGCGGCGGCCGCCGCCGCGGACCTGCAGGCGGTATTCGAACCGCACATCGAGGGCTACCAGTTCGTCACCTCGCACGAGACCAACGGCCGCTACTGCGCGGTGTCGATCCGCTACCGATTCTTTATCTACACGCCCAAGGGCGAGAAGGCCGATACGCTCACGCTCACGGGCTACGGGAGCGCGCTCGCCTCGAGCACCTCAGGCGGCGGTCCGCTCGAGGCGGCAACGCTCGCCGCGATGCGGGATGCGGCCGCGAAATTCCTCGTGCAGTTTCCCGATCAGCCCGCCGCGCAGCCCCTCGCCCACCACCAGCCCCTCAGCGTGCAGCAGGCCGCCGCCGTGACCGGCAACGATCTCATCCAGGCCGTGCCCATCGAGGAGAGCGAGGACGTCGCCGCTTCCGTGAAGAGTGCGCCGGCCGCTGCACCGGCGGCCGCCCCGGGAACCGCACCGCCGGCACCCGCAGCCACGCCGCAGACACCCAGCGCCTAGCACTACGGGCGCGGCTTCTTGCTCACGACTTTTTCGCTGAACTTCACACCGGGCGTGTCGACGGGCTCGCCATTCTCGAGCCGTGGGCCGTAGCGGGCGTGTCTGAGCGCGTTCGAAACGCTCTTCTGCTGCGCGGGACTCGCTTCTGTGCTCCCTAACGTCACGTCCTTGGTACGTCCCTCGCGCGTCACGAGGAAGGTGGCATCCACGGTGTGTTCTTCGAAGTCGTCGCGCTCGGCGTTCGGCGAGCGGTTCGCGGCGATGGTGGGCGCGCGGTAGGCGAGCTGGCGCGGAGCGCTGAAGATGTCGGTTGAGCCAGCCTGCTGAAACTCCTTCCACGCCTCGCGGTAGCGCCCGAAACTCTTGTCGAACTGGTCGGCGCACAGATACCAGTCGCCCATCTCCATGAGCGTGCGGCCGCGTGCGCGGTGATCAGTGGGCTTCGTCTTGTCGATTGTGTCGAGTGCGACCTGCAGCGCCTTCTCGCCGTCGGGATTTGGGTTGTGCGCGGTCGGCTGGGTGAGAAGGCTCAGCCCCGAAGCGAACGGATCCACGTAAGGGGTCGCCTCGTCCGGACCGGCGTTGTCGGCCTCGAGGCGGTAGGAGCGGGCGATGCCAAGAAGCGGCTCGATCACGAGGCGCGGGGCACGCGGGCCCGCGACTTCTGCGATCGTGAGCTCGCGCGCGTATTCCACGCGCGCCGCCGGGTAGCGGCCCATGTCCTCGAGCCAGTGAGCGTAGCGATCGACGTACGGGATGACGCGCACGTCCTTCGCCCCGTAGGCGCTCTCGGCGACGCGCGCCGCGTACTGGAATTCGCGGTCCGCCTCGGCATGGCGCTCGAGACTCACGAGGCTGCCGATCAGTGGGTCGAGGATCGTGAGCTGCCCGGGGTTGAGGAGCCCATCGAGGTTGCGGCTCAGATCGAGCGCGCGCTGCAAGGTGTTGGTCGCGTCCTCGTACTGTTGCATCGCGTAGTAGGTGGCGCCGAGCCCGTGGAGCGGGGGCAGGAGCAGGCGATCGGCGGTGCCACCGGTGGCGGTGGCGATTTTGACGCTGCGCAGGTAGGTGTCCTCGGCGGACTTGTAGTCTTTGAGCCGATACTGTGTGGTGCCGAGATTGGCGAGCGGCGTGACGAGCGCGCGATCGCTCTTGCCGTACTGCTCCTCGGTCAGGGTGACGAGTTTCTCGGCGAGGGGCAGCGCGTCCTGATAACGTCGCGCATCGAAGGCGGCGCGGAATTCCTGGTACGTGGCCAGCCGCTCGGGGTCGGTGACGGCGTGGCCTACTCCAGGGCCGAGCGCCGCCGCAGCGACCAGGAGGAGCCATTTTGCTGTTCTCACCGCCGGCGCTCACGGATGGCGCACGATGCGCCACAACAAATGGTAACACCTTGAAATGGCGCGGCGAGGCGCAGGGACGCGGTGGCGGGGTTCCCCTGCGGCTTGTGGCCGGAGGCGCGCGCTCCTAAGCTTCGGAAAAAAATAATATCCGTGACGATGAAGGAGTTGTGAACCATGGCTGATGCGCAGCCGAATCTCGTGCTGCTCGCCGGGGCGAGCGGACTCGTGGGCGGTTACGCCCTCGATGCGCTGCTCCAATCCTCCGACGTGAGCCGCGTCATCGCGCTCTCGCGCCTGCCGCTGCGGCGCGAGCACCCGCGCCTCGCCAACCGTATCGTGCAGTTCGAGCGCATCGAGACGCAGCTGCAGGGCACGAAGTGCGACGTCGCCCTCAGCTGCCTCGGCACGACGCTGCGCGCGGCTGGCTCGGAACAGGCCTTTCGCGCGGTCGATGTCGGTTATGTGCTCGCCTTCGCGCGCGTCGCGCGTGCCGCCGGCGCGCGGCGCTTCGAGGTCGTCTCGAGCGTCGGCGCCGATGCGGCTTCGCGTAACTTTTACCTGCGCACCAAGGGAGAGATGGAGAAGGGGCTCGAGGCGCTCGGCTTCGAGTCGCTCGACATTCTCCAGCCCTCGATGCTCCTTGGCTGGCGCCGCGACATCCGCCCGCTCGAGCTCGCGGCCGCGGCGGTGATGCCGCTCGTGAACCCGTTCCTGATGGGCAAGTACCTGCCCTTCCGCGGCATCGCCGCACGCACCGTGGCGGCGGCGCTCCTCGGCGCCATGCGCTCGGGCCGGCGCGGCGTGCAGCGCTACGAGTATCCGGGTCTGCTTGCGCTCGCGCGCCAGGGTGCACCGCTCGTCAGCAAGAGTGCCCCGCCCCAGGCGCGCGCCGGAGCCCGCTGAGCGCACGCGTGAGGGGGCGCGCCGCAACCGCTGCCGCCCTCATCGCCCTTCTCGCCGCCGCCTGCACGAGCGTGCCGCGCAAACCGCCGCCCGCGCATCCCGATGAGGGTGCCGCCATCGCGCACGTCGCCCTCTCCCTCGTCGGGACTCCGTACTCGTTCGGCGGCGCGGACGGCGCCGGCTTCGATTGCAGCGGACTCGTGCTCTACGTGCACGAGCAGGTCGGGCTCGCCGTGCCGCGCACCGCACTCGCGCAGCAGCACACGGCGCACCCGGTGCCGCTCGCGGCGCTCTCGCCCGGGGATGTCGTCTTCTTCGGCATCCGTTCGGGTACCGTCGATCACGTCGGCATCTACACGGGCGATGGGCACTTCGTGCACGCACCGCGCGCGGGAGCCGCGGTCAAGTCCGCAGACTTGAGCGGCGGCTTTTACGCGCAACACCTCCTTGGTGCCGGACGCTTTTGGGACACAAGCGCGAGCGCGCGGTGAGACATAAGGCGGCGGACATAAACCCCGCTGCCGCCCGCGCGCAGCACAGATCTTGCTCAGCGTCGAAATTAAAGCTTGACTGCAATCAGAGACGCTTTGACACTTAGGCGGTGATAAAGGCAAACCCGTCGAAAGACGGGGACGCAAAGCCACCGGTCTAAAGGGCGCGGGTCCTATGACGGCGGGGCTGCCACGATCGCGCACCTGGCGCGAGCGCTCGTGCTCCCCTCCTCGTCAGCGGCAATCCGCGCGGCCTTCGGCCATCGTGGAAGTTGGTTTGGTTTGCTTTCGGGGAAGTTATGACTGCATCGCCCAACTTGGCTTCCAGGGCGCAGGCGGGGACCGAAGCCGCGGATGCGGCAGCGCCTGCAGCCAGCACCTCACCGTTCGTTCTCAACCTGTGCTCGTCGACGACGCCGATGGCGCTCGCGCAGACCGACCTGCCCGAGCTCAAGCGCTTCACGTTCTTCGTCAGCCGTCGCTTCGAGGAAGGACGCGAGCGCTTCCGCCTGCACATGGGGTATTTCGCAACCCTCGCCGAGGCCGAGGAATGGCTCGGTGTCGTGCGCGAGATCTACCCGGGAGCCTGGGCGGGTGAGGCTCCGGGACGCAAGTTACGCGAGCGCGCGGTCGCCGCCGCCGCCGCACAGGCGCAGCAGGCCGCGGGCCCGCCGCCGCGGGCCGCAGCCCCAGCCCCCGCGCCCGCGCGCAGCGTCGCAGCACCACCGCCGCCCCCTCCTGTTCACGTACCCGTCCTGCACGCGGCGCCCGCTGCGGCACAGGTCGCACCGCCACGGCGTAGCGCTGCGCCCGCGCGCAGCGCGAACGCTCTCCGGGACGCGAACCCGATAGCGCCCGCTAGCGCTGCGCGACGCCCCGCGGCTGCGCCTCCCGTGCGCAGCGTGCCGGCCGCCGCGGCGCGAGCCGCCGCGTCGAGCGCACCCGCGCGTGCCGGCGCGAAAAGCGGCAAGCCCGTATTCGAAGACTCCAACGTGCGGGAGGTACTCCAGGCACTCGGCGATTCGGCCGCGACCGGGGAGACGCGCCTCATGCATGCGCCGCCGCCACCGCGTGCATCGTCGAGCGCCTCCGCCACGCACGACTCCCTGAGCGACAGCCAGGTACTCAAGATCCTCGAGGAGCGGCGGCAGGATGGCAACGAACGGCCGGTCGATGTGCGGCACGATGGAATTGCGCTCCTCAAACCCGACGATACCGGTACTCGCAAGGCACTGCGCGATGCGCTCACGCACAACGCACCGGTGTCGTTTGCGGTGCAGCTGCAGTGGTCGGTGCAGCCGGTACAGCTCGATAAGGTGCCCCCGTTAGCGATCTTCAGCGCCTACACCCTCTACACCGTCGAAGGCAGCCGCGAGGGGCGCAAGTGGTACGGGCTGCGGCTCGGATTCTTCACCGATGCGCTTTCCGCGAAGCAGGTCGCCTACTATGTGCGCTCGGAGTTCACCTCCGTCGCCGTGGTGCCGGTGAGCCCCCAGGAGCGCGCGCGCGCGAGCGGTGAGGACAAGCAGGCCACCGCTGCCGCGAAGGGCAGCCGCCCCACCTCCCGCGCCGACCGCTCGGACGAATTCAAGCTCTTCGATGACAGCGGGGAGCGACGCGCCCTCGCCCAGGCGGCCGCGGCGATGGCTGAGCCCGCACCCACAAAGCCCGCCACGAAAGCAGCCGCGAGTGCTGCGCGTGGCCCGAAAGGCGGCGCGGGGCGCGCCCGCCTAGGTTCGCGCGTCGGCGCGCACGAGCGGCGCGGGGCGAAGACGCTCGAGGAAACACTCGAAATCCTCGGCGCGAGCGCGCTTTCGATCGACGATGGCCGGGGCGCGAGTCTCGACGAATCGGGCGTCCGTCACCTGCGCATCAAGACGCAGCGCAACTCGCCCTTCACGAAGCTTCTCGAAAGGCTCAGCGAGCGGATGAAGAAGCCGTAGCGCCCCCGCCCGCGAACTCCGCGAGCATCCAGCGCCGGTAGGCATCGAGGTTCGTATCGCGGTGCAGGAAGTCGCGCACGAGTTCGAGCGCCGGCTTCGTGGCACCTGGTGCTAGCACGCTCTCGCGGTAGCGCATTCCCGTCGGTCCGCCAAGCAGGTTCTGCGGCTCGAACTGCGCGAAGAAATCGAGCGCGATCACCTTGTCGTAGACATAGGTGTAGTAGTTCGAGCTATAGCCGTTCAGGTGCGTGAAGCTCGCCCAGAGGTGATCACCGGGGAGGTAGGCGCTCGTGTTGTAGCGCTCGAAATCCCGCTTGTACACCGCATCGAAATCGAGCGTGCCGGGGGGCAAGGTGTGGAAGTCGAGCGACACCGCCGAGTACATGAGCTGCCGCTGCTCGTCGCTCGCGCGGCCGTAAGCGTCGGCGCGGATCATGCGCTCGTAGAGCTCGTGCGGCAGCACCTCCCCGCTTTGGTAGTGACGGGCGAAAGCGGCGAGCACGCCGTAATCGTGGAAGAACTCCTCGAGCATCTGGGAAGGCGCCTCGACGAAATCGAGCTCGACGTTGAAGGCGCCCTCGCCCGCGTACGCGTTCTGGCCGCCGATCACGTGATGCATCAGGTGGCCGAACTCATGGAAGAAGACGATGACGTCCCCGTACTGCATGAGGCCGGGATCGCCCGCCACACCGCCCGGGAAGTTGCAGACGAGCGTGCCTTCGGGCAACTGCCGGCCGTGTATGCCAGGGGTCAGACCCTGGGTCGAGAACCATTTGTCTTTGCCCTCGCGCGGATGCATGTCCATGTAGATGCGTCCGAGCTTGACGTTGCCCGAGTACACATCGTAGGTGGTGACCGAGGGGTGCCAGGTGCGCACGCCCGCGACCGGCTTGATCGTCAGGTGAAAGAGCTCGGAAGCCGCCGCGATCACCCCGCGCTCGACCTCGGCGTACGGGAAGTAGGGCCGCACGCTCTGGGAGTCGAAGTTGAAGGTGACGCGGCGGTACTGCTCCTGCCAGTAGCGCACGTCGGCGGCGGATATCTTCTCGATCGAGGGATCGCGCTGGCGCGCAAAGGCGAGGAGCTGGTCGTCTTCGCGTGCACCGGGCTCGCGCGAGGCCTCGTTGATGGCATTCAGGAACTCGGTGAGATGCTGGGGCGAACCCATCATCTGGTCCGCCATCGCGTAGTCCGCCCAGGTCGGGTAGCCGAGAAGATGCGCGAGCTCCTCGCGGTTCGTGAGGAGTGCGCGCAGCACCTCGGTGTTCTTCGGGTAAGCGACCCCGGTCGAGGCGAGATAGAGCTCGCGCCGCAGCGTCGCGCTGTTCGAGAACTTGCGCGCCGGCCAGCTGTCGGGCGGGTCGGTGCTGATCTTGACGTGCCCCTGCGCATCCGCGGGATGGGAGGCGAGATAATCCGCCGGTAAGCCATCGAGCTGCGCCTTGTCCGCAAGCACCGTGCGCACGTCATCGTGCACGTTGCGCTCGAAGGCGAGTCCGAGCTCGGTGATCTTGTCCTGCAGCACTTTGATCTTCTCGCGCGTCGCATCGTCCCTGTCGACGCCGGCGAGACGGTACTCGAAGAGCGTGCGCTCGAGGTAATGTCGCGTGGGCGCATCGCCCGGTGTGGGGAGCGCGGCGAGCGCGCGGTAGACCGGCTGATTGAGGCTGAGCGCGGTGAGCTGGTCGTTGGCGACCTGGGTGAGCGCCTGCGCTTTGTCGCGCAACTCCTTGGTCGCGCCGACGCCGTAGAGCACGCTCGACTGGAACTGCGCGAGGCTGATCTCGTTCAGCGCCTCATCGTAGGGGCGCAGCGTGTTCGCGTTGGTGCGCGTGCCCTTGACCGCGAGGAGCTGCGCGATGTCGGCATCGGCGCGCTTTAAGTGCTCGTGCACCCAGGCATCGAGCGCCGCGGGATCATCGCCACGTTCCCAGGCATGAATATCCGAAGAATCAGTAGGCGAGGAGGCAGCGCTCGCCGCAACCTGTGCTAGAGCAAGGAACGCGAGCACGAAGGCTGGCGGAGCGTGGTGCGCTCGACGGTTCATGGACTCTCCCCCCGGGTGGGTGCCACGCGCAGGCACCCGCTCCTGCGATTGTGCGTGAAGTCTAACGCGAGGGAAGCGGTTCGTGCGGCACGGCGGGGCTTGCGTGCGACGGACCGTGCGGTGCGTTCAGCGCTTGCCGAAGAGCTTCTCGAGCTCCGCGCGCGAGCGATCGACCTCGGCGGTGTTGGGTGGGATATAAGCCGCCGCGCGCGGCTTGAAATGATCGCAGAAATTCGCGCGTGTCTTGTCCTGCACTTCTTCCGCCGTCGGCTCGCGGCAGTGCTTGGCGACGCGCGTGTCGTATTCGATGCACATGCGGCAGACGTGCAGCTCCGCGCGGCATTTTGGGCACTCCTCGAGCCGCCGCAGCGGCAGGGTCAGCGCGGCGAGCGATGCGCCGCATTTCCAGCAGACGAGATCATGCGCCACAACGGCAAGCCTACTACCAGATGGGCCGATTTTCCGGTCTGCAGCGCTCTTTCCACTCCCCGAGCGCGGCAGTTTCCGGTTGCTCAGGGCCTCTTGGCGGACGGCGCAGTGTCAGGATGAGACCGAGCACGAGCGGCTGCGCGATGACGACGGCGAGAAGTAAGCCGAAGTGGGTGAGTTGCCGCTGCTGCACTTGTTCTCGGCCGGTGTGCTCGAGCGTGCGCTCGCGATGCGGACCGCGGGGGCGTGCGTGAGTTCCGCTCGCGCTCGCAGCCGACCCCTGCCTTGCGCCTCAGGCGCGCTTCGGGTCATCGTCCATGACCCGAAGGTGGACCAGCTGCCGTCCTTCTCCTGCGATTCCATGAGGAGGCTCCCGCTATGGCCGTCGGCAGCGAGCACGAACGTATCGCGGAAATCGCCATCCGCATACGGAAAGATCAGCACGAGCTTCTGCCCCTCCCGGTGCCCGCTCCCCACGACGCGCGCGCCGCCGGCTCCGAACTGATCGAGCCAGTGCGCGATGTAATCGCCCTCCTTGCGATCGGCGCCGATGTAAACACTCGCCTCGTAGCCTGGTGGCTTGGCGGTATCGAGGAGCGTGAGACAGAGCCAGCCTTTCTTCAGAACCCACCGTCCCTCGCCGTGGTAGACGACCGCTTTGCCCGTGACGGTACCGGCGAGCTCCCAGTCGCCCTCGAGTTGCGCGAGGAAGGGGTCCGAGGCTTCCGGTGCGGGCGGCGCAGCGCGCAGTGCGCTCGTCAGCACGAATGTCAGGGCGAGTGGGAGCGAGAGGCGCGTCTTCATTTTCATCTTGTCCCCCTGTGCGTTGAATGTGACTAAACCGCGTTGCGGGTTCTCTGCCGCAGGAAGTCCTCGAGCACCCGGGCGGTGTGCGAGTGCCTGCGCCGGCGGGCGATCTGCGCCGGCGCGCCCTGGGCCACGATGCGGCCGCCGCCGGCCCCGGCTTCGGGGCCAAGATCGAGGATCCAGTCGGCTTCGGCCATCACATCCATGTTGTGCTCGACCACGACCGCCGTGTTGCCGGCGCCCACCAGGCGGTGCAACACGTGCAGGAGCTTCTCGACATCCGCCATGTGCAGGCCCACGGTCGGCTCGTCGAGCACGTAGAGCGTGTGCCGGGGTCTGCTGCCGCGCGCGGGCCGTGCGGGATCGTCGCGCACCTTGGCGAGCTCGGTGACGAGCTTGATGCGTTGCGCCTCACCGCCCGAAAGTGTCGGACTCGGCTGCCCGAGCGTGAGGTATCCGAGCCCGACGTCCTGCAGCAGTTTGAGCGAGTGGTGCACGCGCGCATGCGCGGCGAAGAACCCGGCCGCCTCGTCGACGTTCATCGCGAGCACATCGCCGATGCTGGCACCGCGATAGCTCACGGCGAGCGTCTCGGAGTTGAAGCGCCGTCCGCCGCAGGCGTCGCAGAGCACCTTGACGTCGGGCAGGAAGCTCATCTCGATGGTCTTGACGCCCTGGCCCTCGCAGGATTCGCAGCGGCCGCCGGCGGTGTTGAACGAGAAGCGGCTCGTCGTGTACCCGCGGATGCGCGCTTCGGTGGTGCCCGCGTAGATCCGCCGGACGTCGTCCCAGAAACCGATGTAGGTTGCGGGACAGGAACGCGGGGTCTTGCCGATCGGCGTCTGATCGACCTCGAGCACCCGATCGAGATGCTCGAGGCCGCGCACCGCGGCGCAGCCGATGAGCTCGCGGCTCGTATTGCGCGGCCGCTTGCGCGCCTTCCCGGGGTGCGCGGCGAGCAGTTGCCGCAGGTTCGCGTACAGCACATCGCGTGCCACCGTGGATTTGCCCGAGCCCGAGACGCCCGTGATTACGACCAGATGCCCGAGCGGGATGCGCACCTCGCTGCCGCGGATGTTGTGGAGCGTCACACGCTCGAGGGTGAGCCAGGGGGTTGCGCCGTTGACCGGCCGCTGCGGCTCGCGCGGGTGTAGCAGCGGCTCGCGCAGGAAGCGCCCCGTGGTCGAGCGCGGATTTTCGGTGAGGTCCTTCACGGTTCCCGACGCCACGAGCTCCCCGCCGCGCACACCGGCTTCGGGACCAAGATCGAGCACGTGATCCGCGCGGCGGATCGTCTCCTCGTCGTGTTCGACGACGACCAGCGTGTTGCGGTGAGCGGCGAGATCGGTGAGGGAGTCGAGCAGGATGTCGTTGTCGCGCGGGTGCAGTCCGATGGTCGGTTCGTCGAGCACGTAGCAGACGCCCTGGAGGTTCGAGCCGAGCTGTGCGGCCAGGCGGATGCGCTGCGCCTCCCCTCCCGAGAGCGTCGGCGCCGCGCGGTCGAGTTCGAGGTAGCCGAGCCCGACGCGCTCGAGAAATTTGAGCCGTGCGCGGATCTCGGGCAGCAGATCGCGCGCGATCGCGCGCTCGCGCACCCCGAGGCGCAGCCGCGTGAAGAACGCGGCGCTCGCCGCGACCGAGTCGGCGGCGAGCTCAGCGATCGAGCGCTCGCGGAAGCGTACGTTGAGGGCGGTCGGGTTCAGCCGCTGCCCTTCGCAAGCGGGGCAGGGGTGTGGCTCGCGCTCGTACCACTCGTTCCACCAGAGTTCCTCGCCGCTTTGCTCCGCGTCAAAGCCCGGCATCTCGACGCCCGTGCCAAAGCAGCTCTCACACCAGCCGTGCCGCGAGTTGAAGGAGAAGAGCCTCGGGTCGAGCTCGGCGAAACTCTTGCCGCACTTCGGACACGCGCGCCGGGTGGAGAAGACCGTGGCGTCCGCGCCCCGCGGTCCGAGCACGTGTACGAGTCCCTTGCCGAAATCGAGCGCCCGCGCGAGTGCCTCGCGCAGCGCCCGCTCGTTCTTTGCGCCCACGTCCACGGTCGCGACCGGCAGCTCGATCGTGTGCTCGCGGAAGCGTGAGAGGCGCGGCCAGGGGGCGCTGGGCAGCATCCCGCCATCGACGCGCAGGAACTTGAAGCCCTTCTTTGCCGCCCACTTGGCGAGGTCGGTGTAGTAGCCCTTGCGCGCGACGACGAGCGGGGCGAGCAGCTCGATCCGTTTGCCCTGGTATTCGCGCAGCAGCCGTGCCGCGATCGACGCGGGGCTCTGCGGCTCGATCGCGACGTTGCAGTCGGGGCAGTACTGCGTGCCGAGCTTCACGTAGAGGAGGCGCAGGAAGTGGTAGATCTCGGTGAGCGTCGCCACCGTACTCTTGCGGCCGCCGCGGCTCGTGCGCTGCTCGATGGCAACCGTTGGGGGGATGCCGTAGATCGCATCGACATCGGGACGCGCGGCCGGCTGCACGAACTGCCGTGCATAGGCGTTGAGGGATTCGAGATAGCGGCGCTGGCCCTCGTTGAAGAGTATGTCGAAGGCGAGCGTCGATTTGCCCGAGCCCGAGACGCCCGTGATCACCGTGAAGCGATCGCGCGGGATCTCGACATCGATGTTCTTGAGGTTATGTTCGCGCGCTTTGTGGATGAGCACGGCGTCGCGGTCGTGGCCGTTGCCCCGGCGATAGGCTGTCTTGGTGTCCGGCGGCTCGGGGATCGCTGCCGGCGCGGGCGCGGCTTGGGTGCGGGCCGCATCGTAGGCGGCGAGCGCGCGGCCGGTGTGCGAGCGCTCGCGCTCGCGCAGTTCCGCGGGCGTCCCCACCGCAACGATCTCCCCGCCGCGCTCGCCGCCTTCGGGCCCGAGGTCGATGATCCAGTCCGCGGCGCGGATCACATCGAGGTTGTGCTCGATCACAAGGAGCGAGTGTCCTGCGGCGAGGAGCTTGCGCAGCGCCCGCAGCAGCTTCGCCACGTCCTCGAAGTGCAGCCCCGTGGTCGGCTCGTCGAAAAGAAAGAGCTTGCCGCGCTGGGTGGTGCTCGAAAGCACCGAGCCGGCTTCCGCGAGGTGCCCGGCGAGCTTCAGCCGCTGCGCCTCGCCGCCCGAGAGCGTGGGCACGGGTTGTCCGAGCTTGAGGTACTCCAGTCCGACGTCCGCGAGAGGGGCAAGTCGCACGGCCACTTCCGGTGCGTCCGCGAAGAACGCGCGCGCCTCGGTCACCGTGAGCTCGAGCACCTCGGCGATGTTGCAGCGTCGGCCATCGGCTCCCTCGCGGCGGATGTCGAGAACCTCCTGGCGATAGCGGCGGCCGTTGCAGTCGGGGCAGCGCAGGTACACGTCCGAGAGGAACTGCATCTCGACATGCTCGAAGCCGTTGCCGCTGCAGGTCGGGCAGCGGCCGTTGCCGGAGTTGAAACTGAAGGTGCCCGGGGTGTACTTGCGCTCCTGCGCGGCCGGCTCGAGCGCAAAGAGCGCGCGGATCACATCAAACGCGCCCACGTAGCTTGCGGGGTTCGAGCGCGTCGTGCGGCCGATCGCGTTCTGATCCACCATGATGACATCGTCGATGAGCTCGGCGCCCGCGAGGCTCGAGAACTCCCCGGGGGCCTCGGTCGGCTTGCCGCGGTATTTGAGCAGCGCCGGATAGAGGACGTCCTCGACCAAAGTGGACTTCCCCGACCCCGACACGCCCGTGACGCACACGAGCCGCTTGAGCGGGATGCGCACGTCGAGGTTCTTCAGGTTGTGCTCGGATGCGCCCTTGAGCTCGAGCCAGCGGTTCGAGCGCGCCTCGGCTACGACTCCCGCGTCCGCTGCAGGGGCAGCGCCCGAGGGCCGCTCCGCTGCGGGCGCGAGCGGCTGCGGCACGACGCTCTTTTCACCGCAGAGATACTTTCCGGTGAGCGAGTCGGCACTCCTTTTGATCGCGGCGGGGCTGCCGAAGAAGACGATTTCGCCCCCGCGTTCGCCCGCTCCCGGGCCGAGGTCGAGGATGCGGTCGGCTTCGAGCATGATCTGCGGGTCGTGCTCGACGACGACCAGTGAGTTGCCCGCATCGCGCAGCCGCTTCATCACACCGATGACGCGCTGCATATCGCGCGGATGCAGCCCGATCGAGGGCTCATCGAGCACGAAGAGCGTGTTGACGAGCGAGGTGCCGAGCGCGGTCGTGAGATTGATCCGCTGCACCTCCCCGCCCGAGAGCGTGCGCGACTGCCGATCGAGCGTCAGGTAGCCGAGGCCGACGTCGACGAGATAGCGGCAGCGCGCGCGGATCTCCCCGAGCAGGAGCTCGGTCGCCTCATCGAGCGGCTCGGGGAGGGCGAGCGCGGCGAAGAACTCATGCGCGCGCTCGATCGGTAGCAACATGAGATCGTGCACCGCGAGCCCAGGCAGCGCTGCGAGTTGCTTCTCGCTCCACTCGACCCCTGCGGGCTTGAAGCGCGTGCCCGCACCGAGCGCGGCCTGCGCGAGCTCGCGGCTGCCGATCCTCCAAAGCAGCGCCTCGCTCTTCAGACGCGCGCCTGCGCACGCGCCGCAGGGCGTGTAGGCGCGATAGCGCGAGAGCAGCACCCGCACGTGCATCTTGTAGGCGCGCGATTCGAGCCAGGCAAAGAAACGCTGCGCGCCGTACCAGACCTTGCGGCTCCAGGCGCCTTCGCCCTCGATCACCCAGCGGCGCGCCTCCGCGGGGAGCTCGCGCCAAGGGACATCGAGGGGAATGCCGCGCAGCTTCGCGAAGCGCTCCAGGTCCTGCTGACATTCGGCGTAGGATTTGCTCTGCCAGGGTTTGATCGCACCGCCCCTGAGCGTCTTCGTCTCATCGGGGATGACGAGCCCGTAGTCGATGCCGATCGTGCGGCCAAAGCCCCGGCAGCTGTCGCACGCGCCAAGCGGTGAGTTGAAGGAGAACTCACTTGGCGTTGGCTCGCGATAGGCGAGATCGCAGTCCGCGCAGTGCAGCTCGCTCGAGTAACGCCAGGTGTCGAGGCAATTTGGCGGATCCGCATCATCGACCACAGCCACATTGACGCGGCCGCGACCGACTCGCAGCGCCGCCTCGAGTGAGTCGAGTACCCGGCCGCGCTCGCCACCCCCGACGCGTAGCCGATCCTGCACCACCTCGAGCACGATGCCCGCTTGCTGCGCTTTGCTGTGGCCGCGCTTCTTGCCGCGCGCGGCAGGGGCTGCGGCCGGCACCGACGCGGTGCTCGCGAGAAAGCGCGTATAGCCCTGCCGCGCGAGCAGCTCGCGCACCTCCTCGACGCTGAAGTTCGCCGGCACCGGCACCGGAAACGTGACGAGCAGGCGCGGATCTCCCGCGCGCGCAGCGCGGGCAGCGAGATCCTCGTAGATGCTCTCGGCGCTGTCGCGCCGCACGCGCTTGCCGCAACGCCAGCAGAAGAGCGCGGCGGCACGCGCGAAGAGAAGCTTCAGGTGATCGTTGAGCTCGGTCATCGTGCCGACGGTCGAGCGCGAGGTGCGCACGGGGTTCGTCTGGTCGATCGCGATCGCGGGCGGGATGCCGGCGATGGAGTCCACCTGCGGCTTGTCCATGCGGTCGAGGAACTGCCGCGCATAGGGCGAGAACGTCTCGACGTAGCGGCGCTGGCCTTCGGCGTAGAGCGTGTCGAAAACGAGCGAGGATTTGCCCGAGCCGGAAACGCCCGTGACCACGATCAGCTCGTTGAGCGGCACGTCGAGGTCGAGGCTCTTCAGGTTGTTCTGGCGTGCGCCACGCACGAGGATGGCGTCACGCGGGGCGTCGGTCATTCCGTCACCGTCGGTCGTAGAACTAGGGGCGCTGCGGATCAGGCGGAGGCAGTCGGAAGTCTAATGGAAATCCCGACCGCGAAAGGGCCGCCCTCGCACGAGAAGCTCGGGTCGGCGCATGCAGCTTTCAAGGGGTGCGCGCGCTGTAATCCAGTATCGGGTGGGCCGGTCTACTGTACAGCGGCTCTGTGCGCGCTCGGCGAGGGCAGAGTAATCCCCAGGAATGACGTTGCTGCGGAAGCACTTACGTCTTACCGGTGCGACAGGGGCTGCACTTCCTGCGCCCTCGGTTAAAATCGGCGGCGCCGATCGTTCTTAAACCAGGAGAATCACGAATGAAAGCCAGAGTTCTCTCGAGTGTGGCACTCGCCGCGACGGCCGCGGTGATGTTCGCGAGCGTAGCGGCCGCAGACCAGGCGCCCGCCGCACCCGCGACGGTGAAATGTGCGGGGGCGAATGCGTGCAAGGGCCAGTCGGCGTGCAAGGGCGCCAACAACGCCTGTAAGGGTCAGAACGCCTGCAAGGGTCAGGGATTCCTGACCCTGACGCAGGCGCAGTGCGACGCGGCCAAGGCGGCGCACGCGAAGTAAGAGCGAGCGCGGGCCGGGCGCGAGAGCGTCCGGCCCGTTTTTTTCGCCTCTCATGCTCAAGCGTCCCGCACTCGGGTTCGGTCTCGGGCTGCGAGTCGATCACTACGAAGCGATCCTCGCCGACCGCCCCGCCATCGACTGGCTCGAGGTGCTCTCCGAGAACTACCTCGTGCCCGGCGGCAAGCCGCTCCACTATCTCATGCGCATGCGCGAGCGCTACCCGCTCGTCATGCACGGCGTTTCCCTCTCGATCGGCAGCACCGCGCCCCTCGATCGGGAGTATCTTGCACAGCTCAAGGCGCTCGCCGCGCGGGTCGAGCCCGAGTGGATCTCCGATCACCTCTGCTGGACGGGGGTCGGCGGACTCAACACGCACGATCTGCTCCCGCTCCCTTACACCGAGGAGGCGCTCGAACACGTCGCGGAGCGCGTGCGCACGGTGCAGGACTTTCTCGGGCGGCGCATCCTCCTCGAGAACGTCTCGAGCTACGTGACCTTCCGCGACTCCCCTCTCACTGAATGGGAATTCCTGCGCGAGGTCGCGGAGCGGGCGGATTGTCTGCTGCTGCTTGATGTCAACAACATCTACGTGAGCTCGGTGAACCACGAGTTCGCACCCCTCGAGTACCTCGACGCCGTGCCCGCCGAGCGCGTGCAGCAGATTCATCTCGCCGGACACGAAGATCACGGCGATTATCTGATCGATACCCATGATCACCCGGTCGCGGACCCGGTGTGGGATCTCTACGCCGAAGCCGTGCGGCGCTTCGGGGCCGTCTCGACCATGATCGAGCGCGACGACCACATCCCGCCGCTCGAGGAGCTCTGTGCCGAGCTCGCTCAGGCGCGCGCGCTTTGCGAGCGCACGCTCGCCGGGGGCGTAGCGGGCACGGGCGGCGCGCGGCCCGAGGCGAACCGGACGGCGGCGGTAGCGGGGGCGTCGTGAGCTCGCTCGCGCAACAGCAGCGTGATTTTCAGGAGCACGTCCTGCGCCGCAGCCCTGCCATCGAGGCGCAAATTATCGGCACCACGCGGGTGCCGGCACTCACGAGACTTGGCATTTACAGCGGCGCCTACGGAAGCCGCCTCGCGGAGTCCCTCGGTAAGAGCTTTCCCGTCGTCGTGAAGCTCCTCGGGGACGAGGAGTTCGAGAAGCTCGCCGGCGCCTACGTGCGCGCGCACGATTCCCCATTCTTCTCCATCCGCTACTACGGCGATCGGCTCGCCGAGTTCCTGAGCGCCGAGCCGATCTACTGCGAGCACCCGCTGCTCGCCGAGATGGCGCGCTGGGAGTGGTGCATTGCGGCGGTGTTCGATGCTGCCGATGCCCAAGCGCTTACGGCACAGTCACTGACCGCGATCGCGCCGGAGCAGTGGGCGCAGCTGCGCTTCAAGTGGCACCCGAGCGTCACGCGTCTCGCGCTGCGGTGGAACGCCCCAGAGATCTGGCAGGCGTTCAACGAAGAGCGCGAGCCTCCCGAGCCGAGAGCAAGCGCTGACAGCGTGCCGTGGCTTCTCTGGCGGCGGGAGCTCTCGAGTTACTTCCGCTCGCTCACTCCCGGGGAGGCCTCGGCACTCGATGCCGCGCGCAGCGGCTGGCCCTTCGGCGAGCTCTGCGAACTTCTCTGTCAGGAAGTCGGTCCAGCCGAGGCGCCCGCGCGCGCGGCGGCGCTGCTGCGCGGCTGGGTGACATCGGGCCTGATCATCGGCACGCACAGCTGAGCGGCGCGCGCACGGAATCGCGCAGGTGCTGACTGCCCCGCGTACAATCGCGGTCCAAAGCCTCGCCGGATCGCGCATGCGGCAGACGAGTTACCGCAACGTACTCGAGATGATCGGCAACACGCCGCTCATGGCCGTGCAACGGCTGGAGACGGGTCTGTGCGAGCTTTTCCTCAAGCTCGAGAACCAAAACCCGGGCGGCTCGATCAAGGACCGGATTGGACTCTATCTGATCGAAGCCGCCGAGCGCTCGGGTGCGCTGCAGCCAGGCGGCACGCTGATCGAAGCGACGGCCGGCAACACCGGCCTTGGCCTCGCGCTGGTCGCGGCGCAGAAGGGCTATCGGCTGCTGCTCGTCATTCCCGACAAGATGAGCCAGGAGAAGATCTTTCACCTCCGGGCCATGGGCGCCGAGGTGCTCATGACACGCTCGGACGTGAGCAAGGGGCACCCCGAGTATTACCGTGACGTCGCCGAGCGTCTGGTGCGCGAGACACCTAATTCCTATTTCGTCAATCAGTTCGGCAATCCCGCCAACGCGAAGGCGCACGAGGAGACGACCGCTCCCGAGATCTGGCGGCAGATGGAGCATAAGCTCGATGCCGTGGTGTGCGGGGTTGGCACGGGCGGCACGCTCGCGGGGCTGACGCACTTCTTCGCGCGCGAGTCGCGCGCAGTGGAGATGGTGCTCGCGGATCCCCTCGGTTCGGGACTCGCCTCCTTCGCGCTTACCGGCAAACTTCCGGAGAAGATGAGTTCCTGGCTGGTCGAGGGGATCGGCGGCGACACCGTGCCGCCGGTCGCGGACTTCTCGGGCGTGAAGCGCGCCTACAGCGTTTCCGATGCCGAGGCGTTTCGCACCTGCCGCGAGCTGCTCGCGAGGGAAGGCATCATCGCCGGCACTTCGACCGGAACGCTGCTCGCTGCGGCGCTGCGCTATTGCCGCGAACAGACCTCGCCCAAGCGCGTCGTCACCTTCGTCTGCGACAGCGGCAACAAGTATCTCTCCAAGGTCTACAACGACTTCTGGATGTTCGATCAGGGTTTTCTCGAGCGCGACAGCACCGAGGACCTGCGCGATCTCATCGCACGCCGCCACACCGAGCATGCCGCGGTGACCGTCAACTCCACCGAAACGGTCATGGCGGCCTATCGGCGCATGAAGCTCTACGACGTATCGCAGGTTCCGGTGATGCACGAGGGGCGCATCGTCGGCATCGTCGACGAGGAGGACATCCTTCTCGAAGTGGTCGGCAACCCGAAGCATTTCAACGAGCCGGTCACGCGTGCCATGGCGAGTCATCTCGTGACCGTGCCGGTCGATGCGCCGATCGCGCAACTCATGGAGATCTTCAAGCGCGGCATGGTGGCCATCGTCATGCACGGCAGCGAGTTCCAGGGGCTCATCACCCGCATCGACCTTCTCAACTGGCTGCGCCGCAAGCTGTGAGAATTCCCGACGCGCACGCTCTCGCTATCCAAGAGGTGGCCTTCGCATGACTGACGAGAACTCCAAAGAGCACTTTGCGACGCGCGTCATCCACGGAGGCCAGCGGCCCGATCCCCTCACCGGCGCCGTGATGCCCCCGATCTATGCGACCTCGACGTACGTGCAGTCGAGCCCGGGCGTGCATCAGGGTTACGACTATTCCCGAACACGCAATCCGACCCGCGATGCGCTGCAGGCGTCACTCGCAAATCTCGAGGGCGGCACGGCGTTCGCGTTCGCCTCTGGGATGGCGGCCACCGCGACCGTGCTCGAGCTTCTCGATGCCGGCTCGCACATCGTCGCGATGCACGACCTTTATGGCGGGAGCTACCGGCTGCTCGAGAACGTCCGCAAGCGCTCCGCGGGACACGAGGTGTCGTTCGTCGATCTGACGGACGTGGCCGCGCTCGAAGCCGCGCTGCGTCCGAACACCAAACTCGTCTGGGTCGAGACGCCGACCAATCCGCTCCTCAAGCTCGTCGATCTCGCTGCGGTCGCGGCGCTCGCCCGCGAACGCAAGATCCTCGCGGTATGCGACAACACCTTTGCGACGCCCTTCATTCAGCGGCCGCTCGAGCATGGCTTCGATATCGTGGTGCACTCGACCACGAAGTACTTAAACGGGCATTCCGATGCGCTCGGCGGCGCAGCGATCGTGCGCGAGGGCTCAGAGCTCGCGGCGCGGCTTGCGTACCTGCAGAATGCGATCGGCGGTGTGCCCGGGCCGTTCGATTCTTTCCTCACGCTGCGCGGCATCAAGACCCTCGCGGTGCGCATGGAGCGCCACTGCAGCAACGCGCTCGCGATTGCGGAGTTCCTCGAGAACCATCGCGCCATCGAGCGCGTGTACTACCCGGGACTTACCAGCCATCCGCAGCACGCACTCGCGCGCCGCCAGATGAAAGGCGGCTACGGCGGGATCGTCACCGCGGTGCTGCGCGGGGGCCTCGAGGCGGCACGCCGCACGCTCGAGCGCTGCCACCTTTTCGCGCTCGCCGAAAGCCTGGGCGGCGTCGAGAGTCTCATCGAGCACCCCGGGATCATGACGCACGCGTCTCTGCCTGCGCCGATCAGGAAATCCCTTGGCATTTCCGATGGCCTCGTGCGCCTTTCAGTCGGGATCGAGGACGTGCGCGATCTGATCGCCGAACTTGACGCGGCGCTAGGTTGAAGCGAGCGCCGTAGGCGCAGTTGGACTTGAGCAGGGCTCCACTGGAGGTCCTCCGCAGCGTGGCCAGGGAGCGCGAACGTCGCCGCCGATCAGGGTCGTCACTTGCCGTCGAGTCTTTCGCGCAACGCGCGCATCACCCGGTGGGTGGTTTCGACGTCCCTGACCGACAATCCCTGTGCGAGCTTGTTGATCCAGGGCGCCTGTAAACGCATCGCGGCCTCGAAGCTGCGCCT
>DASPTE010000129.1:0-23494 GCA_035623585.1 Steroidobacteraceae bacterium | reverse complement strand
CGTTCTGGCCGCCCGAGAGGATCATGTCCTTCTTGCGATCGACCACGTACAGGAACCCATCGGCATCGAGCTGACCCAGGTCCCCGGTCCGCAGCCAACGCCGGCCCACGCCATCCGTCCAGGTGGCCTCGCGGTTGGCATCGTCGCGCCCATGATAGCCCTGCATAAGGAGCGGCCCGAGACCCACGATCTCGCCGGTGACGCCGGCGGGAAGCTCCCGATCATCCTCGCCGAGGATGCGCAGGTCGGTGCCGAGGAAGGGTTTGCCGACGGAGGCGGTCTTCGCGGCGAAGTCCTCGGGAGCGAGGATCGTACAAAGGCCCTCGGTGAGACCGTAGAGCTCGATCAGGCGACAGCCCGTGCGGCGCGGAAATTCGCGCTTCACTTCGAGCTTAAGTGGCGAGCCGCAGCACATGATGGTGTCGAGGCTGTCGAGGCGAAAGCGCTCGAGGTCGGGAAGCGCGAGCAGGCGCTCGAGCTGCAATGGCACGAAGTTGCCGTGGATAATGCCCTCGGCCTCGATCAGCGCGGCCGCGGCGCGCGCTTCGAAGGCGGGCATCACCACAATCGTGCCACCGACCACGAGCGTCGCGAGCATCGCCACCCAGCTGATGTTGGAAAAAAGCCCGAGCGAACAGAGCGTGACGCAATCGCTCCTGTAGCGCAGCACGAGCGCGAGCTCCGTCCCCCAGTTGAGTCGGCAGCCGTGGCTGTGAACGATGCCCTTGGGAACGCCCGTGGTGCCGGAGCTGTAAATGATGTTGCACTCGTCCTCGGGTGCGATCGCGAGCTCGGGAGCGCTTGTTGGCTGCGCGGCACGCCACGCGTTGAAATCCCGCCAGCCTCCCGCCCCTCCCTCGTGCGCGATGCGCCGCGCCGCGCCGAGCCGCGCCGAGCCCGCAAGTAGTGCATCGACGCGCGCACAGTGTCTGCCCGAAGCGAACACTGCGCGGACGGCGGCGTCCTCGACCATGGCAGCGACTGCCGTATCGCTGATCGAGGTATTGAGCGGCACGGCCACGCAGCCCGAGCGCAGGATCCCGAAGAGCAGCAGCGCGAGCTCGAGGCTGTTGTCCATGAGCACGCCGATGCGCGCACCGCGCCCGAGTCCCTCGGCCGCAAGTCCGTTGGCGATCTGCGCGGTCGCCTGCTCGAACTCGCCCCAGGAGAGCCGCCGCGCCCCCTCGATCAGGGCGGGGCGCGCCGCACGCCACTGGCCATGGCGCGCGATCAGCTCAGGCAGCAAAGGCTGCGGGGCTTCGAACCAGCTCACCATGGCGCGCCGTCAGTAGTGGTACTGGACGGTCAGCATCCCGGTGCGCGGCGCTCCGTAGAAACCGATCTGGCTCACGCCGCCGATAAAGACGTTGGCCGGTCCGAGCGGCGGGGGACCGAAGTCGTAGCCCGCGACGCGGTAGGCGGTGTTGGCGAGGTTCTTGCCATCGAGCGCGAAGCGCCAGGCACCGCTTGCGGTCGTGAAGGACACTCCGGCATTGAGCAGACCGTAGGCTGGCTGATCGGTCGGGCTGGGGAAGGTGACGGCGACCTTCGTGAAGCTGCGCCAGTCGTAGCCGACGCGGGCGAGGAGCGAGCCGCGTTGGAGGTTCCAGGTATACACCGCGTTACCCGAGAGGCTCCAGAACGGCGCATTGAGTGGGCGGTTCGCGTCGGCGACATTGACGGCGCCGACGCCTGGGGTACATCCGGGGGTGAGCGTGAACACGTTGCAGGGAATCAGGTAGTCCTCGTAGTAGGAGTCGAGATAGCCGGCAGAGAGCCCGATCGTGAGCGCACGGATCGGCCGCCAGACGGATTGCAGTTCCGCGCCTTGGTTGATCTGCTTACCGGCGTTGAGCACGGCGGTGAGGTTCTGCGGTAGTCCGTGATACAAGGTGAACTGCTGCACCTGGGTCTGTACCTGGTCGTAGGGGTCGTAGAAGACCGCGAGGTTGAGCAGCAGCTTGTCCGCGAACCACGTCGACTTCATGCCGATCTCGTAGTTATTGGCGACCTCCGAGTTGTAACCAAGCTCGGTGTCCGGATAAACGGCGGCGTTGCCGCGCATGTCGAAGCCGCCGCTCTTGAAGCCGCGGCTGTACATGAGGTAACCCATCAGGTGGTCGGTGAAGTGATAGTCGAGACCGGCCCGTGGGGTGATGTTCACGAATGCGCGCTGGCCGGTGTAGTCGGTCACGACGCCCGGATTGGGGATGAACCCGGCCGGCACCTCCGCGGGATTGAAGAACGTTTGACCGGGCTCGAGCTGCGTAGGCGCGATGCTCGCGTAATCCGCCTGATAGACGGGCGCGGTCTTCTGGTCCTCATTCCAGCGCACACCGAGATCGAGGTTCAGCCGCTCGGTGAGCTCCCAGGTGAGATCGCCGAACGCGGCGTAGCTCTTGGTGACGACGGTACCGGTAACGAGCTCGGTGATGTACAGATCTAAGGCGGGGACCCCCAGCAGCGTGAGTGTGCCGATCGAACCGTTATAGGCGCCGCCCGAGTGGCTGTCCATGTAGAACAAGCCGGCGACGGCTTTGACGCGCTCGGTGTGGAAGTTGAGCTGCAGTTCGCCCGAGGCCTGCTGGTCGTTGATCTGGGCCGGGACCTGGAAGAGATTCTGGGCAATCTCGGCGAAGTTGATGAACTGCGCTCCCTTGCCCTGGTAGTAGGCGGCGACCGCCTTCAGATCCCACTGACTCGTGAGGTTCTGGGTATAAGTCGCCGAGAAACCGAAACGGTGAAAGTAATCGTTCGCGACCGGCATGTCGTTATACATGTCGAACGAGCTATTGAGCTGCGGCACGAGGTAGTTGTTGAGGCGCTGGCCGCCCGAGGCGTTCGAGTTGTCGAGAATGTCATCCGCAGCGAGGCGCAGCCTCGAGCTCTCGCCCCAGGCGAAAGTGAGGTTCGCGTGCCCGACGAGGACGTCTTTGTTCGACACTTGCTGGCCTACGGGCGGGGCCACGGGAATCCCCGGCTGCGCGACCACTTCGCCGTAACCTGAGTGCTGGAAGCTCCCGAGCGCAATGCCGAAGTAGACGTGATCGTCGATGACCGGCGTCGAGCCTGCGAGCTTGACGATCCAGCTGTCGTAGTTGCCGCCACTCACTGTCGCGGTCAGGGTCGGCGGACCGACGACATCGCGCGTCACGTACTTGAGGGCACCGGCGATGGTGTTCTTCCCATAGAGCGTGCCCTGCGGGCCGCTGAGCACTTCGATGCGATCGACGTCGAGCACATCGAGCAACGCCCCCTGGGGGCGCGCCATGTAGACGTCGTCGACGTAGAGCCCCACGCCCGGATCGAATCCCCAGAGCGGATCACTCTGGCCGACGCCGCGGATGTAGAAGTTGATCGTGCTGCTCGTCGCCCGGTCCGCGGAGATCTTCATGTTGGGGACGAAGCTATTGAGATCATCGAGGTTGAGGACGTCCTGGTTCTTGAGCGTTTCGGCGTTGAGGGCCGCGACCGTGATCGGCACGTCCTGGAGGTTCTCAGTGCGCCGCCGTGCGGTGACCACGACCTCCTGGATGCCGGCGCTCTCCGCGGTGGTGGCAGCCTCCCCGGCCGCAGGCGTGCTCTGTGCGTGCGCCCCAGGCGAGAGCAGCGCGGCACCAAGGATGGTCGGAATGAGCACTCGTACGCTGACGCGCGCGCACATGTTGTGATGCATGATCTCCCCCTAGAGTCGCATTCAACAGTTGTTGGATTTATATTCAACGATCGTTGAGGACGAGTCAAGGGACCCCGCCCCGATTGCGCTGCGGGGGCGATTCACCGGACACTTGCGGGATCGGCGTCCTTTTGCGGTGCAGTAACCATGAAGAAAAAGGCCCCCGCACGAAACGGCAAGGAACGCATCCTCGATGCCGCCGAGCAGCTTTTCGCGCAGCGCGGCTTCCACGGCGTGTCGCTGCGCGACATCACCGAAGCGGCCGGGGTCGACGTCGCGCTCGTCAGCTACCACTTCGGCGGCAAGCAGGCGCTCTTCACGGCCGTCTTCGAGCGTCGCGCCGAGGTACTGAACCGCGAGCGGCTCGAGCGGCTCGAGGAGGTGCGCCGCGCTGCACTGCCCGGGACACCCGCAATCGAGGAGATCGTCAACGCCTTCAGCCAACCGCTGCTCGAGCGTTCGGCGCGCGGCGGCGCGGGCTGGAAGAGCTACTTCGCACTCGTCGCCTACGTAAACAACTCTCCCGAGTTCTCCGTCTTGATGACCCGGCACTACGATCCGCTCGTCGACAAGTTCATCGCCGTGCTGCGCGAGGCGCTGCCACAGTGTGCGCCACGGGAGATCTACTGGGGCTATCAGTTCCTCACCGGCGCACTCACACTGACGTTCGCCGAGACCGGACGGATCGACAAGCTCTCCGGTGGCTTGTGCCGCTCGACGGATCTCGACAGCGTCCACGAACGCCTCGCCCCGTACGTGGCAGCAGGATTTCGTGCGCTGTGCGCACGCGCGGCAGCGACGAAGACTGCAACCGCAGCGCCGCGGCGGGCGCGCCGCGGCGCGCCGTTGAGGGAATGAGGGGCAGCCGGCACCGCCGCGACCGCGAGCAGGCGCTCCTGCGCACCGCGGATGACATGGGTGTTCCGCCCCGGGGCCGCTGATGAAATACCGTCACACCTTCCACGCGGGCAATTTCGCCGACGTGCATAAGCACGTGACGCTACTCGCACTGCTGCGCGCGCTGAAAAAGAAGGAGAAGGGATTCTTCTACCTCGATACGCATGCCGGGCGCGGCCGCTACGATCTCGCGCGGCACCCGACCGAAGCCGCCGCCGGCCTCGAGCGGTTTGAAGCCCACGAGCATCAAGCCGAAGAGCTGCGCGCGTACGCGGCGCTTTTGGAGGCGTGGCGTACTCAAGGTGCACGGCGGCACTCCTATCCCGGTTCGCCGCTCATCGCGGCGAGTGAGCTGCGGCGGCAGGACCGGGCGGTGCTGATCGAGCGCGAGCGCACCGAAGCGCATGCGCTCGAGCAGTCGCTCGCGGCGCTTGCCAAAGCGGGCTCTTCCCTCGCGCGCGTGCACATCGAGTGTGCGGACGGCTTTGCGCGTCTTGCGGCCTGGTTGCCCCCGCGCGAGCGGCGTGGGCTCACGCTCATCGATCCCCCCTACGAAGAGACGCGCGAGGATTTCGCGCTTGTTGGTAAGGCACTGGCCGAAGGCGTACGGCGCTTTCCGGGGGGTGTGTTTGCCGCCTGGTACCCGATCAAGGTCGAGCGCGAGATCGCACCCTGGCTTGCAACCTGGGCGCGCGATTTGGAGCGACCCGCACTCCTCTCCGAACTCTGGCTCTACCCGCGCGACTCGCGCGTCGGCCTCAACGGTTCGGGGCTCCTCATCGTCAATCCACCCTGGCACGTCCGCGAGCGCATGGAGGTGTGGCTCGCGGAGCTCGCCGCCACCTTGGCGAGCGGACCCGCAGCGGGCAGCCGCGTCCAGATGCTGTCAGAATCGCCGCGATGAAAACCGCGCTCGACCAGTACGGCGTGGTCGGGCATCCGATCGGCCACAGCCTCTCGCCCTTCATCCACGGCATGTTCGCGCGCGCGACCGGGCAGGCGATGAGCTATCGGCCGTATGATGTGCCGCCCGCGCAGTTTCATGCGTGGGTCGAGAAGTTTTTCAAAGAGGGCGGCGCCGGACTCAACATCACGCTGCCGCACAAGATCGCCGCCGTCGACGCCGCGCAGGAGCTCACCACGCGCGCTGCGCACGCGGCCGCGGTCAACACCCTCGCCGCCCAGGAGCACGGGATTCTCGGCGACAACACCGACGGCGCGGGCCTCGTGCGCGATCTGTGCAACAACCTCGGTGTCGTCATCACTCTGCGCCGGGTTCTCGTCCTCGGGGCGGGCGGGGCGACGCGCGGGATACTCGCACCGCTTCTTGGACTTAAGCCCTCCGCGGTCGTGATCGCCAACCGCACCCCCGAGCGCGCGCTCGCGCTCGCCGCGGCGTTCGCCGATCTCGGACCCGCGCAGGGTGTGCCCTTCAGCGCTATCGACAACACCCCCTTCGATCTCATCATCAACGCGACTTCCGCGAGCCTTTCGGGGGACATCCCGCCGATCCCCGCGGGCGCGGTGGGCGCACAGACCGTCTGCTATGACCTGGCGTACGGGAAGTCGGCGACCGCGTTCGTCACCTGGGCGAAGCGTCAGGGGTGCGCGCAGGCGCTGCAGGGCTGGGGGATGCTGGTCGAGCAGGCCGCGGAGTCCTTCCGGCTCTGGCGCGGCGTGCGTCCGCCGACCGCGCCCGTGCTCGCGGCGCTCCTCAAGGGCGGGCAGCAGCGCGCCTGACTCTCAGCGCATCGTGACGAATTCCTCGGCGCTGGTCGGGTGAATCGCTACCGTATCGTCGAAATCGCGCTTCGTCGCCCCCATGCGCACGGCGACCGCAAACCCCTGCAGCATCTCGTCCGCACCCGCACCGACGACATGCAGGCCGACGATGCGCTGCTCGGGTCCCACCGTCACGAGCTTCATCTCGCTGCGCGGCTTCGCGCTCGTGAGCGCGTGATAAAGCGGCACGAAGGAGGATCGGAACACCTTGACGCTCGCGCCACCAAAGCGCTCGCGCGCCTCGTGCTCGCTCAGCCCGACGGTACCGATCGGCGGCCGCCCGAAGATCACGGTCGGAATGTTCTCGTAGGTGAGGTGTCTGCCGGTCTGTCCACCAAAGAGCCGATCGGAGAGCCGCCGGCCGGCGGCAATCGCCACCGGCGTGAGCTGCGCGCGCCCGGCGACGTCGCCGATCGCGAAGATCCCGGGTGTGGCGGTCGCCTGATACTCATCGTTGGCAATGAAGCCGCGTTCATCGAGCGTCACGTTGGCGTGCGCGAGCATCAGATCCGTGACCTCGGCACTGCGGCCGATGGCCCAGAGTACGCAGTCATAGGGGCCCAGGCGCCGGCCGTCCTGCGCCGTGAGTTCGAACGCGCCGCCGCGGCCGCGCTCGAGAGAGGTGGGCGCAGCGCGGGTGACGATCTTGACGCCCACCTCGCGCAGCATGGCGAGCGTCGTCTCCCCGAGCATGGCATCAAAGGTCCGGAGCACGGTCTCGCCGCGCAGCACGAGCGTGGTCTCAGAGCCAAGACCGGCGAAGATGCCCGACAGCTCGACCGCGATGTAACTGCTCCCGACCACGGCGACGCGGGCGGGGCGCGCGGGCAATTCGAAAAACCCATCGGAAGTGATGCCAAGTTCCGCCCCCGGCAGGGGCGGCACGAGTGGACGGCCGCCGGTGGCAATGAAGATGTGATCGGCGGCGAGCGTGCGTCCTCCCGCTCTCACGCTGCGCGCATCGATGAGGCTCGCGCGCGCCTGCAGCACCTCGATGTGGTGTTTGGCGAGATTCGCGGCATAGATGCCGTTGAGCTTGCGGACGTAGGCATCGCGCTTTTCCTTGAGCAGTCCCCAGTCCTGACCGTCCGTTTCAAGCCGAAAGCCGTACTCGGCCGCATCGTGCAGTGCGCCGCCGAGGTCGGCGGCGTTCCACATGATTTTCTTCGGCACGCAACCGACGTTGACGCAGGTGCCCCCAAGACGCGCCGATTCCACGAGCGCAACACGCGCCCCGTATTCGGCGGCGCGCTGCGCGGCGGCCAGCCCGCCGCTGCCACCACCGATCACCACCAGGTCGAATTTCTCGCTCATATGGGTATTAATGTTAGCTGAGGAGGCGTGCGCTGCGGGATTGGAGGGGCGGCGCGGCCCATAACGCCGCTACAATGGCGGCCGCCCTCAACAGCTCGGGCACCGCATGCGAAACCCGCTCCTCAACCACGAACCCCTGCCACCGTTCATGCACATCCGTCCCGAGCATGTGGAGCCGGCGGTGCGGGAACTGCTGAGCACAAACCGCGCGCGCCTCGAGGAGCTCGCGTTGCTCGCGCAGCCGACCTTCGCCACCGTGGTCGAGCCGCTCGAGGAGCTGCACCATCGCACCTCGCGCACCTGGTCGCCCGTGAGTCACCTGAACGCGGTGCTCAACTCCGAGGCGCTGCGCGTGGGCTACAACGCCTGCCTGCCGCTGCTCTCGGCCTACCAGACCGACCTCGCGCAGAGCGAACCGCTCTTCAAGGCATTTCGCACCATCGCCGAACAGGAAGGGGCGGCCCTCGCCCCGGTGCAGCGGCAGGTGATCGAGCACGCGGTCCGCGACTTTCGCCTCGCCGGGGTCGGACTGCCGGCCGAGCGCAAGGAGCGCTTCAAGACCGCGATGCTCGAACTCACGCAGCTACAGGCCAAGTTCGAGGAGAACGTGCTGGATGCGACCAACAGCTGGACGCGGCACGTCACCGATCCCGAGGAGCTGCGCGGCCTCAACGAGATGCTGATCGAGCAGGCGCGCGAGCGTGCCCAAGCCCAGGGGCGAGCGGGCTGGTTGCTCGCGCTCGATCAGCCGACCTACGTCGCGGTCGTGACGGATGCCGAGTCGGAGGAGCTGCGCCGCGCGTTCTATGAGGCCTGGAGCACGCGCGCCTCGGACCAGGGACCAAGCGGCGGCCGCTGGGACAATGCGACAGTGATGGAGGAGATCCTCAGGCGCCGCCACGAGGCGGCGCGGCTGCTCGAGTTCTCGAACTATGCGCAGTACGCACTCGCAACGCGCATGGCGCAGAGCGTCGCGGAGGTGCTCGAGTTCCTGCACGAGCTCGCGCGCGCCGCACGCCCGGCGGCGCAGGCGGAATTCGCGGAGCTCGAGGCATTTGCCGGCCGGCGGCTCGCCGCCTGGGACGTCGGATTTTATGCCGAGCGGCTGCAGCGGCAGCGCTTCTCGGTGTCGCAAGAGGAGCTGCGGCCATACTTCCCGCTGCCGCGGGTGCTGCACGGACTATTTGAAGTCGCCGAACGGCTTTTCGGGGTACGTATCAGCGAGCGCAGCGGCGTCGCGGTGTGGCATCCCGACGTGCGCTTTTTCGAAATCACCGGCGCGGGAGGTGAGCTCATCGGCAGTTTCTATCTCGACGCCTATGCGCGGCCCAACAAGCGCAGCGGCGCCTGGATGGATGAGTGCGTGGGCCGCAAACGCCTGCAGAGCGGTGCGGCCCTGCCCGTCGCCTACCTCGTTTGTAATTTCCTGCCCCCCGGGGCCGAACGGCCCGCGCTCCTCACGCACGACGATGTGCTCACGCTCTTCCACGAGTTCGGCCACGGCCTGCATCATCTTCTGACGCGCGTCGACTACCCGAGCATCGCCGGCATCAACGGCGTCGCCTGGGATGCGGTGGAGCTCCCGAGCCAGTTTCTCGAGAACTACGCCTGGCAGCCCCAGGTCCTGCAGCGCATCTCCGCGCACTACCAAAGCGGCGCGCCGCTCCCGGCCGATCAGCAGGCGCGTCTGATCGCCACGCGCAGCTTCCACGCGGGGCTGCAGATGATGCGGCAGCTCGAGTTCGCGCTCTTCGACTTTCGCATCCACACCGAGTACTCGGCCGAGCATGGCGGGCGCATCGCGGAGATCCTCGCCGAGGTCCGCAACGAGGTCGCGGTCGTGCCGGCACCGCCCTGGAACCGCTTCCCGAACAGCTTCGGGCACATCTTCGCCGGCGGCTACGCCGCCGGGTACTACAGTTACAAATGGGCCGAGGTGCTGGCCGCTGACGCTTTCGCCGCCTTCGAGGAGCGCGGTGTCTTCGACCGCTCGACCGCGCAGCGCTTCCTCGATGCCATCCTCAGCCGCGGTGGCAGCCGCGATGCGCTCGAGGCATTCGTCGAGTTTCGCGGCCGGCGACCCGATGTGCGGGCGCTCTTGAGGCAGCATGGAATCCTGAGCCCTACCGAGGGCCGCGCGTGAGCGCCACGACGCCCGTGACGCTGCTCGCCCTCGCGCTGCTCACAGTCCCGGTCGCGCGCGCTGAGGACCTGTACGTCATCGACCAGCTCGCGGTCAGCGTCAAGAGCGCAGCCGGAGGTGGCGGCGAGCGCGTCGCGACGCTCAAAAGCGGCGAGCGCGTCGAGGCGCTCGAGCGTGCGGGCACAGAGACGCATGTGCGGCTCGAGAACGGCAAGGACGGCTGGGTGCCTTCGAGCTACCTGACGGCCCAGGAGCCCGCGCGCGCGAAACTCAACGAGCGCGAAGCAGAGATCAGCCAGCTCAAAACGCAAGTTGGTGAACTCGAGTCGCAACTCAGTGCGGCGCGCACCGCCGCAACGACACGGGCGGCGCCGAGCGCGCCCGCAGAGACGGCGCCGGCGCCCGCAACGAGCCCCGCGGGCGGTGCCCAGTCCCCGCCCCTCGCCAACGCACCACCCGACGCAAACCCCGCCGCGATGAGCCCGCCGCAGGGCACCTGGTTCACGAGCACGCTCGTTTCACCCGCGCGGCCGAGTTGGCCATGGGCACTCGGTGGCGCACTGATCGCGCTGCCCCTCGGGTTCGCTCTCGGCTGGGTCGTGCTCGATGCACGCATCCGCCGAAAATACGGCGGTCTGCGCATCTACTGAGCTGAGCGCGGCACGAGCGCTCAGAAGACATATCGCAGAGCGCGCGCATCGCGAGAGCAGTTTTCGCAGATTTTGCGTTGCCCGCTTAAGCTTAAGGTCCGGGGAAGGCAAAATGTGCTCCGGGTCCTACCCCACAAAGACCGCAACTGCCTAGACTTAGCTTCAAATTTTGCGCGCTCGACCTTAGGGGATGGCTTACGCGCAGGCCGAACTTCTGTAAACAATGACCAGTACCCGGCGCAGCGATTTTGACGTCACAAACAGCGTGCAGGTGAGCTCACCCCGGGCCGTCCTGGCGGCGGTCGAGGCGCTCTACCAGCCGACATGGCTCGGGCTCTCCATGGAGCCGATCGAACACGCGTTCGAGCATTTCGATCGGCTGTTCGCCGGAGAGGTGCGCGGGTTTCATGGCGTCGACACCGTCTACCACGATCGCCAGCACACGCTCGACATCACCCTCGCGGCCGCGCGCTTGATGGTCGGTTACGAGCGGCAGCAGCAGGATCCCCTCAAACGGCTCGGTGCCGCACGCGCGGTCGTCGGGCTCATCACCGCACTCTTTCACGACGTCGGCTACCTCAGGCGCAGCGACGATCACGAGTCCTTCAACGGCGCCGAGTTCACTGGCACGCACGTGGCGCGCGGCGCGCGCTTCCTCAAGGAGTACCTGCCCGAGCTCGGCTTCGGCGAGTGGGTGCCGGTCGCGACCGAGATCATCCACTTTACAGGCTACGAGGTGCCGTTCGAGCAGATCGAGAAGCGCCTGAGCGATCCCCTCGACGTCACCGTCGGACACCTGATCGGCACCGCCGACATGATCGCGCAGATGGCGGATCGCTGTTACCTCGAGAAATGCCGCGATCGGCTGTACGCCGAGTTCGTGCTCGGGGGCGTCGCACTGCCCTTCAGCGAAGGCAATCAGCAGGTGCGGTACGCCTCGGGACTCGATCTGCTGCGCCAGACCCCTGAATTCGTGAACGACGTGCGCAGCAAGCGCCTCGAGCGCGACTTCCGCGGCGCCTACCGCAACCTGGAAATTCTCTACGGCGGCGCAAATCCGTACATGGAAGCGATCGACCGTAATCTCGAGTACCTGCGGCAGGTGCTGCGCAGCGAGAGCTGGCAGCTGCTGCGGCGGCGACCGCCCATCTTCGCCGCGAGCGCCGATCCGATGGCGACGATGCGCGGTCTTATGTTGCGTCATATAAAGAGAGTCTGGTCGGGTAATCGCGACAGGTAGCCTGGACTCTCGAGCGGCGAGTAAGATCAATCCTCAAATAAGAGGGGATCACGCACTCGGTCGGGAATACTCCCGCCGCGGGTGCCGACGCCGGTGACGTCAGCCAGCTTTAAGTTCAAATACGCGCAGCGCGCGTTTTTCGTCGTGCTGTTCGCGGTCGGGGCGATCGGGGCCGTCTTCCTGATCCGCGACGCCGCCGATACGCGCGCGCTCACGGCGATCGCCGAGCGCGCCGCGCGCGAGCGCCTCACCCCCGAGCTCGAAGCCCGCGCCCGCAGCATCGCCGCGCATGCCGCCGACAGCGTCGCCGGTGCGGTACAGGCCGGGGATGCCCAGGCCGTGGCACGCAGGCTCCAGCCCTTTCTCGACGACCGCACCCTCGCCTCGCTCACCGTGACGACCTGGGCCGGCAAGACGCTCTTCGCGTGGCAGAGCGCGAACGCGCCCGCCGAGGGGGCACTGCGGAGCGAGGCGACGGCACCGGTGCGCGCGCTGGTCGAGAGCATCCCCGGGCAGGCGACCCCGCAAACCCTCGCCTCACTCACGGTGCTCCTCGAGCAGGCCGCCCCGGTTCCCCAAGTCAACCTCTTCGGACGACTTGAAGCTGCGAGCGCTGATCGCACGCGCCTCACCTGGCTCATCTGGCTGACACTCGCCGCTGCGGGCGCGCTCGTGAGCGCGGCACTCGTGTGGCGCGCCTTGAGTCGCCTGCAGCGTCCGGTCGACTCCCTCATCAAGAGTGCCGACAGAATCGGCCACGGCGATTACAGCCGCCCGGTGGAGGTCGGGAACAAGGAAGCGCTCGCGGAGCTGCAGCAGGCGCTCGAGCGCATGCGCGGCAGGCTGCGTCAGTCGACGATCAACAAGGACTACCTGCGCATGGTGCTCAACAGCATGACGGATGCCGTGTTCGTCACCTCCCCCGACGGCGTCATCCGGCTCGCGAACAGCGCTTCCTGCAAGCTGCTTGGCTTCAGTGAGGAGGAACTCCTCGGCCGCGGCATCCACTCGGTGCTCGATGAGCGCGCGCGCGATGGTTTTGATCTCCTGCAGGCCGCGCAGGGGACGCGCGAGACGGTCGTGCTCACGCGCAGCGGTCAGACGATCCCGGTGTCATTCACCGGTTCGCGCATCGAGGACGATGATCCGCAGTTTCAGGGCAACATCTTCGTCGCGCGCAACATCACCGACCGCAAGCGCGCCGAGCGGCGCATCCGCTATCTCGCCCGCTACGATGCGCTCACCAAGGTCCCGAACCGCATGCAGTTCCACCACGTGCTGCAGCAGACGATCGCGCGCACCTTGCGCAGTGGCCAGGTGGTGGCGGTGCTCTATCTCGACATGGACCGCTTCAAGGAGGTCAACGACACCTTCGGTCATGGCGCCGGCGATCGGGTGCTCGAGGTCCTCGCCGAGCGCCTCACGCGCGCGGTGCCGAAGGAGACCGTGGTCGGGCGGCTCGCAGGCGATGAGTTCGCGCTCTTTGTCGATGGGCTGCCGGCCGAGGTCGATAACCGCGGACCGATCGCGCAGCTCGCGCGCGCACTCCTTACGGAAGTGAGCCGGCCGTTCCAGCTCAATCAGCACGAGGTGTTCCTCACCGCGAGCGTCGGCATCGCCTTCTGCCCGCGCGATGCGGAGAACGTCATCGATCTCATCCGCAACGCGGATGCGGCGATGTACTACTCGAAGCAAAACGGCGGCAACACCTTCGCCTTCTACTCCCCGGAGATGAACGCCGCGGCGGTCGAACGGCTCATGCTCAAGAGCAAGTTGCGCCGCGCACTCGAGCGCGACGAGCTCGAGATCCGCTACCAGCCCAAGGTCGACCTGCGCAGCGGCCGCATCATCGGCGCCGAGGCGCTGCTGCGCTGGCGCCTGCCCGGGCACGGCGACATTCCGCCCGCGCAGTTCATTCCGCTCGCCGAGGAAACCAATCTCATCCTCGGCATCGGCGAGTGGGTGCTGAACCGCGTGTGCCTCGACTACCGTCAGATGCAGAGCCAGGGCGGCGACCCGGGCCGCATCTCGCTCAATCTCTCGCTCAAGCAGCTGCGCCAGGCGAGCTTCATCCTGCGCTGCCGCTCGGTGTTCCGCCGCCACCACGTCTCACCCGCCGCCTTCGAGCTCGAGATCACCGAGACCACTCTTATGGCGGATCCGCAGCGCACGGTGCGCCTGCTCGATGAGCTCTACGCGATGGGGCTGCATCTTTCCATCGATGACTTCGGCACCGGCTACTCCTCGCTCTCGGCGCTGCAGCAGTTTCCGATCGGGACGCTGAAGATCGACCAGTCCTTCGTGCGCGATGCCACCGAGGATTCGGGTGATGCGACGATCGTGCGCACCATCATCGAGATGGGACGAAGCCTCGGCATGGAGGTCATCGCCGAGGGCGTCGAATCCGAAGCGCAGCTCGAGTTCCTGCGCGCAAGTTCCTGCAACTACGGACAGGGGCGGCTCTTCGGGGAGCCCTGCACGACGCAGGAGCTGCTCGCGCTCCTTGCGCAGCAGGCCGCAGGCAACGCCCCGTACGCGCATCTCATCCACGCCGTGGAGCAGGCCGCGCCACGCACCGCCTGAGGTTCTGAGCGTTACTTTGCCGCCGCGGGCTCAGGCGCAGGGCTCTCGTGCGGGTTCGCGGGCGCCCCGCCCGAGCCAGCAGCGGGGGTGTGCTCGGAGGCGGTGCGGACAGCCTCGATCGTCTGCCGCGAGAGCGCGCTCAATGCGGCGCCGGCGGCCTGCTGGAAGGCGGCGACGACCTCGCTCATATGATTCGCCGTCGCCGCTGAGGTGCCCGCCGCGCGGAAGGTCGCAACCACATCGCGCCCGGCGCTGCGCCCGACGGTGCAGTCGAAGAGCACATGCACCACCGGGGCTGCGCTCCCCTGGGTGTAGTCGGCGTCGAAGCGCTTCACGGCCACATGCAGGAGGTAGTCGGAGGGGAACGGGCTCTTCGGGCCTTCCACCGAGGAAAACGCCGCCGCGGCCTGCAACGTCTCGACCGTGAGCGCTTCCACCATATCCGGAAGCGACCCCGCCCAGCGGCTCGCGCTGTAGAAGTCGAGCCGCTGGTCGGCCTGCACCAGGATGATGTGGTCGGTTTCGAGTCCGGGGTCGGCGTTCACGTGGCCGACGCGCACCGAGGCGCTCAGCGGCTGGGTCGCCACCGCGCTCTCGGGCGCGGTGGAGGGTGCAGGCGCGCGCAGGTAATAGCTCTGCGCGGGCGGGGCGTTACTGTGGAACCCGGCGCAGCCTGCCAGCAATGGCAGGCAGAGAAGCGGCAGGCGTTTGGATAAGAGCGCCGCGCTCACCGCGGAATCTCCACCCCGGGCGGCGGCGCCTGGTAGATGAGCTGCGAGGGATTCTCCCGCAGGCTGATCGCGAGCGCGCTCAATTCCTTCGCGGCGATCTGGCCATCGCGCACGAAGCGCTCGATCTCGGGCAGTCCCTCGCGCGTGAAGGTGCGCACGCTCTGGCGGTTCTCGGCGATCGCCTTGTCGAGCTGCGCGCTGGCATCGGCGAGCCGCTCGGCGATGAGGCGGGCGCGATCGGCGGCGACCTGCACGTTGGGACCTGCGGTCTGGATGATCTCGTGCACATCGCCCGCGGCCGCGGCGAGCTCGGTGCTCGCGGAGCGCAGTTCGTTGATGAGCACGTTCAGATCGTGCAGCGTCTGCGGCAACGCGCGGCTCGTGCGATCGATGTTCGCGAGCGTGCTGCTCACCGCGTGGAGATTCGTGTCATCGAAGAGCTGCCCGGCGCGGCGCACGACATCGCTCGCCGCCACCACGAGCTCGGGGAGATTGGCGAGGAACACATCGAAGCGCGAGGGCGCGGAGCGGATCACCGGGTACCTGAGCCCCTCGACCACGAGCGCCTGCTGCTTGTTGTTCCGGTCCTCGAAGAGATCGATGTAGAGAAGCCCGGTGATGCCCTGCAGCTGCAGTTCCGCGATGGTGTACGGGGAGACCGGCGTCGTGGTGTCGATATCGACGATCACTTCCACGCGGCTTGGATTGCGCGCGTCGACGCGCATGTCCTGGACGCGGCCGACGGGCACGCCGAGGTAGCGCACCGCCGCGCCGCGATCGAGGCCACTCACGCTGCCGGTGAAATAGATCTCGTAGCGGTTGTAACTCGCGTGTTCGCGGGCGTCCGAGTACCAGTAGACGAAGAGCGCCCCGAGGAGCGCCACGATCAATACGAAGGCGCCGACGGCCGCGTAGTTGGCCTCACGCTCCATGTTCAGCTCCGAGCCGCGTACGGGCGCGCTCGCCGTGGAAGTAGGCCTGGATCCACGGGTTGGGATTGTCGACGATGCGTTCGAGCGTGTCCGTTTCCATGCGGTGGTTCACGATCACCCCGACACGATTGCAGGTACGGAAGATGCTGTCCAGATCGTGCGTGATCATCACGATGGTAAGCCCGAGCTGCTTGTGGAGAAACATCACGAGGTCATCGAAGGCGGCGGCGCTCACGGGGTCGAGTCCCGAGGTGGGCTCATCGAGAAAGAGCAGCGTCGGATCGAGCGAGAGCGCACGCGCGATGGCCGCGCGCTTCACCATGCCGCCCGAGAGCTCGGAAGGGTATTTGCCCGCCGCGAGCGCCGGCAACCCGACGAGGCGGATCTTGAGCAACCCGAGATCATCGCGGACATCATCGGGGAGCTTGAGATGCTCGACCATCGGGAACTCGACGTTCTCGAGCACCGTGAGGCCGCTAAAGAGCGCTCCCTGCTGGAAGCTGACGCCGTAACAGATCTTGACCGCGCGCAACTGCGCCTCGCTCATCGTGGTGATGTCGGCGCCGCGGATGCGTATCACGCCCGCCTGCGGGCGCTGCAGTCCAAGGATCGTCCGCAGCAGCACCGACTTCCCCGATCCCGAGCCGCCGACGATGCCGAACACCTCCCCTTCACGCACCTCCATGTCGAGGCCGTCGTGCACGACCTGGGTGCCGAAGCGCGTAACGAGCCCCCTCACCTCGATCGCGGGCGTGCTCAAACGTTGATCTCCAGGAAGAGCACCGCGAAGAGGGCATCGGCGAGGATGACGAGGAAGATCGACTGCACGACGGCGACCGTGACGAGCCGCCCGAGCTCACGCGCCGAACCGCGCACCTGCAGGCCGCGGTAGCAGCCGGCGTTGGCGATGAGCACCGCGAACACGGGAGCCTTGATGATGCCCACCCAGAAAGTGGTCGATGAGATCGAATAGTTCACGCGGGAGGCGTATTGAGTGAGCGGCATGTCGAGGAGGTAACGGCACAGGACCGCCCCGCCGGTGAGTCCGACGAGATCCGCAACGACGGCAAGAAGCGGCAATGCGATCACGAGCCCGAGGACGCGGGGTAAAACGAGTACCTCGTAGGGATCGACGGCGCCCGCGATGAGCGCGTCGACCTCCTCGTTGAGCTGCATGGAGCCGAGCTCGGCCGCAAAAGCGCTGCCCGAGCGGCCGGCGACGATGATCGCGGTCAGCAACACCCCGAGCTCGCGCAGCACCCCGATCGTGACCAGGTCGACGACGTAGATGTCCGCGCCGAACCCGCGCAGCTCCTGCGCGCTCATGTAGGCAATGATCACACTGATGAGGAAGGCGATGAGCGCCACGATCGGCATCGCGGTGATGCCCGTCTCATACACGTGCCGCGCGATCGCGGTGGGCCGCAGGCGTTTGCGGCCCATTAGCGTTGCCAAAGCGGTGACCGTCACGCGCCCGAGGAAGGCGAGCCCATCGACAAAGGCGGCGCCGGCACCGACCGTGTAGCGGCCGAGGCCGGTAAGCACCACCACCGGTTCGGGCTCCTCCTCGAAGCGCGGCGGGTGTATCGCGGAGCTGGCCAGCGTCGGGCCGGCATCCCGCAGCGTCTCATCGATGAGTTCAAGCTGCGGGGGCTCAGCGCCGCCCGTGAAGCTAACCTCGACACCGGCGGCTTTCGCACGCTCGACAAACTGCCTGAGCGCGTACGCCCCGGAGATCTCAAGCGCGCTCACCTGCCGCGTGTCGATCGACACCGCGCGCGTGCCGCGCAGATCGATGGCGGCGAGTTCCGCGGCGAGCGAGGAGTACTGCTGTGCGGCCCACTCGCCGGTGAGCGTGAGTTCGAGCTTGTCTGCGGTACGGCGCAGCTCAACAGCCATGCTTTGAGGCGGCCCGGTGAGGGTGCGGGGAAGCGAGTTTACCGCGGCCGGCGCACTCTCGCGGAGGAGGCGCGTAGTTCATCCGCACGGCGGCCGCCGGCCACTTGGCGCGTGGGCGCGACCCGACTCAGGAATCGTCGCGATAGCGGCGGATGCGCACCGCCGCGTACAGCATGAGCGCTGCGGCGAGCACCCCGAGCCACAGATCGATGTCGAGGAAGGCGGCGCCGAAATTCAGCTCGCCAAGAAGCGTGTAGGGCCGCAGAGTCGCAAGGCCGCCGCTGTGCTGCACATAGCCCTGCGAGAGCGTGCGCCAGATGCCACCGAGCCGGTAGGCGATGAAATTGTAGAGGTAGTGGGTACCGAAGGCGATGCGCTCGATGAGCGTCAGCACGAGGGGCAGCAAGGCCCAAAGGAGCGGCTTGCCGCGTGCCCAAGCCGATACCAACATGAAATAGGCGGCGATCGGTGCATACCAGAGCGCGCTCAGGATGAAACCGAGCAGCATCGCGATCTCGACCTTGAGCCACACGAGCGGATCGAACGCGAGGATCGCAGGGGCGCGACCGAGCGCGACATTCGCCTGCCAGATGCCGGCGAAAACGACGTAGGTGAGGAGTGCGAGCGCGAACACCATGAGCGGCACGACGGCGAGCGCGACCAGCAGCTTCGAGAGCACGGTGAGCGCATCCGAGACCGGCAGCGATTTCCAGAAGAGGATGCTGCGGTCGCGCCGCTCGGCGTACAGGCAGTCGATGAGGTAGAACCCGAGCACGAAGAGCATCACGAGATAGAGCGGCGCCCAGAGCGCCCACTGCACGATCGTCGACATGCCGAGGCGCTGCTCCTCGGTGAAGAGGCCCGCGGGGGCGTTCGTGTGCATGTGAACCATGCCGAGGTCGAAGCGCGCCACGCCCGGGATCGCGCAGAGCGCGAGGAGCGCGGCGGTGAGAAGCGGTGCCACCCAAAGCGAGCGGTGCTCCCAGAACTCGCGCCGGATGAGCGTCACGAGCGTGTGGGCGAGAGCGGCGTTGGCGGGTAGCGCCGCCGGGGCCGACTCGGCCGCGACGCTCTCGAGGATAGGGGTATTCATGTCGGTGTGGCTCCCTGCATCTTGGCCACGAAGAGATCTGCGATCGAGGGCGTGCGCAGCTCACCAAGCGGCGTCAGTTCCGCCGGCACGCGATCCTCGAACAGCATCGCCACGCGGCCGAACACCTCGCGCTCGTAGAACGGTTTGAGGGCGCGCGCCCGGCGGGCCTGGTCCGCGTTCACGGTCAGCTGCAGGTAGCGGCGGCCGAGGTCTTCGACCGAGGAGGTGAGCGCCACGCGCCCGTGATTGATGAAGATCACGTCGGTGAAGAGATTCTCGACCTCCTCCACCTGATGGGTCGTAAGGAGGATCGTGCGCTCCTTGTCGCAGTAGTCGTTGAGGAGCGTGTCGTAGAATTTGCGGCGGTAGAGCAGATCGAGACCGAGGGTTGGCTCATCGAGCACGAGCAACCGCGCATCGACCGCCATGACGAGCGCGAGGTGCAGCTGCGTCACCATGCCCTTGGAGAGCTCGCGCACGCGGCTCGTCAAGCGGATCTGGGTCTTCGAGAGAAAATCCTCGGCGCGCGCGCGCTCAAAGCGCGGGTGCACGCCCTGCATGTAGTCGAGCGCCTGGCCGGCGCGCAGCCAGCGCGGCAGTACTGCCACATCGGCCATGAAACACACCTCGCGCATCAGCGCATCGCGCTCGGAGCGCGGATCGAGGCCGAGCACCCGCAGCTCGCCCCTGAAGGGCGTGAGACCGAGGATCGCTTTGATCGCGGTGGTCTTGCCGGCGCCGTTCGGACCGATGAGACCGACGATGCGGCCGGGCTCGATCGTGAAGCTGATGCTTGCGAGCGCGCGCGTGGCGCCGTAGCTCTTCACGAGATCGCGGGCTTCAATTATCGCTGTCATCTTTGTCATCCGGCGCGTCGGGGGCATTGGCCGCGGGCGCGGCGCGCCCGGCGGCCGCGGCGGCGACCGCGCGCTGCAATTCGTCCTGGGAGAGTCCCAGGCGCTGAATCGTGGCGTAGACCTTGGGCCACTCGTCCTCGAGGAAGCGCTGGCGTTCGTCCTTCATGAGCGCCGCGCGGGCCCCGGTGCTGACGTACATGCCGCGACCGCGCCGCTTCTCGACCAGCTGCTCGTCGACGAGCTGCTGATAGCCCTTGAGCACGGTGAGCGGGTTGAGACGGAAGTCCGCCGCGACACTGCGGACCGAGGGCAGTGGATCCCCTTCCTTCAGCACTCCTTCGAGGATCATCGCCACCACTCGGTCCCGCAGTTGCCGGTAAATCGGCAGGCTGTCGTCCCACTGCGGATCCATGTACATCTCGCGGCTGTGCTGGGAGACCAGCAGACTAATCTACCAAAACAGCCGGCTGTGGCTGCCCGAACCACGCATGCTCGGATGAGAGCGCGACGATGTGGCCCGTGCCCGCATGCACGCCCGGGGCCATCGCCGTCGACTGTACGAAGGCGAGTCCGAGCACGACGGTGATGAGGGCGGCGGCGCTGGCGCAGGTGGCGGCACGATAGAGGGCGGTGACGAAGGCGTTCATGGCTGACTCCTGGTGATCTTGTGTTGTGGTTCGGGGAGGTGGTTCGCTTCAGGCCTGCTCGATCGTCTGCGTGATGCCGCTCGTCGCGTAACGGGCACCGGGTGCCACGGAGGTGGACTGCACGAAAGCGAGTCCGACGATGAGGGTGATCAGCATCGCGGCGAAGGCGCAGCTGAGGGGGCGATACATGGCATTGAGAGTCGTGGTCACGGTCATCTCCTTGAGCGGTATGGGTTTATCGGGTCTTTCTCTTCAGCTTCCGGGGGTCCATTTCCTGGGCCACCTTCATGGTGTTATAGAGTAGTAGAACACTAGTTGAGTGTCAAGCTAATCCACTAAAACAATTCAGGCCGGTGTTCTCTGGTGCTTTTTGAATCGCTACTGGGGTCGACTACCCCTCTAGCACCCCTTTGGAAGGGCCAAGCGGCCAAAGGGTTTGAGGCGGGGGCCTCCGGAATGGCGAGGGCGAAGAGGCTAAACTCGATCGCGCGCTTCTTTTCGCGAAAGAAACTCCCTCATGAAGCCTCCCGTGAACGTTGCGATCACCGGCGCCGCCGGACAGATCGGCTATGCGCTCGCATTCCGGGTCGCCGCCGGCGCCCTCTTTGGCCCGGGCACTGCGATCAATCTGCACCTGCTCGAGATCCCCGCCGCACTCGCTGCGCTCGGCGGCATCCAGATGGAGCTCGATGACTGCGCGTTCGTGACGCTCAACAAGGTGGTGGCGAGCGATGATCCGCGCATCGCCTTCCGCGACTGTCAGGTGGCGATGCTGGTCGGCGCGCGGCCGCGCGGACCGGGGATGGAACGCAAGGACCTGCTGCTTGCGAACGCGCAGATCTTCTCCGTGCAGGGCAAGGCACTCAACGAATCCGCACACCGCGACGTCAAGGTGCTCGTGGTCGGCAACCCGGCCAACACCAATGCGCTCATCGCGCGCGCCAACGCGCGCGATCTTGACGCCCGCAACTTCACCGCCATGACGCGGCTCGACCACAACCGGGCGTTGTCGCAGCTCGCCGCGAAAACCAACTCACATGTGCGCGACATCCGCCGCATGACCATCTGGGGAAACCACTCCTCGACCCAGTACCCTGATCTCTCGCACGCCGAGGTCGGCGGCAAGCCCGCGACCTCCCTCGTCAGCCGGCAGTGGATCGAGGAGAGCTTCATACCGACGGTGCAGCAGCGCGGTGCGGCGGTCATCAAGGCCCGCGGCGCCTCCTCGGCGGCTTCGGCGGCCTCAGCCGCGATCGATCACGTGCACACCTGGGTGCACGGCACGCAGGAGGGTGATTGGGTCAGCATGGCGGTGCCCGCCGACGGCAGTTACGGGATTGCCGAGGACGTCATCTTCTCCTACCCCGTGACCGTGAGGAACGGCGCCTATCGGATCGTGCCCGGGCTTGCGATCGATGAGTTCAGCCGCGCCCGCCTCGATGCGACGTATGCCGAATTGCGCGCCGAGCGCGATGGGGTAAAGGAGCTGCTCGGCCGAGATTAACTGCGCGGTTCCTGCCCGCTATCATCGCGTCGCGGGCCGCGCAGCGGAGGACGCTTCATGTTGGGTGCCATCGTCTCGCTCATCCTCGTCGTGGCGGCCGCCTACGCGGTCACGCAGGTCGGCGGCGTAATCACGCTGCTTTTCATCGGCGCGCTGCTGTTCCTCGCCTACAAGCGCCTCTCGCTCCTCGCCTTCACGGTGACCTTCACCGTGCTCCTCGCCGCCTACACGCTGCTTGGCGCGGAGAGCGCACCCGCGGGCGTCTGGAAAGGCTTCCTCTGGGTGCTGCTCGCCGCGCTCTGGCTCCTGAACGTGCGGCCGCTGCGCAAGGCACTCATCACGCGCCCCTTCATGAAGGCGTATCTGAGGCTTCTGCCCGCGATGTCACAGACGGAGAAGGAAGCACTTGAGGCCGGCACGGTCTGGTGGGACGGGGAGCTCTTCACCGGCGCGCCCAAGTGGTCGAAGCTGCTCGCCTCGAAGCCCCCGCAGCTCTCGCCCGCCGAGCAGGCATTCCTCGATGGCCCCTGCGAGGAGCTCTGCGGCATGCTCGATGACTGGAATATCACCCACGAGCGCGGCGATCTGCCGCCCGAGGTGTGGGAGTTCCTCAAGACGCGCGGCTTCTTCGCGATGATCATCCCGAAGAGGTACGGCGGCTTGGAATTCTCTGCCTACGCGCACTCGTGCGTGCTCGCCAAGATCTCGAGCCGCAGCGCCACCGCCTCCTCCACCGTTGCCGTACCCAACTCCCTCGGGCCCGCCGAGCTTCTCAACCACTACGGCACCGAGGAGCAGAAGAACTACTACCTGCCGCGCCTCGCGCGCGGTGAGGAAGTGCCCTGCTTCGCACTCACCGGCCCGCGTGCCGGTTCCGATGCGAGCTCGATTCCCGATACCGGGATCGTCTGCCGCGGCCTCTACCAGGGACGCGAGGTGCTCGGGCTGCGTCTCAACTTCAACAAGCGCTACATCACCCTCGCGCCCATCGCGACCGTCATCGGGCTCGCCTTCCGCATGTTCGATCCCGAGCGCCTGCTCGGCGGCAAGACCGATATCGGCATCACCTGCGCGCTGATTCCGCGGCAGACCCCTGGGGTCACGGTCGGTCGGCGTCACTTCCCGCTCAACATCCCGTTCCAGAACGGACCGATTCAGGGCAAAGACGTGTTCGTGCCGCTCGATTTCATCATCGGCGGGCCGAAGATGGCGGGGAGCGGCTGGCGCATGCTGGTCGAGCAGCTTTCGGTGGGCCGCTGCATCTCGTTGCCTTCGAACACGACCGGGGGCGCGAAAGCAGGCGTGTGGGCGACGGGCGCGTATGCGCGCCTGCGGGTGCAGTTCAATACGCCCGTCGGCCGCTTTGAGGGCGTCGAGTCGGTCATCGCGCGCATGGTCGGGCTCACCTACATCATGGACGCCGCACGCTCCGTCACGGCCGGTGCAATCGATGGCGGGGAGAAGCCCTCCGTTCCCTCCGCGATGCTCAAGTACCACGTCACCGAGATGGGCCGGCAGGTGGCCAACGACGCCATGGACATCCACG
>DASPTE010000136.1:0-2805 GCA_035623585.1 Steroidobacteraceae bacterium | reverse complement strand
AGGCCCCCGTGTGGCGCCACGCGGCTTTGTGCGCCTGCCGCTGCTCTCGGACTTCGAGCGCGCACTCACCGGGCAGCTGCAAAGCGCGCTCGGCCCCGCCTATTCGATCGAGGTGAGCGCGACGCCCGATCCCGCGCCGCTTGCGATTACGATAGCGCCGCCATTCTTCGAGAACCGCGAGCCCGCCGGCCGGCCGGGTGGTGCCCAGCGCTATGACGTGACGGTGCACTTCGCCGACGGCGATGCCGTGACCTATCGGGTGACGCGCCCACCGGGCGGGGTGCCGCTGCCGCGCAATCTCTTCATCAATCTCACGCTTCTCGTTCTGATCCTCGTCATCGCGCTCTACCTCGTGGCGCGCACCGTCACCCGCCCGCTCTCAGAGCTCGCACGAGCCGCCGACAGCATCGGGCGCGACGCGCGGCCGGCGCCACTTGCCGAGCGCGGGGCCCACGAGCTGCGCCACGCCGCGCGCGCCTTCAACACTATGCAGGAGCGCCTGCACCGCTACTTGGACAGCCGCACCCGCGTGCTCGCCGCCATGTCGCATGATCTTAAGACCCCGCTCACGCGGCTGCGGCTTCAGGTCGAGGCGCTCGACAATCCGCCGATGCAGGCACGGATCGGCCGGGAGCTCGATGAGATGGAGAGCATGGTGCGCGAGGCGCTCTCGCTCCTGCGCGGCCTCGATGACGGCGAGAGCGCCGCGCCCATCGACATCGATGCGCTCCTCGGGCAACTGCGCGAGCAGTTCGCCGAGATGGGAGCCAAAGTCACGGTAAGCGGACGCGCCACACGGCCCTTCGTCGGCCGACCGCAGGCGCTCAAACGCCTCTTCACGAATCTCATTGCCAATGCAGTCAAGTTCGGTTCGCGCGCAGACCTTGTGGTCGAGGATGGACCCGAACTCACCATTCGGGTGCGCGACCGCGGTCCGGGAATTCCGGAGGAGGAGTTAGAGCGGGTATTTGAGCCTTTCTATCGGCTCGACTCCTCGCGCAACCGCGACAGCGGCGGCACTGGGCTCGGCCTTTCTATCGCGCGCGATATCGCTCAGGCGCACGGGGGCACGCTTACGCTGCATAACCTTCCCGAAGGGGGCCTCGAGGCCACGCTCGCCCTGCCGCGGTGGCGTTAAGTGCAGTGCCTTAGGGGCAGCCCTTAAGGTAAGTCGTCCGCAGGAGTCGCTGCGGGACGTTTTTCACACGCTGCACACTCGGTCACGATTCCTAACTAACGAAACCTCCCCTCTGCCGTTAGGGTATCCGGCAAGCGGATTCCCAGGACCGATTCCGCACAAGGAGATTTTCATGAAAGCCGGTATTTTTGCGCTCGCGCTCTTATGGGCGGGTGCGCTGCTCGCGCAGACTCCACCACCCGCCGCGCAGGGCGCGCACCTGCAGCGGATGGACCGCCTCGCGATCCTCCTCGATCTCAGTGACACGCAGAAGACGCAGGTGCAGACGATTCTCGAGGAAGAGCACGCGAAGATGAAGGCCAACTTCGAGCAGATCAAGGCGACGGGCACCAAGCCCGATCCGACGCAGATGCATGTCATGCATCAGCAGCTGCACCAGGAGCTCATCACGAAGCTGACGCCGGTGTTGACCCCCGCGCAGCTCAAGAAGTTCGAAGCGCTCGGACCGATGATGATGGGTGGCCACCATGGCGGCTACGGCCGCGGCGGACCGGGCGGCGCGCCCACCTCACAGGGCACGCAGGCTCCTCCGGCTTCGAACTAAAGACGATCTCGCTGCAAGACCCCCACGCTCTGCACGTCCCTGCCGCTCGCCTTCAGCGTGGCAGGCCGTGCAGAGCGTATTTTCCGCCCTCGTAACTTACATAGCTTCCCGCTTCGTACCAGGCGCCGAGCACGATGCGTTGCGCCGGAGCGCCATCGATCTCGATGTCATGGACGCCCGGGCGGTGTGTATGGCCGTGGATCATGCGGCGTACCCCGGTCGCGCGGAACGCCCTTGTCACGGCCTGGGCGTTGACATCCATGATGTAGGGGACGGTGCGCGCGATGTGCCGGCGGCTGCCGGCGCGCGCCTCATCAGCGAGCAGTTCCCGGTTCGCGCGCGGCAGCGCGAGGAAACGCCGCTGCCAGGCGGCATCGCGAGCGACGCTGCGCAGTTCCTGATAGCTGTGATCGTCGGTGCAGAGCGCATCACCGTGGGTGAGGAGCACCCGTTCGCCATCGAATTCGGCGACGACGGGATCATTCATGAGCCGGCAACCGCTGCGCGCCATGAATCCCGGACCGAGGAGAAAGTCGCGGTTACCGTGCAGCGCGAAGCACGCCACACCCTGCCCCCCAAGCGCGCGCAATGCGGCGCAGACGCGCTCCTTCTCGGGATCCTCGTCGTCATCGCCGATCCAGGCCTCAAAGAGATCGCCGAGAATGTAGAGCGTCTCGGCCTTTCTGGCCTCGCCACCGAGGAAGTCGAGGAACTGCTCGATCGCCTCGGGCGAGCTCGCATCGAGGTGCAGGTCCGAGACGAAGAGGCGCGCCATGTGCGCGCTCTACTTCGGCGACAGGATCGTCTGCGGCGGGGGTGGGTTGACGACGGGGGCGCTCGTGTCCCTGACGGTACCGGAGACGATCTCCATCTTTTCGATCACGACGGGCTTCATAGGGGCGTCGGCCTTGAAGGGTCCCGTAGTGCCGGTCGGGACCTCGCCGATGTGCTCGATCACATCCATCCCGGAGATGATGCGCCCGAAGACCGCGTACCCCCAGCGCGTCGGCACGGGATCGAGGTCGGGGTTGTCGACGAGGTTCACGTAGAACTGGCAATTGCC
>DASPTE010000089.1:0-6661 GCA_035623585.1 Steroidobacteraceae bacterium | reverse complement strand
ATGAGCTGTGAGATGCGCGCGCCGAGTTTCGTTTCCACGAGGTTGAGCATCAGATCAAGCGGCGCCACCCCGCCGGAGCAGGTGAACCGGTCGCGGTCGATCGTGAAGAGCTGGTCGCTCAGGTGGATGCGCGGAAATTCCTCGCGCAGTGCGGAGAGATTCTCCCAGTGGATCGTCGCCCGGTACTTGTCGAGCAACCCCGCCTTGGCGAGCGCATAACCCCCCGTGCAGAGCGCCCCGAGAGGGACGCGCCGCTCGGCAAGGCGGCGTAAGGCGGAGAGCATCTTGGGCGAGACGGCGTCCTGCACGTTGACCCCGCCACACACGAAGAGTACCTCAACGGGTCCGAGCTGCTCGAGAGAGACGGTTGGTGAGAGCTCGAGGCCGTTACTCGCTGGTGTCGGCTTTCCGTCGAGGCTCACGATCGACCAGTCGTAGACCGTCTGGCCGGTGAGGATGTTCGCCATTCGCAACGGCTCGACCGCGTTGGCGAGCGCGATCATCGAATACCGCGGCAGGGTCAGGAAGCCGTACTTGGTCCGCTCGAGTGGCACATGCCGGATTTTACGCCTTTCTTGCCTGATTGCGACAGGCCGTCGCAGCCTTTAATTACCTGCACCACAGGGGTGCGAGACAATGCGAGCATTCAGGAAGTGGGGCCAGAGAAGCTCACGTCATCCGAACGGATCTCACGGGAAGCGTCATGAATCACTACCTTATGCTGAGCGCGTTTGTCTCGGCACTCGCGGTGACGGGTGTCGGTCTCAGCGCCGATGAGCCGATGTGGGCGGGGGGCGAGGGAAAACTCGAAGTCACGAGCACGACGTTCAGGGCGAACGGCGCCCTCCCGGACAGTATGATCTACAACTTCAATTACCCGAACCCAACCTCGCCGAATATCTGTACGGCGGATGGCAGCGCCGGCGGCGATGAATCCCCGCAGCTGCAGTGGGCACACGTGCCGAAGCACACGCGAAGCTTCGTCGTAGTGATGTACGACACGACCGCCTCGTTCACGCACTGGGGGATGTACAACATCTCCAAAGACCTCCGAGCGCTGCCCGAGGGCGCCGGAGTTGCGGGCAGCTCCTACGGCACGCAGATCACTAACGATTTCCCGGATCCCAACTACGATGGCCCGTGCCCGCCCCAGGGCGTGGCTCCCGACGCGCATCACTATGTGTTCACGGTGTACGCACTCGACAAGGAGCTGAAGTTGGCCGGATCGGTCAATTTCCCGGCCAACGCATCGACGCTCTATCAGGCGCTGATCGATGCGGCGCGCGACGGCCACATCCTGGCGAGCGGCAGCATCGCTTCGGATTACTCGGCGACTCCGCCGTGATCGCGAGGCGCGATCTCAGGCCCTAAGATCGAGGTTATCCGGATCGTAAGGCGACTCGCGCAGCACGGTCGCCTGCTTGCGCTCGCCGAGGATCTCGATCGCGAGCTCAGTGCCGACCTCGGCAAACTCCGCCTTGGCGTAGCCGATCGCGAGGCTTTTGCGCAGGCAGTGCCCGTAGTAGCCCGAGGTCGCCCGGCCGATCATCCGCCCGCCCTTATCGAAGAGGGGTTCGTTGCCGAGGGGATCGGCGTCCTTGACGCCGTGCACCTCGAGCGTCACGAAGCGGTTTGGGACGCCCGCGGCGAGCTGTTTCTCGAGCGCTTCCTTGCCGATGAATGCCCCCTTCTTCATGCGCACAAAACGATCGAGGCTCGCCTCAAGCGGCGTGTAGTCGCGTGTCAGATCGCTCCCCCACATGCGGTAGGACTTTTCCATGCGCAGCGATTCCATGGCGCGCATGCCGACCATGCCGATGCCGTAATCCTTGCCGGCATCGAAGAGCGCATCGAAAAGAGAATGTGCGTACTCGATCGGAAAGTGCAGTTCCCACCCGAGCGCACCGACGAAGTTGACCCGCAGCGCATAGACATCGACGGCAAGCGCCGCCTCGATAACTTGCGCGCTGAGCCAGGGGAAGGAGGCGTTGTCGAGCGCCGTGTCGGTAAGCTTCGCGAGCACGTCACGCGATTTGGGCCCGGCGAGCACGAAGCAGCCGCGGGCGTTCGTGATGTTGCGCAGGCCGACGGAGCCATCGCCCGGCAGCGCCTTGAAGAGATAGTCGCTGTCGTAGCGCTCGCCGGCGCCCGCGCTCACGACGTAGTAATGCCCGTCGGCGATCTTGGTGATCGTGAACTCGGAGCGGATGCCGCCCCGTCTTGTAAGTGCATGCGATAGCGCCATGCGCCCGATCTTCGCCGGCACCTTATTAGCGACCAGGCCATCGAGCCAGGCCTCGGCATGCGCGCCTGTCACCTCGTGCTTGGTGAAAGGGGTGAGGTCGATGATGCCGACCCGCTCGCGCATCAGCCGCGCTTCGTTGCCGACGTGCTCGAAATAGTTGGTGCGCCGGAAGCTCCAGTCATCGATTCGCTCGACACCGGGCGGCGCGAACCAGTTGGCGCGCTCCCAGCCGTAGCGCTGGCCCCAGACCGCGCCCTTGGCGTTGAGCTTCTCGTATACCGCGCTCGTCTTCGCGGGACGCGCATCGGGGCGCTCCTCGTCGGGAAAGTGAATCGTGAAGACGTTGCGGTAAGTCTCCTCGTTCTTCTTCACGACGTAGCGTTTGCTCGTATAGGCGCCAAAGCGCCGCGGATCCACCGCCAGCATGTCGATCCCCGGTTCGCCTTCGACGATCCATTCGGCGAGCTGCCACCCCGCACCGCCCGCGGCGGTGATGCCGAAGCTGTGACCCTCATTCAGCCAGACGTTACGCACGCCCCAGGCGGGGCCGATGAGCGGAGTCCCGTCGGGCGTATATGAAATCGGGCCGTTCACGATGTCTTTGATGCCGCAGTGCTCGAGCGCCGGCACACGGCGCGTCGCCGCTTCGACATACGGTACGAGCCGATCGAGATCGCCCGGGAAGAGACTGCGTCCGAACCAATCGGGCACACCATCCGCGAAACGCGCCGGGGCACCTTGCTCGTAGGGACCGAGGATCCAACCCATGCGCTCCTCGCGCAGGTAATACGACTTGTCGGACTCACGCAGTACGGCGAGCTCCCGTCCGCCGGCTTTACGGTAGCTCTTCAGCTCCTCGGACTCGTCGTACACGATGTACTGGTGCTCGACGGGAATGGCGGGGACATTGAGCCCGAGGAGCCGCCCGGTTTGACGCGCGTAGTTGCCGGTGGCGAACACGAGATGCTCCGCCGTGATCTCGCCTTGGTTCGTACGTACCTGCCACTCGCCCGAGCGGGTGCGCTCGATTGCGGTCGCCTCAGTGTGCTCGTAGATCTCCGCACCGCCGTTTCTTGCCCCCTTGCGCAACGCCATGGTGAGGTCGGCGGGCGCGATGTGCCCATCGTGCGGGTGATAGAGCGCCCCGACGATTGCGGGCGTGTCGGCGCTCCCCCCAAGCTCGATGAGGGGCCAGAGCTCCTTGACGCGCTTTGGCGTTATCACCTCGAACGGCACGCCGATGGTGTTGGCGGTACCGCAGTACTTCCAGTACTCGTCCATGCGTTCCTTGCGGGTCGCGAGGCGCAGGTTGCCCGTGACGTGGAAGCTCACGTCCTGCCCGGTTTCCTCGGGCAGACGCTTGTAGAGATCAACGGAGTACTTATGGAGCTGGCCGACCGTGTAGCTCATGTTGAAGAGCGGCAGGAGGCCGGCGGCATGCCAGGTGGAGCCCGCGGTGAGTTCGCTGCGCTCAATCAGCGCAACGTCGCGCCATCCTTTTTTCGTCAGGTGATAGAGCGTGCTGACGCCCACCACGCCGCCACCGATGACCAATGCCCGAACATGCGTCTTCACGAGGCTCTCTCCCGCTGCCGACAAGGCGCGCCCCGCGAGAGTGTAGTCGCGGCCCGCGCCGTAGGGGCTCCGAATTGCGACGGCGCCTTGCCTTTAATTGATCCCGCGCGCCGCCTCGCGCAAAAACTCGTCGACGTACGCGACGAACGAGCGCCAGACCTCAAGGCGGAATGCTTCCGCGTCCGTGCGCCAGAGTACGACTTCTGCCTTCGCGAGCATGGTGCGCGTGCACATCCCGACGGGGAACGCGCCCGGATCGAGATCGAGCGGACAACCCGCAGCAAGCAGGAGCGCGGCTTCGGGACCCCTGACAACGAGGGCGCTCTGGCGGTGACTGACATCGACGAGCGAATGGTTGAGCGCGCGCAGAGGCGCGGCGAGGAGCTGCGGGATCATCTCGGCGGGGGCGGCTGGGCCGATAAGGAGCCATTCGTCGGGCCCGAGCCAAAGCGCCGCCCGGTCGGCGGCAACAGCGGCGCGGCACGCGGTAGCCGGAATGCCAACTCCGAGCGCGCTTTCGGCCGCCGCGCGCACCTCGGGGCCCCCGCGCAGGATGTAGCGCGAGGCAGGCGGGAGCGGCGTCACGGCGGGCGTCGCGCTCACCGCGGGTGGAGTGCGCGCGTTCGCGAGATCAACCATGCAGGCGCTTGCCTTCCGGATCGTAGAAGACGGGGGAGGTGACCTTCACCGCCACGTCGCCCGCGGGCACCGCAACGCGCAGCGTTTCGCCCGAGCGCGCACGCCCCCCGGCGATCATCGCGAGCGCGATCGAGCGGCCGAGGACCGCGCTCTGGTAGGACGAGGTGACGTAGCCGATGGCCCGCGCGGGCGAGGTGGTGGTCGCCGAGGGCAGCACCTGGGCGCCCTCGTCCAGTAACTGCTTCGGGTCGACGGTGAAAAGACCGACGAGCTGGCGGCGGTCGGGGGCAGCCATCGCGGGACGTGCGAGCGAGCGTTTGCCGACGAAGTCTTCCTTGTTCTTGCCGATCGCCCAGCCGAGGCCCGCATCGTCCGGCGTCACCGTGCCGTCGGTGTCCTGCCCGACGATGATGTATCCCTTCTCGGCGCGCAGCACGTGCATGGTTTCCGTGCCGTAGAGAGTGATGCCATGAGACCGGCCCGCGCCTTGAATCGCCCGCCACACGGGGAGGCCGAAGTCTGCGGGCACATTGACTTCAAAGCCGAGCTCGCCCGTGAAGCTCACGCGAAAGAGCCGCATCGGCACGCCGCAGATCCTCCCCAGGGCAGCCCCCATGTGCGGGAGCGTCTCGGCGCGGATGTCGATATCGACGAGTCCTTCGAGGACGCGGCGCGCGCGCGGCCCCTGCACCGCGATCACCGCCCACTGTTCGGTGGTCGAGGTGAGCCACACCTTGAGATCCGACCATTCGGTCTGGAGGTAATCCTCCATGAGCGCGAGCACCCGCGGGGCACCGCCGGTGGTGGTCGTGACGTGAAAGCGCTCCTCGCTCACTCGCGCCACCACACCGTCGTCGTACACGAAGCCGTCATCGCGCAAGAGCACACCGTAGCGGCAACGGCCGACCGCAAGAGTCGTCCAGGCGTTGACGTAGAGGCGGTTCATAAAGGTCACCGCGTCCGCCCCGACCACTTCAATCTTGCCGAGCGTCGAGGCATCGAACATCCCGCAGCCCTCGCGCACGGCGCGGCACTCACGCGCCACCGCCGCGTGCATGTCCTCCTCGGCGCGCGGGAAGTAACGCGCGCGCTTCCAAAGACCTACATCCTCGAACACCGCACCCGCGGCCGCCGCCGCCTCGTGCATCGGAGTGCGCCGTACGGGATCGAAGAGCTCGCCGCGGGCAACCCCGGCAAAAGCGCCGAAGCTTACCGGCGTGTAGGGCATGCGAAATGTCGTGAAACCCACCTCGGGGACCGTCTTGCCGAGGTTGTCGGCGACAATGCCGAGTGCGTTCAGGTTCGAGGTCTTCCCCTGATCCGTCGCCATGCCCGTGGTTGTGTAGCGCTTGACGTGCTCGATCGAGCGGAACCCCTCGCGATTCGCGAGCGCAAGATCCTTCGTCGTGACGTCGTTCTGAAAGTCGACGAAGGCGCGCGCATGCGCTCCGGGCGCGGGCGGCAAGGCACCGACGATCGCGTCTGCGGCGGCAGCGGAAGTCTCGCTCGCACGGTCGAGGGCGAGCACAGCAGGTGCGCTCTTGCCGCGCGTGCGCGCAGCCTGTGCCGCGGCCGCTCCCTGTGCGGCGCCATCGGCGAGCACATCGGCGAGCTCCGTGACTGCGCGGCACGCCCCGGCGCAGCGCACGCGCTCGGCAGCCGTGCCGGGAAGGAACGCTTGACGCCCTGCATCCCAGATCAAGCGGCCGCGCGATTGCGAGTAAAGCGACACACTCGGAGTGAAGCCCCCGGAAACCAGGACGAGATCACACGGCTGCGCCCCACCCGCGCCAGCATCATCGTCCGCAATTCGCGCAAGCCGAATCGCGCGCACCCGTTGCCGACCTTCGGTGCCAATCACCGTCGCCCGCGTCAGCACCGGGATCCCCGCTGCTCGGGCACTTTGTATGCCCGGGCTGTCATCGAGCGCACGTACGTCCGCGATACGCGCGATGAAAACGCCGGCGCCCGCGAGTTCGAGTGCCGCCCGGTAGGCCTCCTCGGTCGCCGTGACGAGCACGGCACGCGTCCCGGGGAGAACGGCGTAGCGGTTGAGAAAGGTACGTGCGGCACCCGCAAGCATGATGCCCGGACGGTCGTTGCCAGGAAAAACCAACGGACGTTCGATCGCGCCCGTCGCGAGCACTACCTCGCGGGCGCGCACCTGCCACTGGCGCTCGCGCGGACCATCGGGGAGCGGGG
>DASPTE010000087.1:0-2308 GCA_035623585.1 Steroidobacteraceae bacterium | reverse complement strand
CAGCCTTTCCGTACCGCCTGCTGTGGGGCGAGCGCGCGGTCTCGTCGGTCGCGTACCTCACACGCCGGGACGGGGAGGACTTCATGGCGGTGGCCGCGCGCATCGGCCTCAAGGCCTCGGTGGAGCGCTTTGCGCTCGCTGACGCGAATCTCGCCCTCGAGCGACTTCGCACCGGGGCTCTCGAGGGCGCCGCCGCGGTGCTCGAAACGCCCCGTGACTGATCGGGTTGCCTAGGCAGTGCGGCCCTCCGTAACATCGTCCGTTCATGCGCTCACATTACTGCGGACAGGTTAACGAGCAGCTCCTCGGCCAGCAGGTGACGGTCGCCGGCTGGGTGCATCGCCGTCGCGACCATGGCGGGGTGATCTTCGTCGATCTGCGCGATCGCGAGGGCCTGCTGCAGATCGTGTTCGACCCGGGCGCGGCGGCCGTATTCACCGAAGCCGAGCGGCTGCGCAACGAGTTCGTGGTGCGCGTGACCGGGCGCGTGCGCGAGCGACCAACCGGCACCGTGAACCCCAACCTCGCTTCCGGGCGCGTAGAGCTCGTGGCGCAGCAGCTCGAGCTCCTCAACCGCTCCGAGCCGCTGCCGTTTCAGCTCGATGAGCAGGTCGGTGAGGAAGTGCGGCTGCGCTATCGCTATCTCGACCTGCGTCGCGAGGTCATGAATCAGCGGCTGCGGCTGCGGCACCGACTGACACGTGCGATGCGCACCTGGCTCGATAGCCACGGCTTCATCGATCTCGAGACGCCGATGCTCACCAAAGCGACCCCGGAGGGCGCGCGCGATTACCTCGTGCCAAGCCGCACGCACCCGGGCAAGTTCTTTGCCCTGCCGCAGTCGCCGCAGATCTTCAAGCAGCTGCTCATGATCGCGGGCTTCGATCGCTACTACCAGATCGTCCGCTGCTTCCGCGACGAGGATCTGCGCGCCGACCGCCAGCCGGAATTCACACAGCTCGACATCGAGACCTCCTTTCTCGGCCAGCACGACATCATGGCACTCATGGAAGCGCTGATCCGGCACTGCTTCCGCGAGGTGCTCGGCGCGGCGCTTCCCGATCCCTTTCCGCGCATCAGCTACGCGGAGGCGCTGCGTCGCTACGGCTCCGACAAGCCCGATCTGCGCATTGCGCTCGAGCTCACCGACGTCGCGGATCTGGTGCGGGACTGCGACTTCAAGGTATTCGCGGGACCTGCCAAGGACCCGCACGGCCGGGTGGCGGCACTGCGCGTCGCCGGGGGTGGGGTGATGCCGCGCTCGCAGATCGATGAGTACACCGCGTTCGTCGCGCGCTACGGGGCGAAGGGCCTTGCCTACATCAAGGTGAACCAGCGCGACAAGGGACGCGAAGGGCTGCAATCGCCGATCATCAAGTTCCTGAGCGACGCGGCGCTCGAGGGAGTTCTCGAGCGCACCGGGGCGAGCGACGGCGACCTCATCTTCTTCGGCGCCGATCGCGCGAAAGTCGTGAACGACGCGCTCGGGGCACTGCGGCTCAAGATCGGGCAGGACCTCAAGCTCGTGGCGAGCGGTTGGCGGCCGCTGTGGGTGCTCGACTTTCCGATGTTCGAATGGGAGGAGGCGGAGAAGCGCTGGGTGGCCATGCATCATCCGTTCACCGCTCCGCAGAGCGACGATACGGCGGCGCTGCGCGCTGCGCCCGCGGCAGCACTCGCCAAGGCCTACGACATGGTGCTCAACGGCTCGGAAATCGGCGGCGGCTCGGTGCGCATTCATCGCCAGGAGATGCAGTCGACGGTGTTCGAGCTCCTCGGCATGGGGGCCGAGGAAGCGCAGAAGAAGTTCGGCTTTCTTCTCGATGCGCTCAAGTTCGGCGCCCCGCCGCACGGTGGCATCGCCTTTGGGCTCGATCGCCTCGCCATGCTGATGGCAGGCGCCGACAGCATCCGCGAAGTCATTGCCTTCCCGAAGACGCAGACGGCGGCAGATCCACTCACCGATGCGCCGACGGAAGTGAGCGAAGGGCAGCTGCGCGAGCTGCATGTGCGGGTTCGCGTGCCGCCGCCCTCGTGAACACGCGCCCGCAGCGCGGGCAGGGCATGGCGCCTGAGCCGCCGTGACCGCGGTCGTCTACGTGCATGGTCTTTGGATGCCGGGCCAGGAGTCGGTGCTCCTGCGCCATCGCCTGGAGCAGGAATTCGGCCTCACGCTGCATTCCTTCCGTTACTCTGCTGCATCATTAACCATGAGCGCGATCGCTTCGAGGCTGGCGGCGTTCGTGCGCAGGCTCGAGGCGCCGGAGCTGCATTTCCTCGGTCACAGCCTCGGCGGCCTCGTCATCCA
>DASPTE010000048.1:0-4072 GCA_035623585.1 Steroidobacteraceae bacterium | reverse complement strand
GTGAGTCGCTGCATGCGCGGGCGCGCCCGCAGGCTTGCCGCGCCGCGCGGCCACCGCGCCCTCCTCGCGGCTCGCCGAGTCGAGCTCTGAGACCAGGGCGGCCTGCTGTACGGTGCCGTTGGCGCCCTCGTCCCAGCGCAGGGCGAGTGCCCGCAAGCCTTTGATCGCTGCCCAGGTGCGATCGGCCACTACTGCGATGAGGTCGCCTTCGTCGACGACCTGAGTGACGCCGCGAATACTCAGCGCCGCGTCTCCAGTAAACGGTTCTGCGATGCGGCCGCCTTCGACCGGAGAAAGTGCGATCACGGCCACTTTGGCACGCGGGGGGCGCACGTCGATGCCAAAGATGGCGCTGCCATTAACCTTTTCGGGCGTGTCGCGACGCGGCGTGGAACGGCCAATGAGGCGGAAGTCTTTCGCCGCTTTGAGCGGCGGCGGTATCGGCACGGGCAGCGCAGCCGCTGCGGCCGCGAGCGCCCCGTAACCCAGACGCCGTCCCGAACCTGCGTGAATCACCTCTCCCTGCAGCGCCTGGCAGGTGTTCAACGCGACTCCCCAGCGCTTTGCGGCGGCCTGCATGAGCATGAGGCGCGCGGTTGCGCCCGCCTGGCGAAGTGGCAGCCAGCAATCTTTGATCGAGGTTGAGCCGCCGGTCGACTGATCGCCCTCGACGCCGTAGACGGCCGGATCGGGCGGTGCGGCCTCGACGGAGATCCTCTCGAGGGCGACCTCAAGTTCCTCGGCGATCAACATGGGAAGCGAGGTGTAGGTCCCCTGACCCATCTCGACCTTCGGCATGATGAGTGTCACATGGCCGGTGCCGTCGATGCGCACGTACGCATTGAGTGAACCGGGCCCGGCGTGCGCAAGCTGCGAGCGCCGCCGTCCGATGAGCGCGACGCTCAGCACGAGCGCCCCTCCGGCAACGGCCGCGGCACCGATCACGAATTGGCGTCGCGTCAGCGCCAGGGAGCGTTTCATGTTTCCCCCGCGCGGGCTGCGGCCGCGGATCCCGGACTCCGCGAGCGGCGCCGGGCCTCGAGCAGAAGATAAGCACCGACCGCCACCGCGAGCGCGAGAAGGCTCACACGCAGCTCCCGTGTCATCTCCCCCGGTGTGAACGCCATGGCGACGAGAACCGCCACCATGCCGGTGATGGCCGCGTAGTTTGCCCAGGGGAAGAGCCACATCTGCAGTTGCGGCGCGGGCGCGCCGCTCGCTTCGCGCGCGCGGCGCAACCGGGTGTGTGCGAGGGCGATGATGAGATAAGTGAATACCATCAGTGCCCCGGAAGCATTCACAAGGAAGGCGAACACCGTTTGCGAGGAAGTGATCGCCGCCAGGATGCCGAGAACCCCGGCAATGCTGCCCATCCACACTGAACGGGTCGGAACGTGGCGGCTATTGACCTGCACGAGCCACTTCGGCGCATCGCCATGCTCAGCGAGTACGAAGAGCACGCGCGAGCAGACGTAGAACGCGGAATTGAGGCACGAGAGCACGGCCGTGAGGATGATGGCGCTCATCGCCACGCTCGCCCATTGGAAATGCATGACAATGAGCGCGAGGGTGAACGGTGACTCGCCGGAGCGGATCTGCACCCAGGGCACGACGCTCACGATCAGGAGCACCGAGCCCACATAGAAGGTGAGGATGCGCACGATCACGGATGTGCTCAGGCGCGCGACCGCACGCGCGCCCTCCTCGGATTCGGCGGCGGCGATCGTCACGATTTCGGCTCCCGTCAACGAGAAGTACACGGTTACCGCGCCTGCGAGCACCGCGACCCAGCCCTTCGGCGCAAATCCGCCGTAGGCCGTGAGATTGCCGAAGGTGGGACCTGTGGGCGAAGTCAGACCGATGGCGTAGGCGGCGGCGAGCGCGATGAAGACCACGATCGCAGCCACCTTGATCGAAGCAAACCAGAACTCGAACTCGCCGTAAGAGCGCGCCGACATGAGATTGACGGCAGTCATGATGCCCATGAGCACGAGTCCAAGAAGCCACGCGGGTAGCCCGAGCCAGGCGTGCAGGATGTTGGCGCCGGCGATCGCCTCCACCGGCACGACGATGATCCAGAAGTACCAGTACAACCAGCCGGCGACGAATCCGGCCCAGTTTCCAAGGCCGGCGCGCGCGAACTCGCTGAAGGAGCGCACCGCGGGGAGCGTCACCGCCATCTCTCCGAGCATGCGCATGACGAGCAGTACCAGCGTGCCCGTGATCAGGTAGCTGATGACGATCGCCGGCCCCGTGGCGACGATCGCGGCGCTGCTGCCGACGAAAAGACCGGCGCCGATGATGCCCCCGATCGAGATCATCGTGATGTGGCGCCGCTGCAGCGAGCGACTGAGCTCGGGCATCCGCTCTCTCCTCAGCAGTCGGTCACGCGCGCGGCGCTGGCCATACACAGTCCGTGCGCACCGCGCGCGCTCTTACACATCCGCTACCGCCACGCTACGCCGTCAGGCGCTCCACACCGGCCATGTAAGGCTTGAGCACCCCCGGCACATCGACCGAGCCGTCCTCGTTCTGAAAGTTCTCGAGCACGGCGACGAGCGTGCGGCCGACCGCGAGTCCGGAACCGTTGAGCGTATGCACCGGTTCGGGCTTGCCGCCATCGGGGTTGCGCCAACGCGCCTGCATGCGGCGCGCCTGGAAGGCTTCGCAGTTGCTGCAGGAAGAGATCTCGCGGTAGCGCTGCTGCGAGGGGAGCCAGGCTTCGAGATCATAGGTTTTGGCACTGCCGAAGCCGACATCGCCCGCGCAGAGTGCAACGGTGCGGTAGGGGATCTCGAGACGGCGCAGCACCTCCTCGGCGTGCCCGGTGAGCTCCTCGAGCGCGGCGTAGGAATCCGCGGGCCGCACGATCTGCACGAGTTCCACCTTGTCGAACTGGTGATTGCGGAACATGCCGCGGGTGTCCTTGCCGGCAGCGCCCGCTTCCGAACGGAAGCAGGGCGTGTGCGCCACGAATCGGAGCGGCAATTGCTCCGCCGGCAGGATCTGCTCGCGCACGAGGTTCGTTAAGGGGACTTCTGCGGTCGGTATGAGAAAGAAGCCCTGCTCGCCGCGCACGGCAAAGAGATCCTGCTCGAACTTCGGCAGCTGCCCGGTGCCAGTCAGTGCCGGTCGCTGCACCAGATACGGCACGTGCGCTTCCTGGTAGCCGTGCTCGCGCGTGTGCAGATCCAGCATGAACTGCGCGAGCGCGCGGTGCAGCCGCGCAACGCCCGCGCGCATCACCACGAAGCGCGAACCCGAGATGCGCGCGGCCGCCTCGAAGTCGAGTCCACCGAGCCGCTCGCCGATCTCGACGTGATCGCGCGGGGTGAAGCTAAAGCGCCGCGGCTCCCCAAAGCGACGCACTTCGACGTTCGCGCTCTCATCGCGCCCGTCGGGGACGGAATCGCTAAGCAGATTCGGGAGTCCCATCTGCCATTGCTCGAGGTCGTGCTGCACGCTCGTGAGCTCGCGTTCCGCGCCCCCGAGCGCATCGGTGATGGTCTCGCCCTTTAAAATGAGCTCGGAGGCGTCCGCACCGCGACCTTTGAGCGCGCCCACCGCCTTAGCGTTCGCATTGCGCTCGGCCCGCAGGCGATCGACTTCCACCGCCCAGAACTTGCGCCGCTCCTCGAGCGCCCTGAGCGCCGAGACATCGAGATCGAAGCCGCGGCGCGCGAGATTACGGGCCACACCTTCGGGATCGGTGCGCAGGATTTTCGGATCGATCACTTTTCAGCCTTTGAGGGCGGGGGCGACCTTAACCTCGCGAGTGCCTCGCTGATCTTCAGTTCGAGCCCCCGGGGTACGGGCCGATAGTATCTCCGATCCGGCATGCCATCCGGCAGGTACCGCTCTCCCGGCACGTACGCGTCCGGCTCATCGTGCGCGTAGCGGTAGTCGCGTCCGTACCCGAGATTCTTCATGAGACGCGTCGGCGCGTTGCGAAGGCGCAATGGCACCTCCAGCGAGCCGAACTCGCGCACGTCCGCCATCGCCTCGTTCATCGCGACATAAACGGCGTTGCTTTTCGGGGCAGAGGCGAGATAGACGACCGCCGTCGCGATCG
>DASPTE010000043.1:0-3049 GCA_035623585.1 Steroidobacteraceae bacterium | reverse complement strand
GCGCGGATCGGAGAGCCGGAAAAAGAAGTGACCGGAGCTCTTGAGCACCGGGCGCGCCCCCGAGAGCGTCGAGTACGGGTTGATGAGATCGGTCGGCGCGTACACCGTGCTGCACACCTCGCAGGCATCGCCGTACTGATCCGCCGAGTGGCAGTTCGGGCACTCGCCCTTGATGTAGCGGTCCGGAAGGAACATGCCCTTGACCGGATCGTAGAACTGCTCGACGTCCTTGTAGTAGACGAGGCCCGCGGCCTTGAGCCGTGTGTACACGTCCGCTGACAGCGCCGCATTCTCCGGCGAGTCGGTGGAGTACCAGTGATCGAAGCTCAGGTGAAAGCCCTCGAGATAGCGCTGCCGTCCAGCGGCGATGCGCGCGACCAGCTGCTGCGGCGTGATGCCCTCACTCTCGGCCTTGAGCATGATGGGCGCGCCGTGGGCATCGTCCGCGCCCATGAAATGCAGCTCGTGACCCTGCATCCTCTGGAAGCGCACCCAGATGTCCGCCTGGATGTACTCCATGATGTGGCCGATGTGAAACGGCCCGTTGGCGTAGGGGAGCGCCGTGGTGACGAAGATCCTGCGGGTCATCCGGCTAGTTTACACAGCTTGCCGGCGCGGCAAGGCCGCGCGGCGCGCTGCGCACGAGCGGCGCTTCAGCCGGAGTCCTTCATCTCCTCGAATTTGGCCTTGTTGATCGCTTTCTTGTAGGCCTCTTTGCCGCTGATCTGCCGCGTGTTGAGCAGCTGGTCGATGGCGCTGTCCATGGTGCGCATGCCGAACTGCCCGCCGGACTGCATGGTGTTCTCCAGCTGATCGAGCTTGCCCTGGCGGATCAAGTTGCCGCAGGCGGGCGTGTTCACCATGATCTCGAGCGCTGCGACGCGGCCCTGGCGGTCGGCGCGCTGCAGCAGCTGCTGCGAGATCACGCCGCGCAGTGACGTCGACAGCATGGTGCGCACGTGCGATTGCTTGTCGGAGGGAAAGACGTTGACCATGCGGTCGACGGTCTGCGCCGCACCGTTGGTGTGCAGCGTCCCCATCACCATGATGCCCATCTCCGCCGCCGTGACCGCAATGCTCATGGTCTCGAGATCCCGCAGCTCGCCGATCAGAATCACGTCCGGATCCTCGCGCAGCGCGGAGTGCACCGCGGACGCGAAGCTCGGGCTGTGCACGCCGATCTCGCGCTGGCTGATGAGGCAGCTCTTGCGCTCGTGCACGAACTCGATCGGGTCCTCGACCGTGAGAATGTGTCCCTTCACCCGCCGGTTGATGTCATCGATCATGGCGGCGAGCGTGGTGGACTTGCCCGAGCCGGTCTTGCCGGTCACGAGGATCAGCCCGCTGTTCTGGCGGCACATTTGCCGCACCGCCTCGGGCATCTTGAGCTCATCGAGCGTGAGCGCCTTCGAGGGGATGGCGCGAAACACCGCGCCCATGCCGTTCAGCTGCCGCATGACATTGACGCGGAAGCGCCCGCGATCGGCGAGGGTGTAGGCGAAGTCCGCCCCCTCCTTGGACTCGAAGCGGTCGACGGCGGTCTTCGGCATGATCTCGTAGAGCGCCGCCTTGACCGCCTCCGCGGCGAGGCGCTCCGGCTTGAGCGGCGAGAGGTCACCGTACAGGCGGATGCGCGGCGGCTCGCCGGCGATGAAATGCAGGTCCGAGCCGCGCTTCTCCAGCACTTCGATGAGCAGCGGGTCGATTTGCGCCACGGCGGCCTCGCGTGCCTCAGCCCGGCAGGCTCGCCGGCGGCACCGGCGCGGTCCCGGTGATGTCGATCTTCGGCAGCATGGTGGTGTCGGTGACGTACTTCTGGAAGGAGCGCTTGTCGCTCGCGTAGTTGTAAGCGTCGTCCGGATCCACGGTACGCGCCGCGATCGCCGCGAGCAGCCCCTGGTCGAGGAGCTGCATGCCGAGGTCGCGGCCCATCTGCAGCTGGGTCGGGATCTGGTGCGTCTGCTCGGTCTGGATCAGCTTGGCGATCGCCTTGGTCATCATCAGTACTTCGCAGACCGCCTTGCGCCCGTGGCCGTCGGCGGTCTTGACCAGAACCTGCGTCACGACCGCGAGCAGGCTCTGCGCGAGGAAGCTCTTGGTCTGTTCGCGCTCCTCCACCGGGAGCGCATCGATGACGCGGTCGATGGTCTTGACGGCGCTGGTCGTGTGCAGCGTGCCGAGCACCAGGTGCCCGGTCTCGGCTGCGGTCATCGCCATCGAGATGGTGTCGGCATCGCGCAGCTCGCCCACCAGGATCACGTCCGGGTCCTCGCGCATCGCGGCGCGCACGCCTTCGGCGAAGCTCGGGATGTGCGTGCCGAGCTCGCGCTGGATGACCTGGGAGTTCTTGCTCGGGTGCACGAACTCGATCGGGTCTTCGAGGCTGATGATGTTGAGCCGTCGTGTGTTGTTGAGATGATCGATCATCGCCGCGAGCGTGGTCGACTTCCCGGTGCCGGTGGACCCCGTGACGAGCACCATGCCCTGGTGGAAGTCGCAGAGCTTGGTGACGATCGGCGGCAGCGCGAGCTTCTCGAGCGTCGGCACGGTGGAGGGGATGGAGCGGAAGGTGGCGCCGATCCCGGTGTCCTTGCGATAGACGTTGACGCGAAAGCGCCCGCCCTCGGCGGATACGTAGGAGAAGTCGAGATCGTTGCCGCGCGCGAAATGATCGTTCTGCGAGCGGGTGAGGATCTCGGCGATGTAGCCCTCGAGCTCGGCCTGGCGCAGCTCGCGGAACTTGATCGGCAGCAGGTCGCCGTGCATGCGCAGCATCGGCGGCACGCCCACCGCCAGGTGCACGTCCGAGCACCCCTGCTGGGTGCCGAGCTTCAGAAACGCGTCGATGCGCGCCAAGCCACTGCTCCTTAAGAGATTTTTCCGACAGTTGTTTAGCCGGTTACCGGCTTTGGGATCAACCGCCCGAGGTCGGAAATTTGACGTAACGCACGAAGTTTCGCAATGCGGGGAGCGGAGGAGGCCCCTTGCCACCCGCTGCCGGGGGGGAGCCTCAGGTGCCGTACTTCTCGAGCGCGAGGCGCAGCTCTTC
>DASPTE010000041.1:0-16851 GCA_035623585.1 Steroidobacteraceae bacterium | reverse complement strand
CACGGCGCAGGCTCCCCGATATTCCCAACACCTTCGTCATGGTCTCCCCCTAGGACCCGTCGCAGCCTGACGTAGTGCGGCGATCGCAGCAACCGTGAGGTGGAGGGCGTGCCTTAGCGCTTGAGCTTCGCCGCGACTCTCTGGTACGCCTCGCGAAACGGAATGCCTTCGGCGACCACGAGGCGGTTCGCTTCCTCGGCGGCGTGGATCGCCGGATCGAGCCTGATCGCCTCGCGCCGGAAACTGAGCGCGGCGATCGCCGGCGGGAGGATGGCGAGCGTTTCGAGCGCCATGTCGATGCTGCGAAAGAGCGGGAACTTGAGCAGCTGCAGGTCGCGCTGATAACCCGAGGGGAGCTTGGCGCACACCGCGAGCGCCTCGATGAGAGCTGCCTGTGCGCTGGCCGAGTGGCCGCGCACGAGTTCGAACACGTCGGGGTTGCGCTTCTGCGGCATGATCGAGGAGCCGGTGGTGAAGGCGGAGCCGAGCTCGAGGAAGCCGAATTCGGAGGTTGCAAAGAGCAGCACGTCGGCAGCGAAGCGCGAGAGATCCTGCAGGAGGAGCGCGATCTCAAAGAGCAGCTGCGCTTCGGCCTTGCCGCGCGAGAGCTGCACGGCGGTTACCGGCTCCTGGACGCTCGCGAACCCAAGCGCCGCGCGCGTCGCCTCGCGGTCGATCGGCAGGCCCGGCGTGCCGTAGCCGGCCGCGGAGCCGAGCGGATTCTGCTCGATGCGGCGCAGGACGCCGCCGAGGCCGACGGCATCGTCGCGCAGCTGCGCGGCAAACCCCCCCGCCCAGAGCGGCACCGAACTCGGCATCGCCTGCTGCATGTGCGTGTAGCCGGGGAGGGGGGTGTCGGGTTCGCGCGCGCCGAGCTCATCGAGCGCGCCCGCAACCCGCAGCGCCCCCTCGGCGAGCGCGGCGACGCTCTCGCGCAGGTAGAGCCGCAGGGCGGCGAGCACCTGGTCATTGCGCGAGCGGCCGAGGTGAATGCGCGCACCCGCCTCGCCAATGCGCGCGGTGAGGCGCCGTTCGAGCGCGGTATGCGAGTCCTCGTCCTCGGGCTCGATCTTCCAGGCGCCGCGCGCGTGCTCCGCGCCAAGCGCGCGCAGGCCATCGCGGATGGCGGTTAGGTCGCTTGCGGAGAGCAGCTTCGCCGCAAACAGCATCTCGGCGTGCGCGATCGAAGCCTGCACATCATGGCGCACGAGCCGCTCATCGAGCGTGTAGTCGGCGCCCGAAGTGTAGTGAAGCGCGCGTGCATCAAGCCGGCTGCCCTTGTCCCAAAGCCGGGTCATGGCGGGCTCTGCTCGGCGGGGGTGAGCGCGTTCACGTCTTCGACGATCAGGGTACCGGTGCCCTCGTTGGTGAAGACCTCCGCGAGGATCCCTTCGGGGGAGTGATAGGAGATCACGTGCACGCGCCGCACGCCGCCGCGGATCGCAGTCTCGATGGCCTTGACCTTGGGCAGCATTCCATCGGCGATGCGGCCTTCTTCGCGCAGGCGAGCGAGGCCGCGCAGGTCCGTGTAGGAGATGAGCGAGCCTGGATCGCTCAGACTGCCGAGGATCCCGGGCGCGCCCGTGCAGAGAATGAGTTTCTCCGCGCCGAGCGCAGCGCCGATCGCCGCGGCGACGGTGTCCGCATTGACATTGAGGAGCGTGCCGGCGGCATCCGCCGAGAGCGGACTCACGACCGGCATCAGCCCCTGCTCGAGGAGCTTGCGCAGCACCGTGGGATCGATCGAGTCGATGTCGCCGACGAAGCCGAAATCGACCGCCGCGCCCCGACCCTCGAGTTGCACCGGGGGACGGCGGTGCGCGCGGACGAGCCCTGCGTCCACGCCGCTGATGCCGACCGCATCGATCTCGAGCGCACGGCAGATCGCGAGCACGCGCGTGTTGATCAGTCCGTTGAGCACCATCGCGGCGATGTCGATCGACTTCTCGTCCGTGATGCGCCGGCCCTCGACCATCTGCGTCCGCACGCCTAAGGCTTCGGCGAGCTCGGTCGTCTGCGGACCGCCCCCGTGCACGAGTACCACGCGCACCCCGAAGTAGTGGAGGATGCCGATCTGCTCGACGAGCACGCGCGTGGCGCTCGCGTCCGCGAACACTCCACCGCCTGCTTTCACGACGAAGGTCTTGCCCTTGTACATGCGGATGTAGGGGGCGGCGTTCTTGAGCGCCCGGATCGCGAGGCTCTGATCGCTTCTGTGCAAAATCATGGCGGAGTCGACTCCCTCTCTTCCTCAGGAGTTCAATAGTTGATGCAGCACAGCCATCTGTACCGGCAGTCGATTGGCGGCCTCGCGCTGCACGATGCTGCGGGGGCTATCGAGCACTTCGTCGGCGATCGCCGTGTTACGGCGCACCGGCAGGCAGTGCATGAGGCGGCAGCCCGGTGCGGTATTCGCAAACCAGTCGTTGCGCACGCACCAGGAGGTGAGCGCACTGCGCAGGCGCGCATCTGCCGCGCCGTCCCCGTAGGGGGCGGTCGCACCCCATTCCTTTACATAGAGGATCGCGGCGCCACCGAGAGCATCCGCGCGCTCGCTGGTCTCGCGCACTGAGCCGCCGGAGGCCGCCGCCGCGCGGCGCGCGCGCTCCATGATCGGCCCGGGGAGCGCGAAGCCCTCGGGACGCAGCACGATGACCTCCATGCCGCGCAGCGCCGCCATGTGCAGCGCCGCGGCCGGCACCGCGAGCGGCAGCGCGCGCGGATGGTAGGCCCAGCTCAGCACGAAGCGCGCCCCGCGCGGCACCGCGAGATCATCGAGCGTCTTCCAGTCGGCGAGCGCCTGGCAGGGGTGATTGATCGCGGATTCGAGGTTCACGAGGGGCTTGTCGATGAGCGCCGCCATGACGTTGAAGGTCGTCTCCGCCAGATCGCTCGCGAGATCCTTGCCTTCGGCGAAGACGCGGATGCCGAGCGCATCGCAATAGGAGGCGAGCGCGGGGATCCCTTCGCGCACGTGCTCGGCCGCTGCGCCGTCCATTACGACGCCGCTTCGGGTCTCGAGCTGCCAGCTGCCCTGGCCCGCGTGGATCACGATCGAGCTGCCGCCAAGGCGCGCCATCGCGGCCTGGAACGAGGCGAGCGTGCGCAGTGAGGGGTTGAAGAAAAGGAGCCCGAGGATCTTGCCGGCGAGCGCGCGCGGGTCGGGCTCGCGCTCGAGTCGCCGCGCGAGTTCAAGGAGCGCGAGCAGCTCCTCGCGGGAGAAATCACCAAGATCGAGGAAGCGCTTCATCAGGGCAGGCTCTGCAGCGCATCCCGGAGCATGTCGACGTGCTGCTCCTCGAGGATGAAGGGTGGGAGCAATCGCAGGACCTGCGGGTCGCTCGAGGTGCCGGCAAGGACGCCGCACTCGAGCAGTTGCAGCTGCACCTCTTTCGCGGGTCTCGTGGTGCGCAGGCCCGTGATGAGCCCCACGCCCTGAGCGCCGCTCACCGGGCCCGTGATGCAGTTCGCGCGGATGTATTCACCGATGTGCCGCACGCGCTCGAGGAGGCCGTCGCCCTCGATCGCGTCGATCACCGCCTCGATCGCCGCGCAGGCCATGGGTCCCCCGCCGAAGGTGGTGCCGAGGGATTCGACCGTGAGCGATTTAGCGACCGGCTCGGAGAAGAGAACCGCCCCGCAGGGGAAGCCGTTGCCGAGCGCCTTGGCGGTGGTGAGCATGTCCGGCATCAGCTGGTAGAGATTGGCGGCGAAGGGCTCACCCGTGCGCCCCATCCCGCACTGCACTTCATCGAAGATGAGGAGCGCGCCGACTTCATCGCAGCGGCGCCGCAGCCAGCTCAAGAACGGGCGGCCGAGGTCGACCGCGCCGGCAAGACCTTGCACCGGCTCCACGATAACCGCGGCCGTCTGGCCCGTGATCTGCGCCTCGATGGCGGCGCGGTCGCCGCGGGGTATGAAACTCACCTCGAAGGGAGTGCGCGGAAAACCGTACCACTTCTGCATCGCGCCCCAGGTCACCGCTCCCGCCGCGGCGGTGCGTCCGTGAAAGGCGCCCTCGACGGCGACGACCTGACTGCGGCCGGTCGTGCGCAGCGCGACCTTGAGCGCGTTCTCATTTGCCTCGGCGCCGCTGTTGACGAAGAACACGCTCGCGAAGGGCAGCTGTGCGAAGCGCACGAGCCGCGCGGCGGCGCGCGAGCGTACCTGCATGGCGACCGCGTTGCTCTGGAAGTTACAGGATTGCGCCTGGCGCGCGAGCGCGGCGGTCCAGGCCGGATGCGCGTAACCGAGAGCCGCCACCGCGTGTCCGCCGTAGAGATCGAGGACGCGCTCGCCGCGGATGTTCTTGAGCCATACCCCCTCCGCGGACACGACTTCCAGCGGATAGCGCGCGAACACTGGCGCGAGATAGTCGCGCACCTCGGTGGGCTCCTGGTCGGGTCGGATTTGCGTTGGCATGCTCAGGTCCATCCCGGTGCGGGCGCCGTCAGGCCCGCGGTCTCGGGAAACTCGAACAGCCGATTCATCCACTGCATGGCGCCCCCGGCGGCTCCCTTGGTGAGATTGTCGAGCACGCAGAGCACGGCGAGCGTCTTGCCATCGGCGACGGCGCAGAGGTGTGCGTAGTTGCTCGTCGCCACCTCCTTGACGCGCGGTGGCGCATCGGTCACGCGCACGAACGGTGCGCCCGCATAGAAGCCGCGCAGCCGCGCGCCCACTGCCTGCGTATCGAGCGGCGCGCGCAGCTGCGCCTGCACCGTGACGTGGATGCCGCGCGCGAAGGGCCCCGAATGCGGCACGAAGGCGATCTCGGCGTCGACCCCGGTCGCCGCGCGCGCGCAGGCGGCGACTTCCGGCGCGTGCCGATGGGCGAGGGCGCTGTAGCTGTAGAGATCGCTATGACGCAACGGATGATGGGTGCTCTCGCTCGGTTTGCGTCCCGAGCCGGTGCTGCCGGTGACCCCGCTGACAAAGAGAGTGGGGGTGATGATTCCCTCGGCGAGCAGCGGTACGGCGGCAAGCAGTATCGCGGTGGCGAAGCAGCCCGGGTGGGCAACGTGCGCGGTGGGGAGGCTCTTGAGGTGTTCGGGCAGTGCACAGGTGAACTGCGCGAGCCGCGCCGGTGCCCCGTGCGGGTGGCGGTATACGGCGGCGTATGCTTCGGGTGATGGGTAGCGGAAGTCCGCCGAAACATCCACGACACGCACGCGCCGATCGGCGCGCTCGGCGGCACCAAGGAGCGCATCGACGAGCGGCGCCGAGACCCCGTGCGGGGCCGCGGAGAAGAGCGCGGACTCGCGCGCCGTGCAGAGCAGCCGCTCGATGTCGCTCTGTGAGCTGAAGCGCTCCTCGGGGTAGGCCGAGACGAGCTGTGGGAAGGCGCCGGCGATCGTTTCGCCCGCCGAACTCTCGGACATGGCGCCCGCGAGCGCGAAGTGCGGATGGGCGGCGATCAGGCGCAGGAGCTCTCCGGCGACGTAACCCGTGCCGCCAAGCACCACGGTGGGAATGCGCGCGCTCATTGCGCCGCGCGGGCGGGGAGCCCGAGCGCCTCGATCACCCGATCGCCAAGCGCCGCACCGCTTTGGATCGCGTTGAAGGCGGGCACGCCCATCTGACTCTTGATGATATCGACCCCGACCTGGTTGTCGGTGGCGGGGCCTGTGACCACGCAGGGCTCGATGGCGAAGCGCTCGCGCAGCAGCTTCACGCCGCCCCAGGCGGCCACCGGGTCGTTCGCGGAGAGGATCACCGCGCTCAGCGCCGCGCGAATGTCCGGGCACTCGAGGATGGCATCCACGCCGTAGGTGCCGAGGATGCCATCGCCGAGCTCGAACACGAGCACGTCGGGCCGATGGGCGGCGAGCTCGGTGAGCATGGTGCGCGTGAGCGCGGGTCCATTGAGGCGCGTCGTGGTGACGATTCCGAGGTCGGTGAAGATCGCGCAGTGGCGCGCGCCCGCATCCTCCATGGCGAGGATGTCGCGCCGCAGCGAGACGCCGGTCGCCTTGAAGGCATCGACGGTGAGTCCGCGGTGGCGCATGCGGGCGATCAGGGCACAGGCGGCGGCGGTCTTGCCCGCCTCCATGCAGGTCCCGGCGAGCGCCACGACCGGAACGCTGCGGGTGTCGAGGGGCGCGTTGACGTCGAGGCGCTTCTGCCCGACGCGCGCGGGGACACCGATGCGCTCGCCGAGGTAAGGGAAGTTGAGCGCGACCCCAAGCACGCGGCAATCGAAGGGTTTGCCTTTCTCGGGGTTGACGGAGTCGCAGATGCCGAGCACGCCGCCGATGTTGAGCATCTGGATGATGTCCCCGGGACGGAGCGTATCGGGGATGTGTCCGGAGTAGCCAAAGAGCGCCTGGCGGTGACCGAGGGCTCCGGCGACCACATCGCCCTTGATGACCTTCGCCATGCGGCCGCTCGTGAGCTCGAGTGTGTTGTAGGTGGACTTGTTGTTGAGGACCTCGACCACGACCACGACGCCTTCTTCCGCGGGAATGTCGGCGGAGACGCGCACCTCGTGCGAGAGCCCGCAGGCCTGGGTTACGGAGGCGAGCTTATCGACGAGCACGCTGCGCATCACGCCTTCCATCTCACCGCTCCTTGTGAACCTGTGGCGCACTCGAGGGCGCACGCTCGCCCGCGCGGCTGTGGAACACCCCCGGGAGCGAGACGATCCGCGAGAACCCGAGCGCATCCGCCGCGGTCCACTCCCCCGCTGCCTCGCCGTAGACGCCCCGCGACGCCGCCATGAGCGAGAACGGCGACTCCACCCCTTCGATGAAGGGGGCACCCTCGCGTAAGAGCACGTGCACCTCGCCCGTCACGCGCTGCTGCGAGGAGAGGAGTAGCGCCTCGATATCGCGGCAGACCGGATCGAGAAGCTGTCCTTCGTGCACGAGATCGCCGTAGGTCGCCGCGACGAGCTCCTTGAGGCGCTGCTGCCTCCCGGTGAGCACGAGTTTCTCGAGTTCGCGGTGCGCATTGAGCAGCACCTCGGCGGCCGGAGCCTCGAAGGCGACGCGGCCCTTGGTGCCGATGATGGTGTCGCCGAGATGAATGCCGCGGCCGATGCCGAAGGGCGCGGCGAGGCTCTCGAGTGCCTCGATGATCTCGACGGGAGTGCGCGCGGTGCCATCGAGTGCCACCGGCCGCCCCTGGGAGAAGGAGATGACGTGGCGCTCGGGGGTGCGGTGCTCGGTAAAGGCGCCGCGCGTGAGGATCCAGGCATCCTCCGGGATGCTGCCCGCCGAGGTGAGCGTCTCGCGCCCCCCGATGGTGACGCCCCAGAGGCCGCGATTGACCGAGTAGCTAGCGCCGCTCGGGGGCACGGGGAGGGAGCGCTTCTTGAGGTACTCGAGCTCCTCCTCGCGTTTGAAGGCCCGATCGCGCACCGGGGCGAGCACGGTGAGTTCGGGAGCGAGCGTGCGCAGCGCGACCTCGAAACGCACCTGGTCGTTACCTGCGGCCGTGCAGCCGTGTGCGACGGTGTTGGTGCCAAGCTGCCGCGCCATGCGCGCGATGGTTTGTGCCTGCATGACGCGCTCGGCGCCGACGCAAAGCGGATAGAGCTGTCCGCGCCGCACGTTGCCCATGATGAGAAAGCGCAGCACCTGCTCGAAGTACTCGGCGCGCGCGTCGATCTGGTGGTGTTCGAGTGCGCCGAGTGCGCGCGAGCGCGCGGCGAGGGTACGCGCGGCGGGGGCATCGATTCCACCGGTGTCGACCGTGACCGTGATCACCGTTCGCCGCTCGGTCTCGGCGAGCCAGGGGACAAGGAAGGAGGTATCGAGTCCTCCGGAGTAGGCGAGGACGATGGGCGTTGTGCCCGGCGGTGCGGTGGTGTTTGCCATGGCTAAACCCGAAACAGCGCCCGCAGGCGCGCGACGAGCGCCTCCTGCGCGCGCGCACTGGCGGTGGCGATGAAGATCGTGTCGTCCCCCGAGATCGTGCCGGCGACCTCGGGCCACTCGGCCTTGTCGATCGCGACGGCGACGCTCTGCGCGGCGCCGATCGTGGTGCGCAGCACCGTGATCGCGGGACCCGCGCGGCGCAGGGCGCGCACGAACTGCGCGAGCGTGCCGAAGTCGCCATTCAGGCGCGCCGCCTCCTCGTTCGGCGGCACGTAACGTCCGCTCGCCTTGAGTACCCCGAGATCGCGCAGGTCGCGGCTGATGGAGGATTGCGTGGCGTCGTGGCCCTCCTTCTTGAGGAGGCGCACGAGCTCGTACTGGCGGCGCACGGTGCCATCGCGCAGCAGGCGCAGGATGGCGCTGCGACGCTCGAGCTGCTGCGCATCGCTTACCACGGCGGTATTCCTTCGGGCATAAAAATGCACGTATTGTGCATTTTAATGCACGAACGTCAAGCGCGGCGCGCTACTTGGGCTCGATCGCGTACACCAGGTCCGCCCCGTACGCCTGGCCCATCTCGATCCTGACCGTCCAGTGATCGCCGAGCGTGTAGCGTGCCTTGAAGGTGTTGAGCTGCTGGGTGAGGGAGATGCCGTAGCTCACGTAGAGGCGCGGCGAGAGATAGCGCCCGAGCACGAGCGAGGATTCATTGCCGATGTCGGACTCGAGGCTCACGTCCTCGACGCCGACGTGCGAGCCGAGCTGCTGTGCGAGTATCGCCCCGCCCTGTGCGAGGGCGGCGCTGCCGGCGCCCCCGCCCGGACCCGCGCTGCTGCGTTGCGCCGATTCGAGCGAACCCCCGGCCAGGATCAGGGAGACGATCTGCGACTGCGGCAGCGGCGGGTCGGAGAAGAACGAGATGCGCGGCCGCAGCAGCGTGCCGCGCACGTTGACCCCGGCGGTGACATCGGGGAATGTCTTGATGGCGCGCAGGTCGATACCCGGATCGTCGATCGGGCCGCCGGTGAAGATGAGCCGCCCGCGCTGGATGTCGAGCTTGCGCGCGTAGGCGGTGTACTTGCCTTCCGCCACCGAGAGCTCGCCCGTGCCGCGGGTGAGCGCATCGTAGCCGCTCTTGATGGTGAGGCTCCCGATGAGCCGCGCGGTCAAACCGAGACTATCGAAGTTCACCTGGTCCCCGAGCACGAGGGTGATCGTGCTCGTCACCTCGAAACGCTTGGTGCTCGATTCCTCCTCCTGGCCGACGATCACCTCATCCGCGGAGGTGCGCACCGCGCTCGTGATGTCCTTCGGCTGGATCTTGGCGTAGGGGAGCGTGACCTTCCCCGACACATCGATCTTCTTTCCCTCGACCGTGAAGTCAAGATCGGGCGAGGCGTCGATCTGCGCTTCGGGAACGTCCGCGACGCGCAGATTGGTGCCCTGCAGGTGGAACTTCCCGTACGGCTCGAGCTCGCGCCATTCGAGATGGCCGGTCACGGCGACGTTGCCGTTGCCCGCGCGGGCGCTGCCCGTGAAATCGACTCCGGCATCGCTCAGGCGCGCCTCGACCGCAAGCTGCCGCAGCGCGAGATTGATCTGGTAGACGTCGATCTCGCCATCACTCACCTTGATCAGCCCCGCAAGCACCGGCGCCCCGAGCGTGCCGCTCACCTCGACATCCGCCTTGAGGTGCCCCTGGGCACGGTCGATATCGGGCACGTACAGTGAGACGAGGCTCGCCTCGCCCGTGTCCATGTGCAGCTCGCCCGTGAGCGGCATGTCGAGCCAGGCGGGCGTCGTGCGCGCGAGTGCGAGATTCCCGCGCAGCGTTCCGATGCCGCCCTCCCCGATGAGCGCCGACGCCGTGACCTCATCAGGTGTGGCCGTGAGGTTCAGCGTGCCCGAGCCGATCTTCGTGTGCTCGACTTTGCGGCTCGCGGTTTTGTGAAGGAGTTCAGCGTCGGCGAGCTCGGCGCGCACGGTTCCCTGAACGGGCCGCTCGGCACCGCCCGACATATGCGCGAGGAGACTGATCGTGCCGCGGTAGTCGACCGCGGGCGTCATCCCCGCGGTGAGCGTCTCGAGCGGTACCTCATTCACCATGAGCGTGCCGCTCCAGAGTGCTTCAGTCCAGTCGCCGTCGGCGCAGGCGCTGCCCGGGGAGCCACTCAGGCACAGCCATTCGATGCGCGCGTGATCGAGCGCCGCACTGAACTCGACGGGGCGCTCGAGCGAGAGGTGGAGTGATTCGCTGCCATTGACGTTGAGCGCGCTCAGAACGCCCGCGAAGAGCCCGCGGGCGTAACTGCCCTTCGCGTGCGCATCCACCGCAAGACCGGTGGCCGCGGCGTTGAAGTGCACGTTGTACGCGGCGGGCGGACCGCGCAGCGTGAAGATCGCGCTCTCGAGGGTACGCTTGCCGTGGCTCACCCCGTGCACCTGGAGGTCGATCTTGGAGACTCTCTCGGGATCGCCCGGGTCGAAGTCCGCATCGAGGTCGATCGTCTCGACCTTGATGCCCTGATAGTCGATCCCCGAACCGTGCGCGGTGGCGACGATCTCCGGATCTTCGAAGGTGCCCGCGATGGTGCCGCCCGCCTTAAGCCGGCCGCGGCTGCCCGGGGAAAGAACGTTGAGATCGGCGGCGGAGAACGCGAAGCGCAGATCCATGCGTTCGTTCAGCCGCCCATCGAGCGTCAGCGTCGCGCTCCCGAGTGCGACGCGCACGCCGCTGAAGCCCCAGGTGTTTCCCGAATGGGTGAGCGTGCCGCCGCCACTCGCCGGTACCCCGCGCAGCGTGCCGCTCAGGTCGCTGAAGCTCGCCCGCAGATCGCCTTTCGATTCGAAGCCGCGTCCGGAGAGCGCGAGCGTGACGTTCAGCTTTCCCGGAAGGTCGGCCCGCAGCGCCGCCGGATTGATGCCCGTCACCCGTCCGGCGACCGACCAGGTTTTCTCGGGTGCCCAGGCAAGAAACCCGCTGAGGTGCGCGTGCCCGTTGAAGAGATCCACCTCCGCAGGGTCGAAACTGAAGCGGTCCTTGTCGAGGGTACCGGTGACATCGAGCGGCATCACCGGCAGCTCGGCCGTCGTCGCGCTGCCGGTGAAGTGCACCTGGTAGGGAAGGATTCCCGCGAGTGTGAAAGCGCCCGCGGGACTACGGAAGGCGACCTCGCGACCAACGAGCGGCCAGCGCAACTCGCTCCAGCTGCCGGTGAGATCAAGCCGTGGGCCGTGCGGGACGACGCCGACCGTTCCGCTCGCGGTAGCGCGCGTCCCCGAGGCGAGATGCCGCGCCTCGGCGTTCTTTAAGCTGAGCACATTGTCGGCGTAAAGACCGGAGAACTCGGTATCGAACGGCCCGGCATGCAGTCCCGTCGGGTTCAACTGGCCACGGGCATTGAAGCCATCAATGTTGCCCGAGACGCTGAGGTGGCCGCGAATGCTGCCGAGCGGCCCGGCGAGGCCCCAGGCGGCGAGATCAAAATCCTCGATGAGCGTCTGCCCCACAAGGTGCCAGTGGCTCGTGAGATCGAGCGCCTTGCCGGTGAACTCGGCGCGAAAGGGGCTGGTCGCCTGGGCAACGACGTTGAGATCATCGAGATCGCCGCGGGCGGTGCCGCTCACGCGCCAGCGTGGTTCGCCGGGCGGCGACCACTCGAGACGGCCGTTGGCCTCGATCCCGAGCGGATCGTGAGCGCGCAGCAGGCCGATGCCACTCACCTGAGTTTCCCCGAGCCGGCCCTCGGCCTCGAAGAAGCGGATCGTCTTGTAGCGGATCACCGCCGAGCCCTGCAAATTCGCCGCGCGCAGCCGAAAGCCGTTGTAGGCGACGAGCGTGGCGGTCACCACCTGGGCCTCATCGACGCGGATCATCAGCCAGCGCGGCAGGAACACGGGCGGCTCGTGGGAGGTCGCGGGCTTGGTGCGGCGCTTGGGCTCGATGAGGGCGCTGCGCACCGAGCCGTCGAGGACGTGGATGGTCTGCAGCACGAGCGGTGCGAGCGCAACTCGCCCCACGATGCCTTCGAATTTCAGGTGCACGAGCGGGTGATCGATTTCCACCCGATCGACCGCGAGTCCGCCGGCGATCGTGCCGCGGATGCCGACGATCTCGAGCCGCGTGTCGGCGAGCTGGTGCGGAATGTGTTTCACGAGAAACTGCAGCCCCGGCTCCGTGAACACCACCGACCAGATGAGCGCCCCCGGCACGACGATGAGCGTGAGGACGAGGAGTGTGGCGAGGATGAGCAGCAGGCGGCGCATGGGTGTGGAGGGTGCTCTAGAGTTTCGGCGAGAAGTTGATCTGCAGCCGCGGTCCCGCGGACACCGAGAGCGGCTCCGCGAGATCCACCCCGAGCGTGAGCACCGGCAGCCGCACCCGCAAGCCGATGCCCGCCGAATATTGCAGCTGCGCGGGGAGGGAATTGAAGGCGTTGCCGAAGTCGAAGAAGGTCGCGATGCCGAGGTTCTTCGGCAGGTCGCGGATCACCTCCACGGTGCCGGTAATGACATCCTTGCCGCCCACCTTGATGTACGCCGTCGGTTCGCAGTTTGCGCCGCTTGTGCCCGTGGCACACACCGGCTGGGTCGGGGAGAGCGAATTGTAGGCAAAGCCACGGACGCTGTTGATACCGCCCGCAAAGAAACGCAGCACCGTCGGCATCGCATCGAAGTTCTGCACGATCGTCGCGCCCGCCTCCCCGCGCAGGAGCAGGTGCCACTTCGGGACGATCGGAAATACCCGCTCGGACTGCAGGTGCAGCTGGAGAAAGTCCGCACCCGCGCCGAGGGCCTGGGTCGAGCCTTTGATCGTAACGTAGAGCGGGCGCTCAAAGAGCGGCTCGCCGAGGTAGCCCACCGGGACCCGTGCAATGTCGACCTCCGGGACAAGCAGGGAGTCGGACATGGTGCCGTTGAGGTCCGTGCCCGAGGTGTGCATCGCGGTCACGAGTCCGACGTACTGCCAGTGGGTCGTCACCTTGGTGATGCTCGGTCCGAGCGACTGGGTCGAGGTGTCCACATCGCCGAGCGTTTCCTGCTCGATGCGCGCGAAGGCCGTGAAATTCTCAACCGCCGGATCACCGATCGGCACGATGTAGCGCACCTGCACCGCGTAGCGCTGCACCTGTGAGGCTTGCAGCTCGGCCGTGAAGCGGTGACCGTACTGGTTGATATGCCGATCCTCGAACCCGAGCGTGCCGCGGATGCCGGTATCGGTCGAGTAGCCCGCGGCGAAGGAGTAGCGGTGGCGGCGGCTCGGGTCGGCGTGGATCGTCACCGGAATTGTGAGCGCGTTGCGGTCGGGGGTGCCCGGCAGCACTTCGAGATTGCTGAAGTACTGTGAATCATCGAGCGCGAACTGGGTGCGCAGCACCTGCGTCAGGTCATACGGGTCGCCCTGGTGGTAGCGCACGTAGCTGCGCACGAGGGAGTCCTTGACCACCGACTGCTCGATCGTCGTCGTCCCGAAGCGGTAGCGCGCGCCGGTGTCGAGCTCGAGCGCAATCGTCGCACGGTAGTTCGGCGGATCGACGAGCAGCTCGTTTTTCACCAAGCGCGCGTCGAAATAGCCGTAGGTCGCCGCGGTGCGTTGCAGATCGCTCTTGATGGATTCGTAGTCGGCGTGGTTCAGCCGATCGCCGGCCTTGAGCGGGAGGTTGGTGAGGATGCGCTGGAAGAGCGGATCGCTCTCCCCGGGCCCCTCCACGCGGACGCTGATGCTCTCGATGAGGATGGGCTTGCCGGGATTGATGTCCACGGTGACGCGCCAGTCGCCTTTGCCCTGCGCGCTCACGTCTGACTGCACCTGCGGTTCGTAGTACCCGAAGGGACGCAGCGCCGCCTGCACCTCGCGTTCGACACGGTTGTGGAGCCGCTCGACGGTGTCGGCGTTGAGTTCCGCTGCACTTTTGCGGTAGCGCGAGAAGCTCAGGTACGCGAGCACGTTGTTACGCAGCTCCTCATCGACGCCCCGCACCTCGATCGTGACGTGCTGCGCATAGGCGCACGGGCAGAGCAGGAGGCAGAGGGCCATCACCGCCGCCGCACTGCGCCTTTGTCGCGGGCGGAGCCGCGGCCGGTGACTGCGCTGCGTCATTCTCAGAGGCTGATATGAGAAAAATGCCGGAATTCTAAAGCGTTACGGACGCGGCCGCCGCCGCAAATAGAGTCGCGGAGGCGGGGCTGGGTTCCGCAGAGAGGCTTACGGCCACTCAAGGGGCGCGAGGTCGAACTGCGTTTCCCCAGTTTTTTCCCCGCGTTCATCGAAGCGCCGCTCGGCAAGATAGAGGCCCCCTTCGGCATCCGCGAGCAGCACCGTCGAGCAGCGCGTCCCGTACTCGGGATGGAGGACGAACGGGGAGGACAGCACCCGCTCCCACGCCCGCGATACTCCGGTGTTCGGGAGGAGCCCATCGTCTGCGACTCGGGTGGGGTCACGAAGGAGCGCAAAGAGCGCGGCGGGGGTCGCGCTTGGGTCCTTGAGCCACTCCTCGAAGGCACCGCGTGCGCGCTGCACCTTTGGCCAGGGGGTGTCGAGGAACTCGTTCGAAAGCGCATACACCCCGGGGGCGAGCGCGCGCGCGAAGGGGCTGGCGCGGTTCGAGCCGTACCAGAGCGCCTCGCGATCGGCGAGCAACAGGTTGAATCCCGAGTAATGGCGCGCCTCGCTCTCGAGCGCTGCAAAGAACTCCGGGGGCGACTCGGATCCGCCGAGGTAGCTTGGGATCAGCCCGCCGCGCGAGGGCGCGCCGGGGCGCGGGGGCTGCAGCTCGCGGAAATTGGTGACGACGCCGAAGCGGCGTGCGCGGTCGATGGCGAGCCAGGTGCCGCCGGCGCGCAGATCGCGCCCGCCCAGGATCTGCGCGGGCGGCGGCCACTCGGCGAGGGCGGCGGCGGGACGCTCGTGGAATTCGTCGCGGTTCGCGGCCACCACGAGGCGGTAACGCGGGTGCGCGCGCCACGCGAGCACGAGGAGACACATGCGCCTACGTGCGCCCTTTCAGCCAGGTCTCGATCAGCCGCCAGGAGATCGATTGCGTGGGAGGCGCGAGGATCTCGCCCGATTCAACTTGCGCGCGCGTCACCCAGCGGGCGTCTTCGAGTTCGCCGCCCACGCGCACGGGGCTACCAGGGGCCGCGCGTGCCTGAAAGCCGAGCATCACGGAGGAAGGAAAGGGCCAGGGTTGCGAGGAGTCGTAACGTACGGCGTGAACCTCGACGCCCGTTTCCTCACGCACCTCGCGCGCTACCGCATCCTCGAGGCTCTCCCCGGGCTCGACGAAACCTGCGATGGTCGAATAGCGCCGCGCGGGCCAGCTCGCCTGCCGCCCAAGGAGCGCCCGCTCGCCATCGCTCACGAGCACGATGATCGCCGGATCGATACGCGGGAAGAACTCGCTCGCGCAATCGGGGTTCGAACAGACAAGGGAGTGCCCCGCATTGTCCGGCTGGGTGGGCGCTCCGCAGACGCCGCAGTAACGTTGCCGGGCGCGCCAGATCCCAAGCGCGCGTGCATAAGCGAGAAGTCCCGCTTCCTCGCCCGCGAGCTGCGGCGCGAGCGGCCGCAGTTCCTCGAACCGCGTGCCGAGGGGTAGCTCGGGCTCCCCCGCCGGCACCTCGATCAGCACGCAGCGTGCGGCGCGAAACCAGCCGAGCAGCACCTGCTGCGCGGGGTCCGCCGCGCGCACGAGTGGCGCATCGTTCGCGAGGAACGCGATGCGCGGCTGCGCATCGGTGTGCAGGAGGTGGCGCGTGCCCTGGCCAATGAGATAAAGCGTGCCGGGGTCGGTACGCGCCGCGGCCAGCCACTCGAGGTCCTCGCGTGTCTCGGCGCGGCGGTCGATGTAGGGACCTGCAAAGAAGTTCGGCCGCTCGTGATCCATGGACGCTCGGTGTGAGGGCACGGCCGCGGATTCTAGCAGCGAGATCGGGAACGCCCGTGCAGCGGCTGACGCCGCTTTTGGGTTGAAGGCTCGGCGTTAGCCGCCCGCCCGGGCGCACCGCGCGAGATGCTGCTCTAGGCCATCGAGGCACTCGATCCAGCCTTGTTCGTGGCGGTCGCGTTTGACGGCATCGCTGATGCGCTCGTGCGCGACGATCACCTCGGTCCCCGCCGCGTGCCGCGTAAAAGTCACCGTGACCTGCTCGGGCAGTTCAGCGCCTGGCTCGAGCCGCCACGTGTACATGAGTTTGCGGGGCCGCTCGATGGCCGCGAACTCCCCGCTGATCCAGAGCGTCGCCCCATCGGGAAACTGATTGGCGATCCGATAACGGCCCCCGACCCGCAGGTCGACCTCGGCGCTCGTGCAGGTCACCGATCTCGGACCCCACCACCGCAGCAGCTCCTCCGGCCGGCTCCAGGCGTCGAAGCATTGCTCGGGCGTGGCCCGGATGAGCCGGCGCACGAGGAGCGTGAGTGTCGCGGGCTTCCCTCCCGGCTCAGTGCTTTTCGACATAGCGTGCCAGCGCGTCGAGATGCTCGTCCCAGAAGCGGCGGTAGAAACTCAGCCAATCCTCCGCCGATCGCAGCGGCAGCGCATCGAGCGTGCACCGATGCATGCGGCCATCGACCGTGCGCTTCACGAGCCCCGCCCCCTCGAGCACCCTGATGTGCCTCGAGAGCGCCGGCAGCGACATCGCAAAGGGTCGGGCGAGCTCGGTGATGATCGCGGGCCGGCGCGTCAGCCGCGCCAGCAGCGCGCGCCGCGTGCGATCGCTCAAGGCGTGAAAGAGGGCATCGAGGCGTTCCTCGGTCGTGGCGCGTGCGCGCGAGCTGCTTGACGTCCTGTTCATTCTGCGTATATTAAACAATATTGTTTAATATAACATCAACCGAGGGGAGCCACGCACATGGATGCCAGGAAGTTTTTGCGCTGCGGCGTTGCCTTGGGCCTCACCGCAGTGCTCTTCGTCCGAAGTGCGGGCGAACCAACGCACGCCGCTGAGCCCGGCGCAACGAACGCCGCTACCGCAGCGCTCGAAGGTCTGTCGCACACCGCGGCGTCGATTCACGAGCAGATCCGCTTCG
>DASPTE010000033.1:0-21043 GCA_035623585.1 Steroidobacteraceae bacterium | reverse complement strand
CTGGTCTACGCCGGGCGCTTCTCGCCCGAGAAAAACCTGCCGGTGCTGCTCAAGGCCTTCGCACGGCTTGGCGCCCCCTATCACCTCCTCCTGATCGGCGGCGGCGAGCGCGTGACGCGTCCCGCCGCCAACATCACGATGCTGCCCTACCGGCGCAACAGCGAGGAGCTCGCGCAGTGGATCGCCTCCGCCGATGCGCTCGTGCACGCCGGCACCAAGGAGACCTTCGGTCTCGTGATCCTGGAAGCGATGGCGTGCGGACGCCCGGTGATCGCCCCGCGCGCGGGGGCATTTCCCGAGCTCATCGACGAGAGCGTCGGTACGCTCGTGGCGCCGAATAGCCCCGCGAGCATGGCAGAGGCGATCGCCGCGCTCTACGAGCGCGACCTCGACGCGATTGGTGCCGCGGGCCGCGCCCGGGTGCTCAGGCACTTCACCTGGAGCCGCGCGTTTCATACCCAGATCGCCACTTACGCATCGCTTGTCGGTGCGCCGCGCCAGGCGCCGCTCCCCGAAGGCGGCATCATCGAACTCGGCACGACGAGCTCCTGAGGGCGGCTCAGCCGCGCGAGACGCGCAGCAGGCGGATGCCGAGCCGGCTCGCCCCGAGCCGAAGGACCAGCGACCACAAGAGTCGCTTCACGAACGGCACGGGCCGCGGCGGGATCGCCCGATAGAACTGCGCTGCGACCTCACGGTGCACGTGCACCGCGCGCGCCTCGAGGAGCCACGCGCGGGCGCCGCTCGTGATGCGATAGTTGCCGGGGCTCACCCGCTCGACCACCGCATCCTCGAGCGATTCGGGAAAATCACCCGGAGCTCGGGCGCTGAAGGCGAGCGCCACCTCGCCCGTCTCATTGCTTGGCGTGCCGCAGAGCGTAAGTGCGAGCGGGGGCGCTGCGGCCACGCAGCGCACCTTGCCCTTGAATCTCAGCAGCTCCTCAGCCATCGAAGATCGGCTCGCAACGTACCTCGCTTCTGATCGAGTTCGCGATAAAACACTCCTCGTGAGCGCGCTCGTGAAGCTCGGCGATGTCCGCCTCAGTCGGCAGCGCCGGGCCGGAAAACCGGATCCGCGGGCGCAGCGTCACCCGCACGATGGCCATGCGTCCCTCGGCGTTCTTGTCCATTACGCCCTCCGCAGCGTCGAGGTAATCGTCCACGCGATAACCGCGCTCTGCGGCGAGCGAGAGAAACCACAGCATGTGGCAGCTCGAGACCGCGGCGACGAACGCCTCCTCCGGGTCGACGGCGGCTGCGACCGAGAACGGCACGCGCACCGAGTGCGGCGATGAGGAGGCGGGAACCTCGACGCCGCCGTCAAAACGCCAGCTGTGACCGCGGCTGTAGCGCCGGTCGGTGAACGCCGCTGCGCCTCGCGCCCAGTGGATCGTGGCCAGATAGCTGTGTGCCGCCATCTTTGGGCTCCGTGCGGCTCTCTGAAGGATTGTACGATAGCGCCTCATGAGCTCCGACGCTTTGCTCGAGCCGCGCCGCGATCTGACACTCACGCACGCCACATCTCTTGTGGTCGGCATCATCATCGGTACGGGCATCTTCCTCAAGTCCGCCGCCATGGCGCAGGCCGTAGGCACACCGCCCCTGCTGCTTGGGGCCTGGGCCGTGGCGGGACTGCTCGCGATGCTGGCCGCACTGTGCTTCGCGGAACTCGGCGCACTCCTTCCCCAGGCGGGGGGCGAATACGTGTACCTCAGGGTCGCGTTCGGCGAAATTCCGGCGTTCCTCTACGCCTGCAACAGTTTCGTGCTCGGGGGCGCGAGCATCGCCGCGTACGGCGCCGCGACCGCGATCTTTCTCTCCGACATCCACCCCCTCGGTGCCGAGTGGTTTACCCGCCCGCTACACCTTTTTCGCGGCACCTATGTGTTCGCATTCGGGCCGCGGCAACTGATTGCGATCGGCGTCATCGCGGTGTTTGCGCTCATCAACTGCGCAGGCGTCATGTTCGGCGGACGCGTGCAGACGCTGCTCACGATCGCGAAGGTGCTCGCAGTGCTTGGCGTCGCGGTCGGGGTTTTCGCCTTCAGCGACGGCGGTGACTGGTCGAACCTCGCGCCCTCTCCGGGCGGCATGAATGGCGGCTTCGCCGGTTTCGGCGCAGCGATGTTTGCCGCGCTCTGGGCCTACAGTGGCTGGCAGTACCTCGCCATGGCGGCGAGCGAGGTACGCGCACCCGAGCGCAACTTGCCGCGTGCCATCCTCGGGGGCTCACTGCTCGTGGCCGCCATCTATCTCCTCGTCAACACCGCCTACCTCTACGCGCTGCCCTTTTGGCAGGTCGCGACCGCCAACTCCACCGCCTACCCCGATGCGCCATCGGTGGCAACGCGCGCCGTAGCGACTTTCCTCGGTCACCGGGCGACATCGGCGGCGGCGCTCGTTTTCCTCATCTCGACGGTGGGCTCGCTGAATGGCACGATCCTGACAAGGGCGCGAGTGCAATACGCGGCGGCGCGTGATGGTCTTTTCTTCCGCGCCTTCGGGCGCTTGAGCCCGCGCTCACGGGTACCGCTGACGTCGCTCGTGCTGCTTTCCATCTGGGCGGGGCTGCTCGCAGCCTCGGGCACCTTCGATCAGCTCACCAACATGGCCGTGATGTCGTATGCGCTCTTTTGGATCCCGGTCGTGCTCGGTGTCATCGTCCTGCGCCGGCGCCTGCCGGCGGCGCCGCGACCCTACCGTGTTCCCCTCTACCCGCTCACTCCGCTTCTTTTCGTGCTGGTGATGGTATGGATCGTGGTGAGCGCGCTCATCACCACCCCGGTCGAATCGCTCGCGACGATCGCGCTCATTCTGCTCGGACTCGTGCTTTATCCGTTCTTTCGCCGGCAGCGCGCGCCGCAAGACGCAACGCTCACTGCGTCTCGAGCTCCCAAAGCGTGACGGGTGCCGAGCGCCGCAGCCAAAGGCCGAGGCCCGCCTCGCGAAACGAGCGCCGCAAGTGCGAACGGTACCAGCGCCCGCTGCGCAGGTGCACGGCGGGGTCGGTGCGCTTGGGGTCGCAGTTGTGCGCCAGGTCAAAGCGGGTGAGCGCGCTGAAGTACAGCACGCCACGGCAGAGGCGCGCGAAATTCCGGAGCGCGCGCTCCGCGGCGTGTGTATCGAGGTACTGCAGCACGTCGTAACAGACGACGAGATCAAACGGAACTCGCGCACGATAGTCTTCGATGCGCGCGCGCTGCCAGCCGTAGCGCGCGCCGAGGTAGGCGCTCGGATCGAGCGCCACGTAGCGCGCCTTCGGCCATAGGCGCCGCAGTTCCGCGCGCAGCAAACCCGTGCCGCAACCCGCATCGAGGATGCGGCGCACCGGAAGCCCCGCGTGCGCGCTGAAGGCGCCGATGAGGCGCGCCCGCGCGCGCATCTCGTGGCGCGTCGCCACTGCCGTCCGCGCGTCGAGGTAGTAGCGGCGGTAGTAGTCGGCGCCAAACTGCGCGGCAGGTGCGGCCACTGCGAGTCACCTCAGGGGCTGAAGATACGGGCGGTGAGGGATGCGAAATCGCTCGCGCGCGGCAGCGTGCCAAATGCCGCGGGCGGACCCGAACCCACACGCGAAGCGAGGAACGCGTCCGCGGAAGGCTCGGGACCATGAGCGAGTAGCAGCGCCGCCTGCGCGGCGACGGCGAGGCGCTGCGTGAGTTCACGCGCGCGCAGCTCGCTCTCCTCGGGATCGACAAGGTCGCTCAAGAGCTCGCCGAGAAAGCGATCGAAGCGCGCATCGCGACCGCGCGCGCCGCCGAGCAGCTCTTCGAGCGCCTCGCGCGTGCGCGCCTCGCGACGCAGGGCCCGCAGCACATCCAGGCACATGATGTTGCCCGAACCCTCCCATATCGAGTTGAGGGGCGACTCGCGGAAGCGCCGCGCGATCGGCCCATCCTCGATGTAGCCGTTACCCCCGAGCACCTCCATCGCCTCGGCGCAGACGAGCGGCGCGCGTTTGCAGATCCAGTACTTGGCAATCGGGGTAAGCACGCGCCGGAGAAGCGCCGCGCCTTCGTCCTGCTGCGCATCGAAGGCGCGCGCGAGGCGCATCACGAGCACCACGGCCGCCTCGCACTCGAGCGCGAGATCGGCGAGTACGTTACGCATCAGCGGTTGCTCGCTCAGCAGACGCCCAAAAGCGCGCCGGCCGCGGGCGTGATGGATCGCCTGCGCCACGCATTGGCGCATGATGCCGGCGGAGCCGATGGCGTTGTCGAGCCGGGTGTAGACCCCCATCTCGAGTATCGCCGGTATGCCGCGTCCCTCCTCGGCGAGGAGTAGTCCATAGGCTGCATCGAACTCGACTTCGCTCGAAGCGTTCGAGCGGTTGCCGAGCTTGTCCTTCAGCCGCTGCAGGTGCAGTGCGTTGATGGTGCCATCGGGCAAGAATCGCGGCACGAGGAAACAGGAGAGTCCCCCGGGCGCCTGTGCGAGCACGAGGAACGCATCACACATCGGAGCCGAGAAAAACCATTTCTCGCCGGTGAGACGATATTCGCACCCGGGTCCGCGAGCGCCGACAGCCACCGCGCGAGTCGTGTTGGTACGCACGTCCGAGCCTCCCTGCCGCTCGGTCATGCCCATGCCGAGGAGCACGCCGCGCTTGCTCGCGGCGGGCGCAAAGCGCGCGTCATACTCCCGGGATTTGAGCAGCCGCAGCCAGAGCCCGAAATCCTGCTCCTGCGGCGCGAGCGCGGGGACTGCGCCATAGCTCATCGTCGCAGGGCACTGCGTGCCGTTTTCGATCTCGGACCAAAGCAGATAGCCGGCCGCGCGCGCAACATGCGCACCGGGCCGCGGCTCGGCCCAGGGGCCCGTGTGCAGACCCGCAGCGACCAGGCGACCGAGGAGTTCATGCCAGGCCGGATGAAACACGACCTGATCGCAGCGCGCGCCGAAGCGATCAAACACCCGAAGCTCAGGCGGGTTGCGGTTCGCGGCATCGCCGAGCGCAAACATCGTGGCGGTGCCAAGTTCAGCACCGAGCACGCGCAGCGACTCACGATCGGCGCCCGCGCCTTCGCGCGCGAGCGCATCGCTCAATGCTGAATGCGTGCTGAACAGATTGTAGTCAGCGAGTTCGCCGGACTGATTTAACTGTGCGGACGCTGCGCGGCTCATGTGCACCACCGGTATGTATGCCCGACGCGTCTCTCGCGCGTTGTTCGAGTCAGGTTCCTACGTTTTGGTTGGTCTGTCGCTGATCGAGACGGACCCTTAAGCGCGCAACCCTGCGTGCAGTATGTTCGCGCAGCACTCGCGTGAATGACAGGAGATGCGAGCATGAAACTCTCTTCATTCAAGACCGCCGCGGCCGCCTTGATGCTGGCGGCGGCACTTTCGGGGTGCGTGGTTGCACCCGTGCCCTACGGTGGCGCTGTCGCCTATGAAGCGCCACCGCCGCCGCGCTATGAAGTGATCGGCGTGGCTCCAGCGCCCGGGTACTTCTGGATCGGCGGCGCCTGGTTCTTCGAGGGCGGGCGCTACCAGTGGCATCCGGGTCGCTGGTCCGCTCCCCGGCCCGGCTACTCATGGGTGGCGCACAGCTGGACGCATGAAGGCAACGCCTGGCACATGCATCCCGGCCGCTGGGAAGCGGTGCACCGCGCTTCGTAACGACTCCCGACGCGCTCGGGCCGAGGGACCTAACCCCTCGGCCTGAGCCGCCCCCGCCCCATTGCCAGCGGCGCCCCAGGCGCTGCACACTGCAGCTCTGCCGGCCGGCTAAGAACTCTAAAGGGGTAGCTTCAATGAGGCGAACGGCGTGGATGGCGGGGGTTTTGTTGGCGACGCTCGTGCTCGGGTCCGCGGCGTTCGTCGCGGCGCAAGCTCCGGGCGGCAAATCGACCGCAGCTTTCACCCTCACGAGCTCGGACTTCTCCCAAGGGGGCAAGCTCGCAAACGCGCAGGTTTTCAACGGTTTCGGCTGCAAGGGCGACAACGTCTCGCCGGCACTGTCGTGGAACCACGCGCCGCAGGGCACGCAGAGCTTTGCGCTGCTCGTGCACGATCCCGATGCGCCGACCGGCAGCGGCTGGTGGCACTGGGTGGTCTACAACATCCCACCGACCACCACTTCGCTCCCGCCCGGTGCCGGGAGCCCGGTGTCGCACACATTGCCCGCTGGGGCCAAGCAAGGGCGCACTGATTTCGGCAACCCGGGCTACGGCGGACCCTGCCCCCCGCCCGGGAGCCCACATCACTATTACTTCCGCCTCTATGCACTCAAGGTGGAATCGCTCGATTTGCCCGCTGATGCGAGCCCTGCACTGATCTCCTATAACGTCAAATCGCAGGCGCTCGCAAGTGCCGAGCTCGTGGGCCTTTATGGCCGCTGAGGGTGCACGCGAGCGACGCCCGGCGGTGTGGCCGTGGGTCGTCATGCCGCTCATCGTGCTGCTCGTTTTCTGTGCGCTGTACAAGGTGCACCAGCGCTCGCACGCGGCAGCGGCAACGCTCGCGACCACCGAGACGCGCGCGCCCGGGCAGCAGTAAGCGCACCTCTCAGTAGCGCTCGCGCGCCGCCGCGGCTAGCATAGCGGCCCTTTTTTGGGCCCACCGCTTCTTGCGATATGTCGCTTCCAACTCCGCGGGCATCCAAGGCATCGGCAGCATCCGTCCGCTCCGCGCGCCACGCGCGCGCAACGAAGCGGGCGCCCAAGGTCGGCTTCGTGAGCCTCGGCTGTCCGAAGGCGCTCGTTGACTCGGAGCGCATCCTTACCCAGCTGCGCGCCGAGGGCTACGAAGTCGCCCCGAGCTACCAGGCTGCCGATCTCGTCGTGGTCAACACCTGCGGCTTCATCGATGCGGCGATCGACGAATCGCTGGAGGCCATCGGCGAGGCGCTCGAGGAGAACGGACGCGTGATCGTGACCGGCTGTCTGGGTGCGAGGAGGGAGCGCATCCTCGAGCGTCACCCAGGCGTGCTCAAGGTGACCGGACCGCACGCGTACGAAGAGGTGATGACGGCCGTGCACGAGCACCTCCCACCTGCGCACGATCCGTTCTTCGATCTCGTGCCGCCGCAGGGCGTGCGGCTCACGCCGCGGCATTATGCTTATTTGAAGATCGCCGAAGGCTGCAACAACCGCTGCAGCTTCTGCATCATCCCGGCACTGCGCGGAAATCTCGTGAGCCGTCCGATCGAGGAGGTGCTGCGCGAGGCCGAGCGACTGGTCGGAGCGGGCGTCAAAGAGCTGCTCGTCATCTCGCAGGACACGAGCGCGTATGGTGCAGACCTGCGCTATGCGCGCGGGGGCTGGCGTGAGAGAAGCTACGAGACGCGCTTCATCGATCTGGCGCGTGGGCTTGGCGAGCTCGGCGTGTGGGTGCGGCTGCACTACGTGTATCCCTATCCGCACGTCGATCAGGTGATCCCCCTCATGAGCGCGGGACGAGTGCTTCCGTACCTCGACGTGCCGTTTCAGCACGGCAGTCCTTCGGTCTTAAAGCGCATGCGCAGGCCCGCGCACGCCGAAAATACCCTCGAGCGCATCCGCTCCTGGCGGCGTGCCTGCCCCGGCCTGACGCTGCGCAGCACCTTTATCGTCGGCTTCCCCGGGGAGACCGAAAACGAATTCGCCGAGCTCCTCGCCTGGCTCGATGAGGCACAGCTCGATCGCGTCGGCTGCTTCAAATACTCGCCCGTCGAGGGTGCGGCGGCCAATGCGCTCGCCGCGCACGTACCGCCCGAGCTGCAGGAAGAGCGCTACGCGCGCTTCATGGAGCGCGCCGCCGCAATCAGCGCGCGCCGCCTCGCCGCGCGCATCGGCGAGCGCGCGCGCGTGCTCGTAGATTCGGTGCGCGATGGCACTGCGAGCGCGCGCAGCACCGCGGAGGCGCCGGACATCGATGGCCTCGTGCGCATCGAAGGTGCAGCGGTGCTGCGTGCGGGCGAGTTTGCCGACGTCGAGATCATCGGCGCGGAAAGCTACGATCTGACCGGCCGCCTCATCTGATCGGGCGACGGCCGGCGAGGATCGAACGCGCTGCTTAAGCTCAGCTCGAGGTCATCCCGAGCGACTTCATGATCTGCGTACCCTGGTCCTTTACGGCCTGACCCTTGCTCACCGCCGTCGCGTAATCGCCCGTCGCCGCGGCGTTCGTGGCATCGCCCCACGCGGCTTTGAGCGAATCGAGACCTGATTTGGCAGCGGCGAGGCTGTCCGCGGTGACACCCTTCGGCAGATGGTGTGACTTCGAGAGGACGTCGATGCGACTTTGAATGGCATCGGCCATCATCTGCACGTCACTGCCCATCGAGGTCCAGGCATCCTTCGCCTTGGCGTTCGCCGCATCGGCCTCCGCCTTCTTGGCCTCGGCGCTGTCCTTGAGGTTGCCGATGGCGGCGCTGATGCCGGGAGCTGCCGCGAGCACGCTCTTGTAGTCACCTTTGGCGAGACTGTCCTTGAGGCCGGCGAGTTGCCCCTCCACCACCTGCAACTGATCGGGCGCGTACTTCTGCGCGGTGTCGCGCACCGCCGCGAGCGCCGACTCCGCACTCGCGACCGCCTGCTCGGCCGGTGCCCTCTGACTCGCGCAGCCGACCACGAGTAGCGCCACCAGCGTGGCCAGCAGCCAAACAGCTTGCTTCTTCATTGCGGGTCCTTTCATGCGGTCTTGAATGGGCGATCTTCAGGGAATGCGCAGCTTCTGGCCGACTTGAATCTTGTTCGGGTCGCTGAGAACGTCGCGGTTGGCCTGAAAGATCTTCGTGTACAGCGAGGCATCGCCGTAGTACCTCTGTGCGAGCTTCGAGAGCGTGTCGCCCGACTGAACGAGGTGCGTTTGCGTGTAGGGGTTGCCGGTGCCGGAAGTACTCGGATCCGCCATGGTGTCCTCCTTCGTCGTTGGAACAGCACTCCATAAGAAAGGTGCAGCGCGGCGGATTGTGCTCCCGCGCCGTTTGCGACCATCTTTCTAGACGACGCGTGAAGCCGCCGGACCGAGCGCGCGCCCCGCCTGTTGTCGGGGAAAGCGTAGCACGAAGCGCGCGCCAACAAGGACGGAGCGGGTGGCGCGAGGCGCCGTCGAAGCGATCCTAAGTTCTTGATTGTGTTGGTTGCCTGGTCTTCGCTGTCACTTCTTGCCCGGACTGACGCTGCGACCCCGCACGGCATCGTCGACGCTCGAATACTCAAGTGCGTCGGGAGGCAGTTCGCCAAGTTCTGCACGCGCGAGCGCCTCACGCGCCCGATCCTTGAGGCGCGCCACGCGCAGCGCCGCACCGCGCGCACTCAGCCAACTGCAAAATTCACTCAACACCTCGAGCGCCGTGCCATCGAGGTCGGGGGATTCCTCGAGACTCAGCACCACGACTTTCATACCCGAGCGAGCCAACACCTGCTCGCGCACCTGGCCCAGAAGCGGCTCGGCGTTCGCAAAGAACAGCGGCTCCTCGGGTCTCACGACCAGAAGAGCCGGTGAGGTCGCAGCGTCCGGGAAGCGCTCGAGGCTCACGTAGTCGTGCGCACCGATGCGGCCGAGAATCGAGAGCCGCGGACGCGCGAGTGAGCGGATGAGAAGTGCAAGACTGAGCGCAATTGCCACGAGCAGTCCATTGAGTACCCCGAAAATCAGCACGGCGAGCACGGCGGCGACCGCGAGCAACCGGTCGCGGTGCCAGCGGAAATAGCTGCTGAATACGCCCACCCGGAGCGATTTCGCCACCGCGTGGATCACGATCGCCGAGAGCACGGGGCGGGGGATGAGCTCGACCCACTGCAGGCAGAGGAGCACAAGAATCAACACCGCCCCCAGAGCGCACAGTCCTGCGAGCCGCGAGCGCGCGCCGGCGGCCTCATTCGCCGAGGTGGCCGAATATCCCGCACCGACCGGCATACCGTGCCCGAGACCGGCGAGCAGGTTGGCAACGCCGAATGCGATGAGGTCGCGGTTCGGCTGTACCTCCTCGTTGTGCTTGAGCGCGTAGCTGCGGATCGAGCTGTAGGACTCGGCGTACAGAACGAACATGAGCGCAAAGGCGAATTCGCTGAGCGACAGCCAGTGCACGCCCTCGGGCGCTGAGAAGCTCGGCAGCGTGAGCGCGAGGTGAATCGGACCGGTGAGAGCGACGCCGTGCGCGGCGAGTACTGATGCGGCCAGGATGCTCGCGACGATCACGAGCAATGCTCCCGGCACGCGCGGCAGACGTTCGAGACCGAAGAGCCCCGCAAGCGCCGCCAAGCCGCAGAGCAGGCTCGGCAGGTGCCAGTCGGCAAAGTCGCGAAGCAGCGCCACAAGAAGCGCCAACGCGCTCGAACTCTCGGTCGACACTCCCGCGAGTTGCGGCCAGCTCTTGATCGTGATCACGAGAGCGAGCCCCCAGGAGTAACCGCGCAGCACCGGACGCGCGATCAGGTTCGACATCGCACCGAGTCGCAAACCACCGGCGAGCACAAAGGCGATGCCGCAGCCGATGACGAGCAGGAACGAGAACGCGAGGCGCTGCGCCGGATCCTGCGCCCCAAGCGCAGCGAGCGCCGATGCCAGCACCGCCGCCGATGAGGAGGTCGCGCTGACGATCGCGAAGGAGCTCTGGCCGATCAGCCCGTAGCTGAGAAGTCCGGCAAAAAGCGCGATCACGCCGGTCTGAGGCGGAAGTCCCGCGAGCGCGGAATAGGCGACCGCTTCGGGCAGCAGAAGCCCCGAAATCGAAAGCCCGGCAATGATGTCGGCGCTGACCGTTCCCCTCGCCATGAGCGCGCCCATCGTACCGTTAAGGACCCCGCGCCGCCCGCTGGGCGGGAGGGCCGTTATTCGACGGTCACGCTCTTCGCAAGGTTGCGCGGCTGATCAACGTCGGTACCGCGCAGGATCGCGGCGTGGTAGGCGAGGAGTTGCAGCGGGATCGTGTACACGATCGGCGACTGCGCATACGTCACGTGCTTCGGCATCTCGATGACCGTGACGCCATCGCTCGGGCGGATACCCGACTCCGGGTCGGCGAACACGATCAGTTCGCCCCCGCGCGCCCGCACCTCCATGAGGTTGGACTTGAGCTTTTCGAGCAGATCGTTGTTGGGAGCCACCGTGACGACCGGCATATCGGCGTCGACCAGCGCCAGCGGCCCGTGCTTGAGCTCCCCCGCCGGATAGGCTTCCGCGTGGATGTAGGAGATTTCCTTGAGCTTGAGCGCCCCCTCCATGGCGATCGGGTAGAGCGCCCCGCGACCGAGAAAGAGCGCATGATGCTTGTCGGCGAAGCGTGTCGCGAGCTGCTGAATTACGGGGTCGAGCTCGAGAGTCTTCTCGATGAGGGAGGGAAGTTCGATGAGCCCTGTGACGAGGCCCCGCTCCCGCTTGGCGTCCGCGGTGTGATGCCGGGCGAGCGCGATCACCAGCATCCCGAGGGCGGCGAGCTGCGTCGTGAAGGCCTTGGTCGAGGCGACGCCGATCTCTGGCCCGGCCCGGGTGAGCATCACGAGCTCGGATTCGCGCACCAGGGAGCTTTCCGGCACGTTGCAGATCGCGAGCGTCGAGAGGTAGCCCGACTGCCGCGCGAGCCGCAGCGCTGCGAGCGTGTCCGCGGTCTCGCCCGACTGCGAGATCGTGACGAAGAGCGAATCGGCCGGCACGAGCGGGCTGCGATAGCGGTATTCGCTCGCGATGTCGACTTCGCAGGGAATCTTCGCGATCTGTTCGATGAAATAGCGCGCGACTGCGGCGGCGTGAAAACTCGTGCCGCAGGCGACGATGTGGACGTTGCGCGTACGCCGGAATACCTCGGTCGCGCCCGGGCCAAAGGCCGCCTCGAGCAGCCGGCCGTTGGCCACCCGCTCCTGGAGCGTGTTGGCCACTGCGCGCGGTTGCTCGTAAATTTCCTTGAGCATGAAATGCCGATACGGACCCTTTTCGGCGGCCTCGGCCGACACCTCGCTCTCGCGGATGGCGCGCTCGACGGCGGCGCCGTTGCGGTCAATGACCCGCACCGCGTTACGCCGGACCTCGGCGACGTCGCCCTCCTCAAGGAAAATGAAACGGCGCGTGACCGGCAGCAGCGCCGCCACATCCGAGGCGACAAAGTTCTCGTCCGCGCCGAGCCCGACGACGACCGGACAACCCTCGCGAGCGAGGATGAGACGCTCGGGATCGTGCTCGCTCACGACTACGAGCGCGTAGGCGCCTTCGAGCTCGGCGACAGTGGCGCGCACTGCGGCGAACAGGTCGTGGAGTTTTTCCAGGTGATAGTGAACGCGGTGCGCGATGACCTCGGTATCGGTCTCCGATGAGAAGCGGTAGCCGCGCCGCTCGAGCTCCTCACGCAGCGCCTCGTGATTTTCGATGATGCCGTTGTGAACGACGGCGAGCCCGTCGCGGGAGATATGCGGATGTGCGTTGCGCTCGCTCGGCACCCCGTGCGTTGCCCAGCGGGTGTGGGCGATGCCGATCACGCCGCTCGTCGGGTGCTGGGCGAGCGCCTCATCGAGCATGCCGACCTTGCCGACGGTGCGCAGCCGTGTCAGGTGTTTGGAGCCGTTAAGGACTGCGATGCCCGCTGAATCGTAGCCGCGATACTCGAGCCGCCGCAGACCTTCCATGAGCACCGGGACGATGTTGCGCTCGGCGACCGCACCAACGATTCCGCACATGCCTTGTAGCCTCGCTCCTTAGGGCCCCCCGACGTCCGCTGAGCGGGCTTGTTAGTGTGCCTGAAATTGGCGGAAAACGCTGATTTCAATCACCAAAAGCCGTGACATAAGTCACTCGTCCGAACCTCCATGCAGGGCCGGGGAGTCGATCCCTGGAGCGCTTCTTGAGACCTGCCAGGGTCGGCCGGTCCTCCCCAGACCCGATAACGCTCGCCGTTCGCGCCGCGCACACTCCTTGTGCTCGAGACAGAACTGCGCCAGGCGGCGCACCGCGGCTCGGTACTCCTGGTCCGCCCACGCGAACTCGAGCCAGAACTCGCGCTGCGCCATCAGGGTAGCTGCGTGGCGGCTCACCACAAAGAGGCGCAGTGCCGCGTTGCGCCGGGCAGCGTGCTTGTGAAGGTTCGACTGCAGCAGACGCAGCTCATCGAGAGCGCGCCGCGAGAGCACGCTCGGGTTCAGTGTTGCGCGGCTGGGTGTTCTCACCTGTGCAGCACTTCAAACTCGGCGGCGCACTGCTCGAGCTCCGCGATCACTCCGCAGTAGTGCCGCCACGCGCGGCGCAGTCCGTCGGCGTCTTCGGGCGGCAGCCGCTCAAACCCGCGTCGGGCGTCGTCGTGATCACGCTGGATGCGTTGACGCCGTCCTTCGAGACGCTCGAGCTGCTCCCAGAAATCGCGACCGAGCCAGTCGGCCCGCGGGTCTTGCGACGCATTCATGCCTGTTCACCCATGGCTGCCCGCTCGAGGAGCGAGGGGAAACTTAGCCGAGGAGTGCTACAGGCACGTTGCAGGTCGCATCGCGATCGCCGCGCGAGCCGCGTGCAGTTAGCACGAGTGCGGGCCTCCCGCGCGGCAGCTCGAGAGCGAGCGCATGGCCTGCAGATCGCCCGGTATCCCTCGATCCGGCAATCGCCACAGTTGGTTCAACCCGGCCGTCTCCCTAATCTAGTGTCTTCATATCGACACGTTTACAAGCGCGTTGCCCTCGGGCAACCTCCGGGGCGCACGCCAGAAGGACGCGAGCAAACATGATCCTCGTCACCGGTGGTGCCGGTTTTATCGGTTCGAATATCGTCGCCGCACTCGCGGAGCGCGGCGAACGGGTCGCGGTCTGCGATCGGCTCCGCGAGGGTGAGAAGTGGCGCAACCTCGCCAAGGTGACAGTCGAGGACCTCGTCGCTCCCGAGACGTTGGCGGGGTGGTTGGCCGCGCACGTGACCGAACTCACCGTCATCGTCCACATGGGGGCGATCACCGCGACCACCGAGCTCGATGCGGATCTTCTTACCGAGGTCAACTTCCGTCTGCCGGTGGCGCTCTGGCGCTGGTGTGCGAGTGAGCGCAAGCGCCTCGTCTACGCTTCCTCAGCCGCTACCTACGGCGGCGGCGAGCAAGGCTTCGACGACGATGCCTCCGCGTCCGCGCTCGCGCTCCTGCGACCGCTGAACGGCTACGGCTGGAGCAAGCATCTTTTCGATCGCTGGATTGCCGCCGAACTCGCGCGCGGCAGTGCGCGGCCGCGCCAGTGGGCAGGGCTCAAGTTCTTCAACGTCTACGGACCCAACGAGTATCACAAGGGCGCGATGCGAAGCGTCATCGCCCACAAGTACCCGCTCGCCGCGGCGGGGAAAGCGGTGACGCTGTTTCGCTCCGAGCGGCCCGATGTGCCCGATGGGGATCAGAAGCGCGACTTCGTGTACGTGCGGGACTGCGTCGAGGTCGTGCTCTGGCTCCTCGATCACCCGAACGTCAACGGGCTCTTCAACCTCGGCACGGGCGAGGCGCGCTCCTTTGCGGATCTCGCGCGCGCGCTGTGCGCGGCGCTCGGACAACCCGCGCGCATCGAATACATCGATATGCCCCCCGCAGTCGCGGCGCACTATCAGTACTTTACCGAGGCGCGCATGGAGCGCTTGCGCAAGGCGGGCTACACGCGCCCCTTCACCTCGCTCGAGGACGGCGTGCGTGAGTATGTGCAGCGCTATCTCTCGCAACCCGATCCTTACCGCTGACTGAGAGCGGCGGTGCCCATCCGACACGTCATTCTCGATCGTGACGGGGTCCTGAACCGCGAAGCCGAGGCGTCGGGATACGTGCGCGAGCCGGCGGAGTTTCAGTGGCTTCCGGGAGCGCTCGAGGGGCTTGCGATCCTCGCCGCCGCAGGCGTGCGTCTTTCGGTCGCGACCAATCAGTCGGGCGTCGGCCGCGGTCTCATGAGCCTCGAGCAGCTTGCGCGGGTGCACGAGCGGATGCAGGCGGAAGCCAGCGCGCGGGGCGCAAGACTCGATGCGGTGCTCTTCTGCCCGCATGCGCCCGAGGCGAACTGCGACTGCCGCAAACCCGCCCCGGGGCTCATCGAGGAGGCGATTGCCCGCTCGGGGATCGCCGCCGCCGAGTCGCTCGTCATCGGGGATGACCAACGCGACCTTGAAGCCGCAGCGCGCGCCGGGGTGCGGGCCGTGCTCGTGCGCACCGGCAAGGGTCGTGAGACGGAGCGGCAGATGCACGGCAGGGGGGTGGCGGCGTACGATGATCTGCCACAGCTCGCGCGCGCGATCGTGGAAAGTGATCTGCCTTAAGTGAAGTCGCAGCGCCTGCGAATCAAGGAAGCAGCAACGATCATGATCATCGATGAGGTCTTCGCCGAGCACGCAGCGGTCGTGGCGCGCTCAGCGAGCGAACTACCGCCGGTGCTCGAGCGGGTGGTCGCCGCGCTGCACGACTGCCTGCGCAGCGGACACAAGATCCTCGCCTGCGGCAACGGCGGCAGTGCCGCCGACGCACAGCACCTCGTCGCCGAGCTCGTCGGCCGCTTCAAGGCCGAGCGGCGCGCGCTGCCGGCGATCGCGCTCAGCGCCGACACCGCGATACTCACGGCGCTCGGCAACGATTACGGCTACGAGCGCGTGTTCGCGCGGCAGGTCGAAGCCCTCGGCGCACGCGGCGATGTGCTGATCGCCATCAGCACGAGCGGCAACTCGGCGAACGTCGTGCAGGCGGCCCAGGTCGCGCGCAAACTCGGCTGCACCGTCGTCGTCCTCACCGGTGCGCAGGGCGGCGCGCTCGCAGCGCACGCGGATCTGCTCATCCGCGCCCCCTCGTCCGTCGTCGCGCGCATTCAGGAGATGCATACGCTGTGCATCCACGCGGTCGCCGCATCGCTCGACCGCTTGATCGGACAAGAGTCCCCGCAGTGAGCGAACAGGTCGACACGAGCACGCTGCTCGCGATCCTCGAGCGCTGTCCCACACTCAACGTCTGGGTGGTCGGTGACCTCATGCTCGATGAGTACGTGGGCGGGGCGGTGGAGCGGATCTCGCCCGAGGCGCCGGTTCCGGTGGTGCGAGTGCGCGATACGGAACGGCGGCTCGGCGGCGCAGCCAACGTCGCCCGGCAGGTGGCCGCACTTGGCGCGCGCGTCAGCCTCGCCGGGGTCGTTGGCGATGATGACGCCGGCGCGCAGCTCCTCGAGCTTTGCAAGGGGGCCAATATCGACACGCGCGCGATCTTCAAGCTCCCCGAGCGGCGCACCACGCGCAAGCTTCGGGTACTCGGCCACAGTCAGCAGCTGCTGCGCCTCGACTGGGAGGATGCGGCACCGTGTTCCGCGCAAGCCGCGGTGCGCCTCGTTTCGCGGCTCGCCGACGGTTCGCGGCCCGATGCCATCATTCTCAGCGACTACGCCAAGGGGGTGTTGACTGCCGAAACGATCGCGGGCGTCACCGGATTGCGCGGGCAAGCGCCGGTGGTGGTCGATCCCAAGCACCGCGATTTCACGCGCTACCGCGGCGCGACCACCATCACCCCTAACCTGCGCGAACTCGAGGCGGCAGCCGGCGATACGCTCGATGCGGACGACACGGTAGCGATCGCAGCCGCGGCACGGCCGCTCATCGAGGCCGCGCGCCTCGAATCCATCGTGGTGACGCTCGGCAGTCGCGGCATGCTGGTGATACCGCGCGCGGGTGCCGAAACGGCCGTGCCCGCCATGCGGCGCCAGGTCTACGACGTCACTGGCGCGGGCGACACCGCGATCGCGGTGCTCGCGCTCGCGCTCGCGGCGCGGGCTCCACTCCTTGCGGCCGCACAGCTTGCGAATGCGGCAGCCGGGGTGGCGGTCGGGCAGGTCGGGGCGGTCGCGGTCGATGCGGCGAGCATTCGCGGTGCCCTCGCGGCGCGCCCCGAGGGCAAGATCCTCTCGCGGCACGATCTTGCCGCGCGTGCGGCATCCTGGCGCATGGCCGGCAAGCAGATCGTGCTCACCAACGGCTGTTTCGATCTGCTGCACGCGGGACACCTCACGCTCCTCGGTCACGCCGCCAAGCTCGGCGATGTGCTCGTGCTCGCGATCAACAGCGACGCCTCGGTGCGCCGGCTCAAGGGCCCCGAACGACCGCTCGTGCCGCAAGCCGAGCGGGCGGCGCTCCTTGCCGCGCTCACCTACGTCGATGCCGTGACGATCTTCGATGAGGACACGCCGCTTGAGATCCTAAAGGCCGTCAAGCCGCACGTCCTCGTCAAAGGCGGCGACTACAAGCCCGCGGAAGTCGTCGGGCGGGAGTTCGTCGAGGATCTTGGCGGGCGGGTCGAAATCGTACCGCTGATGCCGGAGAAGTCGACCAGTTCGCTCGTCGAGCGCATTCGCGGCTTTGGCAAAGCGCGTTCGCCCTAGCCGCCAGGCCCGCGGCCTTACTTGCGCTGCTTGACCGGACGGCGCCAGCCTTCGACGGTTGACTGCCGCGCGCGCGCGACGGTCAGTTTGCCACCCGGCACCGTGCGTGTGACGGTTGAGCCCGCGCCGATCGTGGCGCCGGCGCCCACCGTGATCGGGGCGACCAGCACGGTGTTGCTGCCGGTGTGGACATCATCCTCGATGACCGTGAGATTTTTGTTGGCGCCATCGTAGTTGGCGATGATGGTGCCGGCGCCGATATTGACGTGCTTACCAAGGCGCGCATCGCCGACATAAGCGAGGTGGTTCGCCTTCGATTCCTCGCCGACTTCGGAATTCTTCACCTCGACGAAATTACCGATGTGCACACCGCGCGCGAGTGTGACCGTCGGCCGCGTGCGCGCGAACGGCCCGATCCGGCAGCCCGGCCCGATGTGCGCGCCGTCGATGACGCAATGCGCGAGCAGCTCGGTGTCGGCGCCGATGTCGCTGTTGCGGATCACGCACCCGGCACCGACCGTTACACGATCACCAAGACTCACCTTACCCTCGAGCACCACGTTGACATCGATGAACACATCCTCGCCGTGCGTCAGGGTGCCGCGCAGATCGAAGCGCGCCGCGTCCGCAAGCGTCACGCCCGCGAGCATCAGCTCGCGCGAGGTGCGCGCGCGGTATACGCCCTCGAGCTGCGCGAGCTGCGCCTTGTCGTTGACCCCGAGCACCTCACCCGGGTCGGGTGCGAGGAGTGGGACCACGGCGACCTTGTCCTTTACGGCAAGTGCGACGATGTCCGTGAGGTAGTACTCACCCTGGGAGTTCTTGCGGGTGAGCCGTCCCAGCCAGCGCCGCAGCAACTCCACCGGGCAGGCGAGGACGCCGGTATTGCATTCGCGGATCGCGCGCTCGCGCGCGTTGGCATCGCGCTCTTCGACGATGCGCTGCACGGCGCCGCGGACGTTGCGCACGATCCGTCCGTAGCCGCCCGGGTCCGGAAGCGTCGCGGTGAGGAGACTCAGGCGCCTCGGACCTGCGAGCGCGATCAGCTTCTCGAGCGTCGCGCGCGCAATGAGCGGCACATCCCCGAAGAGCACGAGCACCAGCTGGCCATCGCCGATCTTGGGCAGGGCCTGCTGCAGGGCGTGCCCCGTGCCGAGCCGCTCGCTCTGCAGCGTCCAGGAGAGGCGCTCGTCGGCGAGCGCCTCGCGCACCCGCTCCCCGCCCGCGCCATAAACCACGTGGATCGCGCTCGCACCGAGCGCACGTGCGGTGTCGATCACGTGCTTGAGGAGCGGTCGCCCGGCGAGCGGCTGAAGGACCTTGGGTACCGCGGACTTCATGCGCTTACCCTCACCCGCCGCGAGAATCACGATGGTGAGGGGTGCCGGGGCGGCGGCCGCGGAGCGAGCTTTCTTAGGCATTGACTGACCTTGCGCGCACTACCATGCAAGTGCTCATTTTACCCTGCACCGCTCGGGCGCCTCACTGAGCGCCGCACCGTGTAGGCGCGGTGCGCGGGCGAGGGCTGCGCGCCCTCGAGCTCGCGCAGCTTCTGGGCGATGAGCGGGCCGACATAAAGCTGCGGGTTGGAATGAGGCTGGTGCTCGGCATCCTCGCGCTGTGCAATGAGCTTCTCGGCCTTGCGGAAGGCGTCCTCGAGCGAGGCACTGTCGGGAAGGGAGTCTTTCAGAAAGGCCTCGCCGAACCAGGTGAGGTCGCGGTCCTGCTCGCAGCCGAAGGAGCTATGCGTCGCATCCGCCGCCGTCACGATCGCGGTGCTGTCGCTCTTGAGCTCATCGAAAAAGACCCCGGCGTAGCACGCCGACACGACGAGCAGCCGGTAACGGATGCCCGCGCCATCGAGCGCGGCGCGCAGATCCGCGGGCGCGAGCGCGGCGAGGGGCAACGAGCCGTTCTTGACCTCGAGACCCTCTTGCGAGCCGTGTGAGCTGAGAAAGAGCACGAGCACGTCCTCATCGGGCGTCATGCGCGCGGCGACGCCCTTGAGCGCAAGGCTGAGCCCGGTAACGCTTGCGAGCGGGTAGGAGTCGCGGTCATCCGTGTCGTTGATGAGAAGCACCGAACGGTCCGCGGTGCCGAAGCGCTCGCCGAAAACCTGCGCCGCGTATTGCGTCTCGCGGCGGAACACGCCTTCATCGCCGTTGCCGGCAAAGCCGAGGAAATACGCGCTGGTCTTGCCGGGCTTGCTCGGCTCGAGGCGCGAGACGGCGCTTGCGATGCGCGCGGGCTGATCGTAGAGCAGCGCCTCATCCTCGAGCGCGTCCTCGGTGCGCGCCTCCCCCGGCTCCTCGGGCACCCAGAGCCGGGTGTCGAGATTCAGGAACCCGATCACCCATGGGGAGCTGATTACGAAGAGGAGAGCGAGGAGCGCGGGGCGCAGCCGCAGCGGACCGAACGCGGCCCCAAGCACCCGTAGCGTAAGAAAACAGAGATAAAGGAGTACCACGGCGGTTGCCGTGAGCGGGTGCTCGCTCAAGAAGGGCAGGTCATTCGCGAACCAGAGGGTCGGAAGAAGCAACGGCGTGGTGCTGAGTGCGACCACGAGGAGCGAGCGCGTATTGGTCGCCGCGCTCTGCGCCCGCGCGATGAGCGCAGCGGCGCCGATCGCGAGCAGCAGATAGCACGCCCATCCGAAAAGCCCATCGAGGGCGAGCGCGGCGCCCGGCTCGGCGTGGAGCTTATCGAGCAGCGCCCAGATCGCGAGGTTGAGTGCGAGCAGCGCCGCGAGCTGATCGAAGCTCACCACGAAGCGCGGCGGCCAGCGGCGCCGCAGAATGAGAAGCTCGAGCCCCCCCGTCAGGTTGCGCGCGAGCCCATGCAGAAGTGGGGGCGGCTCCGCCGCCCGCTCGGTTACGGGACGATCGGGGGAGGCGTCCAGCGCTCAGCTCTTGAGTTTGCGCAGACGGTCGAGGACCTTCAGCTGGGCGACCGCGCGGGCGAGCTCCGCGAGCGCCTCGGCCTGCGTGATGTGCCCGGGCCTATCCCGCAGCGCTTCTTCAGCGCGTTGCTTGGCGGCGAGGGCCGCCGCCTCATCGATATCCTTGGCGCGTAGCGCGGTGTCGGCGAGTACCGTGACCTTGTTCGGCTGCACCTCGAGCGCACCGCCGCCGACGAAGAAGAAATGCTCTTCCCCGCCCGGAGGCTTCACGCGCACCTCTCCCGCCTTGAGGAGCGTGAGGAGGGGGGCGTGGTGCGGGAGGATCCCAAGTTCCCCCTGCGAGGCAGGCGCGAACACCACCTCGGCGGGGCCCGAGAAGATCTCGCCCTCGGCGCTCACGATGTCGACGTGAATGGTCGGTGCCTGCGCCATTTACCTTTGCCTCGTGGAAGCCGCCGCGCTACTGCAGCGTCTTCGCCTTCGCGACCGCTTCCTCGATCGTGCCCACCATGTAGAAGGCCTGCTCGGGAAGGTTGTCGAACTCGCCGCTGATGATGCCTTTGAAGCCTCGGATCGTGTCCTTGAGCGGCACGATCCTGCCATCCTGCTGCGTGAAGGTCTTGGCGACGTTGAACGGCTGCGACAGGAAGCGCTGCACCTTGCGCGCGCGGTACACGGTGAGCTTGTCGTCTTCCGAGAGCTCGTCCATGCCGAGAATGGCGATGATGTCCTGCAGCTCCTTGTAGCGCTGCAGCACCGCCTGCACCCCGCGCGCGGTGTTGTAGTGCTCATCGCCTACGACGAGCGGGTCGAGCTGGCGGCTCGTGGAATCGAGCGGATCGACGGCCGGGTAGATGCCAAGCGCCGCAATCTGCCGCGA
>DASPTE010000014.1:0-4538 GCA_035623585.1 Steroidobacteraceae bacterium | reverse complement strand
CGGCGAGCGAGCGCTCGTCGATGCGTTCTATGCCGCGGCGCTCGCGGCGGGCGGACGCGACAATGGCCCACCGGGGATGCGTCCGCACTACCACGCAAACTACTACGGCGCCTTCGTGCTCGATTTCGACGGCCACAACATCGAAGCGGTGTGTCATGAACGAGTTGCTGCGCCGCCTCGTTGACTTAAGAGAGGGCGAAGCCCCGGGGCTCCTGGCCTCGTTCGCGACTTTCCTCTGCATGTTCGCGAGCTACGCGATCTTGCGGCCCGTGCGCGAGACCATGGGGCTCGTCTCCGGCGTCAAGCATCTGCCGGATCTGTTCTGGGCGGTGTTCATCGTCATGCTCCTTCTGCAACCGCTATACGGATGGTTGACCTCGCGGCTGCCGCGAACGGTGTTCCTGCCCTGGGTATACGGTTTTTTCGCCGCCAACCTGCTCGGCTTCTACCTCTGGTTCCGTCTGCAGGTGGATCACACCTGGATCGCGCGCACCTACTTCGTGTGGGTGAGCGTTTTCAACCTGTTCGTGGTGGCGGTGTTCTGGAGCCTCATGGCGGATGTCTTCACTCGGGAGCAGGCCGGGCGGATGTTTGGTTTCATCGCCGCGGGCGCGAGCACCGGCGCCCTAATCGGGGTGTTTGTCGACGAATATCTCGCCGTGCCGCTCGGGACGATCAATCTGCTGCCAATCTCCGCCGCGCTTCTCGGCGTCTCGCTGCTCTTCATGCGACGCGTGATCCGCTGGCAACGCGCGCAGGCGGCTGCGGGCGTCAAGCGCGGCGCGGACGCCGAGCGCCCGCTCGGTGGCGGCGTGTGGGCGGCGTTCGTGGAGGTCGTGCGTTCACCCTACCTCCTCGGCATCGCGCTCTTCGTGATGCTCGTAACCTGGGTGACGACGCTCCTCTATCTCGAACAGCAGGCGTATGTGGCGAAGGTGTTCACGGTGCGCGATGAGCAGACGAGGTTCTTTGCCACTATCGATATCTGGGTACAGCTGGGGGCGCTGCTGATACAGCTCTTTGTGTTCGGGCGGCTCTTCGAGCGGCTTGGACTCAGGGCGATGCTCATGTCGGTGCCGATCGTCATGGTTGTCGCTTACTCCATCTACGCGCTCGCGCCCGGTTTCATGGTGGCCGTGGTCGCGCTCATCGTACGCCGCGTCGGCGATTACTCGATCACCCGCCCATGCCGCGACTCGCTCTTCACGGTCGTGAGCCGCGAGGAGAAGTACAAGGCCAAGAGTCTGATCGACACCTGTGTCTACCGCGGGGGCGATGCCCTGAGCGCGCAGCTCTACCGCGGGATCACCGCGGGCCTGGGCGGGGGGCCCTCGAGCGTCGGTTGGTTGGGGGCTGGGATCAGTGCGCTCTGGGCGGTGCTCGCTTTCTACCTCGGCGCCGCACTCGAGCGGGCGCGTCCCGCGGCGGAGGCGCAGGCGCGCGCGAGCCTTTAGGCGGCGCTCGAGCGGGCTTCGCCGCTGCTGCTCGTGCCGCGCAGGCTGGTGATCGCGGCGAGTACGTCATCGGCCGAGGCAAAGCGCTCGGCGCTGTTCTTCGCCATCAGCTGCGCGAGGAGTGGCTGGTAGCGCTCGAGATCTGGCGGCAGCGTCGGGACCGGTGCGTTCACGTGCTGCTGCAGCACTTCCATCGCGGTGGTTCCGGGGTAAGGCTTGTGCCCGGTCAGGAGCTCGTAGCAGATGACGCCGAGACTATAGAAGTCCGAGCGTGCGTCGATGTGTCCGCCGAGCACCTGTTCGGGACTCATGTAGTACGGCGAGCCACGCAACACCCCCGATTGTGTGCTGCCGCTCGTGGCGCCATCGACCGCCCGAGCGAGCCCAAAGTCGATGAGCGCCACCGTATTGTTCTCGCGCAGCATGACGTTCGGTGGCTTGAGATCTCGGTGCATGAGCCCCGCCGAGTGCACCACCTTCAGCGCGAGGGCGATCTGTATGAGGTAGTCGAGCGCCTCCGGTTCGCTCACGCCGCGGAGGATGCGGGCCTTGAGATCGCCGTGCGGCAGGTATTCCATCGCCAGGTATTCGAAATTGCCGTGCACCCCGTAGTCGTAGATTTCCACGACCATCGGGCTCTTGACCGCCATGATTGCCCGGTACTCGCGCTCGAGAAACTGACGGCCCGCAGCCTCATCGCGCAGCGTCTTGCTCACCTTGAGCGCCACGTGGTGTCCGCGCTTGGTGCTGTTGGCGAGATACACGACCGCCTTTTCCGACTCGCCGATCTTGAGCCGCAGCGCGTAGCCGGGAATGACTTCGCCGCTCGTTCCCTCGAGGAGCGCGGCGACCCCGCTCGGCTCGAGTGCCGTGTCGACCGCTGCCGCTTCGAGCGCAGCGGCGCGCGCTTGCAGCTTCTGCTCGCGCGAGAGATTCGCAAGACTCGTCAGGCGCTGTGCGACGCGGCGCTCGACCCGCCGCAGCGCGACGTGCACCGCGGTGCTCAGGCGCTCGGGGGTGAGGAGCCGCTTCGGCAGATAATCGACCGCGCCGAGCTGCAAGGCGCGCACCGCGGTGAGCTCGTTGCCCGCCTCGGCAACGGCAATCACGGCGGGGGTCACCGGCTGCTCGCGCAGACGCCGAAGGAGCGTGAGACCCTGGGACTGGGGATCTTCGGGACTCGCGCCGAAGCGCGCCGACAGCATCAGCAGATCACAATCCTTTCCAGAGAAACTCGCGCACCAGCGCTCGAACTCGGCGAGGTTGAGCAGGCTGATGTTGCCCTGCGGGCAAAGCACATCGAGATGATGACGCAGCCACTCGGCGTAGCGGGCGTCGTCATCGACCACGAGCACGCGCGCGGCAGGTTGCTTGCGAGCGGTCACGGGTGCACCGAGTGGCGTGTGTCGAAGCGTCGCGAAGGTGTGCCAGGGGACCGGCCGATCGTGCGCGCGCGCAGTGCGGACGCGGCGCCGGGAGGCGTCCTTCGCTCAGGTTCAGGCACAGGAGTGTTGACAGTCACGAAACAAACCCGCCCGTCGGGCGGCAGGCCCGACCGTGGGAATTAAGATGACGTAAGATCCGGGGCCTGTCGCTGACGGTGGCCGGATTCTGTGAAACCGGTCATCTTGGCGGCCACTCCGAGGGGGTTTGATGCGGCCGTTGGTCCTCGCATTTTGGGTCTGCGCCGTAGGTGTGGCCGGCACCTCGGGGAGCGCCTGGGCGGAGGGACCGACCTCGAACGTGACCCTCGGACAGCGTGATGCGGCGCTCGAATTCCTCGACGCCGTGGCGAGTGGCGATCCCGATGCGGTCGCGAGCACCATCCATCCCGATGAGCTCAAGGCGCTGCGCATCCGAATCCTCACGCTCCTGCGGGAGGAAGCGAGCCGCCACGACAGCACGGTGCGCGTGCGGCTCTTTGGCGCCGCCAAATCCCTCGATGAGCTCGAGCACCTCACCGACACCGGCTTCTATGCTGCGCTCGCCGAGCGGCTGTACCTGCCCGGCCGCGGCTACGCAGGGGGCGAGGGTATCGCGGCGATCCCGGACAAGGACGGCCGGGTCGGCGTCGTGATCCGCGGCCGCCAGCCGAAGGATCGCGGCAAGGTGCAAGTGCTCAACCTCGTCACGCTCAAGCCCTACGGCAAAGACTGGAAGGCGGCGCTGCCCTCCGAGATCGAAGCGCAGATCGAGGATCTCGTCGCGGGACGGCAGAGTACCTCGGCGGCGGAGCGCGCCCCCGCGGTGTTGCGCGGCGGACGCGCCACGGCGCCGGCGCAGCCCGGCATCGTGACACTACTCACGACCTCCGAGCAGCTCCTCACCGATGGCAAGTGCGATGAGTACTACGCGAAGGAGATGAGTCCCAACTTCCGGCAGGTCACCGGCAAGAAGGCGCTCGCGGCGCTCGTCGCGGAGTGTCAGCACAGTCTCGGCACGCGCGAGATGTTGCTCTCGACGCTGCACATCGTGCGCGGACTCGAGCCACGTTACGACTTCGAAGGTCAGCGTGCGACCTACGATCTCAGCGGCCAGGGCTTACCGTTCGATCACTTCGTGCTCGAGCAGGTGGACAAGCACTGGTACGTGGCGGAGTAGCGCGCGCGCTACTCGCGCGCGAGGAGAAAGCGCGAGCCGTTGTAGGAGAGCACCGCGCCATCGCGCGTGATGCTGTCCACGTGCACGCCGTTCGGGAGCGAGTCTCCCTCGCGAAGCTTATGCATGTTGATCATCACCCAGCGATCCTGCGGCCGGTCCGCATACGCGTGCAGATCGAGCCGCAGGGGCGGGATCGCGCTGCCGGGGGTGGCGGCTGCGTCCTGGTACAGGGGAACTCCGGCGGCGGTGGTGCGGCGTACGTGACTCGTGCTCAGTCCAGAGGCGGCGGGCTCGCTCGCGGGTGCGTTGTCCTCATCGACGGCGCTCGCATCGGCGGCGTTCGCCGCCGCGCCCGCGGGCGCTGCGGCAGGTGCGAGCTTCGCTGAGGCGGGAGCTGCGGTTGGGGCGGCAACGGCGGTCTGCGGCAGACTTGCAGGCGGGAGCGCCGATCCAACACCCGGCGCGGCGCCGCTCGGTGCGCTG
>DASPTE010000155.1:0-2312 GCA_035623585.1 Steroidobacteraceae bacterium | reverse complement strand
GCGCGGCGGCGAGCGCCTTCTTGCGGTTCTCTTCCATCTGCGGTTTTCCCGGGGGTGTAGGCGAAGCGAGGGGGAACATTGCGGCCGCGATTATCACACAAAGCATTGCGCGCGGGGCGCACTCGCACTGCGTGTTTCTCTCCTAATCGCGCGCTTTGTCCGTCCTGACCAGTGGATACGAGTCGATGACACTGTATACGGGTCCGCTCGGCTCGGTGCGGCTGTCGACGAGTGCGAACGCATCGAAGCGCCACACGACCGGGCGGAGCTTCAGTGGCGCTCCCGGTCGCACGACCTTTCGCGCCAGAGTGACGTGGGCCTGGAAGGGCTTGCGATCGGGGTTGAGCCCCAAGCCGGCAGCAGCCTCCTGGAGTGCAAGGGCAAGTCCACGCGCGCTGGGCGATTCCTCCGCGGCGAGTGCGCACAGGATCTGCGCCTCTTTCCAGTGCACGAGTCGCCCGAAGGTGAGCGTCGCCGAAGCGCCGTGCGCGAGCCTTCCTGCCTGCTCACGTGCCATGCGTTGCAGGTCAGGAATACGCGCGGTCGCGACGCTGCCGAGGAATGCGAGCGTCACGTGCAGATTCGGCACGGGAACCGGGCGACCGCCCGAATGCCGCACGGCCTTGGCGGACGCGCGCTCGAGCGCGTGACGCTGCGTCTCATCGGGCCACAGCGCGAAGAACAACCGTCGTGCCGGTACGGCAGTGTCGCCGCTCACGCAGGCTGGGTGCGTGGCGGGTTCTCCGCGCGCACCGGCAGATCCAGGCGCAGGATGAGTCGCAGCGCGTGCTCCACCGAGTGGCTGCGTACCTCGGCCCGATCTCCGTCGAAGCACTGCTCCTCGGCGATGATATCGATGGCCGTATCCTCGCGTGCCGCGGCGCAAAACCACACCGTGCCGACGGGCTTCCCGGGTACGGCGCCGTCGGGTCCGGCAATCCCGGTGACCGCCAGCGCTACGTTGGCATGGGAAACTCGCAGTGCGCCCTCGGCCATCTCGCGCACCGTCTGCTCGCTCACTGCGCCAAAGCTCGCGAGCGTCCCCGAGGATACCCCGAGGTCGCGCACCTTCGCGGCATTGGAGTACGTGACGAAGCCACACTCGTACCACTGGGAGCTCCCCGGCACATCGGTCAGCGCCTTGGACACCCATCCCCCGGTGCACGACTCGGCCGTGACGATGTGCCGCGCGGCGGCGCGCAGCTTCTGGCCGACGCGCACCGCGAGCTCATACAGCTCCGCATCGCTCACCATGGGCAGGAGGCTACCCCACCAGCCGCGCAACCGGGTAGCGCCGCACCGGAGGGGCCCCTTTGGGGTAGCCTTCGTGTCCAGCGAAGATCGACACCAATACGCGGACAGTCCTTGAACGATAGCGACCTGCAACATACGCCGATGATGGCGCAGTACCTGCGCATCAAGGGCCAATACCCGGACGTCCTGTTGTTGTACCGGATGGGGGATTTCTACGAGCTCTTCTACGAGGACGCCCGCCGTGCCGCCGCGCTCCTCGACATTACCCTCACCGCGCGCGGGCAATCCGCCGGAGCCCCCATCCCGATGGCGGGCGTCCCGGTCCACGCTCTCGACAGCTACCTTGCACGGCTCGTCCGCAAGGGCGAGAGCGTCGCCATCTGCGAGCAGCTCGGCGACCCGGGTAACACCCGCGGGCCCATCGAGCGGCAGGTGGTGCGGGTCGTCACTCCGGGCACGGTCACTGACGCCGCGCTGCTCGAGGAGCGCACCGATACTCTGGTGGCGGCGCTGGTACGGGAAGGGACGCGCTTTGGCCTTGCGTGGCTCGATCTTGCCGCCGGCCGCTTCACGGTGCTGCAGGGCGAGGGAACGAGCGCCCTCGCCGCGGAGCTCGAGCGGCTCAAACCGGCAGAGCTGATGATCGCCGAAGGATCCGCGGCAGAGGCGCTCGTGCGCCCTGGCACGGCGCTGCGCCAGCGGCCACCCTGGCACTTCGAGCTCGCGAGCGCCGCGCGCCTGCTCACCGATCAGCTCGGGACGCTCGACCTCAAGGGCTTCGGCGCCGATGAGCTGCCGCTCGCCCAGGGGGCGGCTGGGGCGCTGCTCCAATACGTGCGTGACATGCAGAAATCGGCACTGCCGCACATCCGCGCGCTGCACGTGGAAGAGCGCGGCGACGCACTCGCGCTCGATGCCGCGAGCCGCCGCAATCTCGAGATCGACGCGAGCCTCACCGGCAACGCGGATGCGACGCTCCTCGCCGTCATCGACGCTTGTGTCACCTCGATGGGCTCACGGCAACTGCGTCGCTGGCTCAACCGCCCGCTGCGCGGCCA
>DASPTE010000148.1:0-18548 GCA_035623585.1 Steroidobacteraceae bacterium | reverse complement strand
GAGCGCCGCGAGCGGCCCCGCCAGGCGCGTGAAGCGTACCGTGCCGCCGCCCCCCGGAATCAGTCCGATCTTGACCTCCGGCAGTCCCACCTTTGCGGTCGGGGTGGCGACCCGAAAGTGGCAGGCGAGCGCGAGTTCGAGCCCGCCACCGAGAGCGACGCCGTCGATGGCGGCCACGATCGGCTTCGCGCTCGTCTCCATCTGCGTCTGGATCTCGCGCGCCGTCGGCGGCTTGAGCGCGACGCCCGAGGCGATCTCATTGATGTCCGCGCCGGCTGCAAAACTGCCCTCGCCCATGAGGACGATCGCCTTGACCGCGGCATCCTGCGTCGCTTTTTGCAACCCTTGCTGCAAACCCTCGCGTACCGGGAGGCTGAGCGCGTTCACTGGCGGATTGGCGATCGTCAGGACGGCAACATCGCCTTCGAGCCGATAATTCACGGCAGCCACGGACTTCTCCCCTGCGACCCCTCACCGACAGCACTTCATTGTAGGACTTCCAGGGAGTCTGCGAAGGCCAGCGGCCGATTTTGCGCCGCTCAGATCGTTTTTCGCGGCAGTCGCGACGCTTACAATTCGCTTTGCCAGCGGACACGCATCCAAGGAACGCCGGATCCTCGAACAACGGGGATGCGCCCCCTCCGGCTTTCGCCGGCGGGGGCGCGGTGTCAGTGTGGCGGGGCCCGGTGGCTTAGCCGGCCGGGGCGACTGGGCTTGCTTCGACCTGGATGGCCAGCTTCACATCCTGATTAAAGCCGTACTTCTCGCCGTAGCTGACGCCGTAATCGCTGCGCTTGAAAGTTCCCGAGGCGTCCGCGCCGCAGACTTCCTTCTTCGACATCGGATTGATCATGCACTTGAAGGATTTGACGGTAAGCGTCAAGGGGTGCGTGACACCGTGAAGGGTGAATTCACCCTGCACTGCGGTGGGCGCGCCGTCTTTGAAGTTGGCGAGCGTCCCCTTGTAGGTCGCGGTCGGATATTTGTCGACGTCGAGCATCTCCGGCGACTTCACGTGTTCATTGAGCTTGGGGTTTCCAAAGTCGACCGAGCTCGCATCGACGGTGACCTCAACCGATCCAGTGCTCTTTGTCTTGTCCAGCACGATGGTGCCGGAGGTCTTGTCGAACTTGCCGCGCCAGGTTGACAACCCACCGAAATGATCCGCCTCGAAACTTGGATAGGTGTGGGACGGATCGATTTGATAAGTCACGGGATCAGCCAAGGCAGATCCGGCCACGAGCGCGAACACTGCCGCCGGAAGCGCAATCTTCATCACGGGAGACCTCCACTCGCATTTTTCGAAAACCGCTCTAGCCTACCGGCGCGCGCGGCGTGGGACCACTCCCTTTGTGGAGACGCGCTGCCCCGGCCGACGGTACTCCGCGAGCCCACGGATCGGGGCGTCACTGGGAGCGATTCGATTTTCGGATCACGAGCTTGAGAGCGGACCAGATGTCGTCGACCGCGCAGACCTTGACATCGACAAGTCCGAGGGGCAGCACAACTTCGCGAATAACGTCCTCGGTGAGGTCGGTCGGCACCTTCGAGGCCTTCTTCGGCCACGACACCCAGAGTGCGGCATCGTCCCTCATCCGCTTGCGGCAGCGGGACAGCCCAGTCTCGAGAACCCGGCGCGAGGTCGCAAAGAGGTGGATGACGTCGGTCTGCACCGAGACGCGCCCGGTGCGAGTGACGTCCGCTGGCATTGGCGCGAGGAGTTGCAGGTAATGAGCGGGAGCCCCAAGCAGCGCGAGGCGGCTGCCGGGCTTGAGTGCGAGCTTCTTAGAGAGCGCAGTCCCGGAATAGCCGGCCATCCGGGCTGATCTTCGGGGTTGAAAAGCCTAGATGGCGGTGCTGCGGGCCTTGAGCCCAAGCGCCTTCGCGACCGCCTCGTGCGTGATCTCCCCCTCGTGCACATTTAATCCCGCAGCGAGCCCAGGGTCGCGCTTGAACGCCGCACGCCACCCAAGATCGGCAAGTGCACGCACATAGGGGAGCGTTGCGTTCGTGAGTGCCAGAGTCGAGGTTCTCGGGACGGCGCCGGGCATATTGGCGACGCAGTAGTGGATCACACCATCGACCACGAACGTCGGCTCCGCATGAGTGGTCGGGCGGCTCGTCTCGAAGCAGCCTCCCTGGTCGATTGATATATCGACGAGCACCGTGCCTGGCTTCATGGTCTTCAGCATGGGGCGCGTCACGAGCTTCGGAGCCGCAGCCCCAACGATGAGCACCGCGCCGATGACGAGATCGGCATCGCGTACAAGCCGTTCGATGGTCTCGGTGGTCGAGTAGGCGGTGACGAGCGCCGGGCCGAAGATCGAGGATAGCTCGCGCAGCCGATCCACGGAGCGGTCGACGACCGTCACATCCGCGCGCATACCGACGGCAATCTCCGCGGCGTGGGTGCCGGCCACACCCCCACCGAGCACCACCACCTTCGCCGGCGGTACTCCCGGCACGCCCCCGAGCAACACTCCAAAACCACCCTGAGCTTTCTGCAGGCTCGCCGCCCCGACCTGGATCGACATGCGTCCCGCCACCTCGCTCATCGGGGTCAGCAAGGGGAGCGAGCCGTTCGGGGCCGTCACAGTTTCGTAGGCGATCGCCGTCACGCCGGATTTCATGAGCGCCCGTGCCTGCTCGGGGTCGGCGGCGAGGTGCAGGTAGGTAAAGAGCACCTGACCGCGGCGCAGCATTTCGCACTCGGCGAGCTGCGGCTCCTTCACCTTCACCACGAGCTCGGCTCGCTCGAAGACCTCCGCGGCGCGCATGGCGATGGTCGCACCGACCGCGCGATATTGAGCATCGTCGACGCCGATGCCGTTCCCGGCTCCCGTCTCGACCACCACCTCGTGGCCTGCGCCCGTCAGTTCGCGCACCCCCGCGGGAACCAATCCAACGCGGTACTCATGGACCTTGATCTCGCGCGGAACACCGATTCGCATACCAGGAGCCCTCCAGCTGCCGCAGGGTTTATGCCGTGACCTGCGAGGCGCGTTCGATCGATCGCGAGCCAAGCCCGCTCAGTGGTGGCGGGGACTGCCGCGCGTGAGCGAATGGGTTTGCGGTTTCTTCGTGCATGGAACTCGACCGCTGCGGTCGGCGCCATTCTACGCCTGCGCAACGATCAACCGCTTGTGGAGTGCGGGGTCGTAACGAGTTGCTTACTGCCGCAACCCCGCTAACCGCGGGCGTATGCGGGCAGAGCGCGCGCGAACTCCCGCAGCGCGCCGATGCCACTGCCCTCGGCGCGGGTGCACCAGTCGCGCAGGTGCGCAAGTGCACGCGGCTGGTTCGCGCTGCGTTCGTTCCAGAGTTGTTGCAAACCCTCTTGATATTCGACCACGCGGCGCAGCACCTCATACCTCTCGAGAAGCTCGCGCAGTTTGCGCCGCGCCTCCTCGGCGAGGAGTGCGGGGTGGCGAATCAAGAGCTTCGGCGCCATGGCCGGCAGCGCTTCACGCGGCTCGCGCCGGGCGAGATCGCGGCACACCGGCAGCACGACTCCCCGGGCGTAAGCGCGCAGCACGTGCATACGGTTCGTGAAGAGCGCGCTCACAGTTTCGGCGTCGAGTTCGCGACGGCGGCGTTCGAGATGCGGGCGTGGGGCCACCCAGCGCACACGCGCAAGTCCAAGAACCTCAAAGAGACGTATCCAGAGCCAGCCGATGTCGATCTCCCAGCGCTGCACGGCGAAGCGTGCCGAACGCGGAAAAGCATGGTGGTTGTTGTGCAGCTCCTCCCCGCCAAGGAGCAAGCCCCAGGGCAGAAGGTTGGTCGCGGTCGATGGCATCTCGAAACTACGGTAGCCGACCGCGTGCCCAAGCCCGTTGATCACCCCGCCGGCGAAGAAGGGCTGCGCCGTGAGGTGCGCAGCGATCATGATGATGCCGGGCACGCCGAAGAGAATGAGGTGCGCGAGCACAAAGAGCACGATCCCGGTGTAGGGATGCGCGGTATAGATGCGCCGCTCGAGCCAGTCATCGGGCGTTCCGCGTCCGTAGTTGCGGATGATGTCCGGGTTCTTCGCCGCCGCGCCATAGAGTTCGAACCCCTCGAACAGCACGCGGCGCAGTCCGAATATCACCGGGCTGTGCGGATCGCCAGGCTGATCAGCGTGGGCATGATGACAGCGGTGTACAGCGACCCACTGCTTGGTGATGGCGGCTGAGCTGAACCAGAGCCAGAAGCGGAACAGGTGGCGCAGCGCCGGATGCAGGATCAGTCCGCCATGCGATTGATCGCGGTGCAGGTAAAGCGTCACCCCGAGGAACATCGTCTCGATGGTGAGGAAGGTAACGAGGACATAACCCCAGATCGGCAATTCGACCAGACCATAGGGGGAGAGACTCATGGGAGACGTGCTCCGTCGATTGTTATTTAAGAGTCTGGCGCGGAAGGGTACGGTAAATCCGTGACGTCAGGGGGACTTTTCGCCTTGGGGGGCGGTCGATTTCACAGTTTCGAGGCACCTTAGAAGCGTTCTCGATCCGCCCCGATCGCAACTGTCACATCACGAGCACAATCTTACCGATATGCGTATCGGCTTCCATCAGCTCGTGCGCCCGGGCGGCCTCGGCGAGCGGGAAGCGCGCATAGATCACGGGCTTGAGCCCGCGCGAGCTGAAAAGCGGCCACACGTTTGCGCGCAGCGCCGCGGCCAAGCGACCTTTGTTGGCGATCGGTTGCGCCCGCAGTGTCGAACCGCTCAACGTGAGGCGCTTCAGCATCACCGGCCGCAGGTCGAGTTGCGCCTTGACGCCACCCTGCGTCGCGACGAGCGCGATCCTGCCCTCCGTCGCCGCGGCGGCTACATTGCGCGGCACGTAATCGCCGCCGACGATGTCGAGAATCACATCCGCGCCTTGCCCGTTCGTCACCTTGAGTACCTCGGCGACGAAATCCTCCTCGCGATAGTTGATGGCGTAATCCGCGCCGAGCTCCCGACAGGCCGCGCACTTCGCGGCCGTGCCCGCTGTGACGATCACGCGCGCCGCAAAGGCCTTGCCAAGCAGGATCGCGGTCGTACCGATGCCGCTCGCACCCCCGTGGACGAGCAGTGTCTCGCCCTCACGCAAACGGGCACGTTCGAAGACGTTGAGCCACACGGTAAAGAAGGTTTCAGGGAGCGCCGCCGCCTCCTCGAAGGTCAGCGTCGACGGCATCGGGAGACATTGCACGGTCGGGGCAGCGACGTACTGGGCGTAACCACCCCCCGCGACGAGCGCGCACACCTTATCGCCGACCTTGGGCTCCTGGACCCCAGGTCCGACGCGTGTGACCTCGCCGGCCACCTCAAGTCCCGGGATGTCGGTGACGCCAGGTGGCGGCGGGTATACGCCCTTCCTCTGCATGACATCCGGCCGGTTGACGCCGGCCGCGGCGACGCGGATCAGTACTTCCCCAGAGCGGGGCTCGTGCACCGGGCGCTCGACTGCGCGCAGCACTTCGGGCGGCCCGGGCTCGCGGATCTCGACCGCAGTCATCGTTGAAGGCATGCGGCGTGGGATGTTGAGGTCCAACGCGCTCTTGCGTCAAATTCGAGGGCGCGAGCGTTCTTATGCGCTCGGCGGGGAGTTCGTCCCTTCTGTGCTCGCCCCACGCTGACCGCAGCGGCCCGCAAAGTACCTCTCCCGCAGGCGCTCGCGTTCCTCAGGTGTCATCTGCTCCCAGCGTTCGCGCCACATGCGCCCTCGCCAGTGTCCCCCCCAGCCGCCTCTCCCGCGCATGCCGCCGAAGAGAATCCGGGTCAGGAGCAAGAGCCCCACCGCCTGCCAGTACTCGATGAGTGGTCCGTGGAAGAGCGCCGGCACGAGCACGTTCCAGAGCGCCATCACGATCCATCCCACCACCGCGATGAAGACGACCGCCACGCCGAGCACTGCGGCGCCTTTCATCACCCAATGTCCTACTCCACGTCTCACATCCGTCTCCTCATGTCGTCAGTAGTTCGTCCCAGAGCGCCTGCAACCGCTCCCGCAGGAAGCGCACCGCATAGTGCTTGCGCGAGAGCAGCGTGTTGACGCTGACGCCTGTGCGTTGCGCGAGCTCCTTGAAACTCGCGCCCTCAAGCTCGTGCGCGATAAACACCTCGCGCTGCTCGGGGGGCAGCTCCTCAAGCGCCGCCGCGATCGCCCCGAGCATCATCTCGCGCATGAGCTGTGCCTCGGGTCCCTCATCGTCGGAGGGCAGGAGATCCTCGAGCGCGGCACCCTCCCCTTCCTCCTCGGCGCGAGGCTGCGCTTCGGCAAGCCGGCGCGGCCGCGCGCGTCGAAAGCGGTCGATGATGCGATTGCGCGCGACGCGCCTGAGCCAGGCTCCCACTTTTTCGAGCGGCAGCGTGCGCGAGGCGAGGACAAATTCGTAAAGCGTGTCCTGGAGGATGTCCTCGGCTTCCGCTGCATCGGCAATCCGCCTGCGAATAAAACGCAGGAGAGCGCCGCGCTCGCGCTCGACCGTGGCCGCAAGCCGCGCCTCGGGGCCGCCGCTCAAGGGGTCGCTGAGCACCGCATCCATCTACCGATCAAGACGCACGGCGGGGGAAAATATTGTAGGAGATGGAGCCTGACCGACGACTCAGCGCGTGGCGACAGCGAGCGCGGCGCCCGCCATGACGGCGCCCGTGCCCCGCTGTAGCCAGCGCAGAGCCTCGGGATCGGCGAAGCGTGCGCGGGCACGCGCCGCGAGCACGGTATAGGCTCCAAGCACCGCTGGCAGCACGCAGCAAAATACCGCGGCGATCGCGCAGAACCCCCCGATCCCCAAGCGCTTGAGGTCGACCACGGTTGGAAGCACTGCGAGGAAGAACACCATGGTCTTCGGGTTCCCAAGTGCGAGTGCGAGCGAGCCGATGAACGGCTCGAGCGGCTGCTGCGCGCGCAGCATCGCGCCCTCCGCTAACGGCCGAGGCGGTGCGATCCAAAGCCGCCAGGCGAGATAGAGAAGATAAAGCGCCCCGGCATAGCGGACGGCGACGAACACCACGTGCGCCTTCTGCGCGAGGATGGCGAGGCCGAGCACCGCGAGCGTGAACCAAACGAGATCGCCAACCAGAAAACCGGCGATGAAGGCCGGTGCCCCCCGCAGCCCGCGTCCGAGGCCCCGGGCGATCACCGCAGCGACACCCGGGCCGGGTGCTGCGACCGCGACCGCATAGACGAGCGCAAAGATGACGAGGTTCGAGGGCGACATGCTGTGAGGGGCAGTCTAACAGCGTAGCGGCGCGGCGCCGGCCCGGTGTTTGCGCGTCAGGGACTCGTCCAGCGCGACTGCAGCGCGAGCGTACCCGAGCGCCCTTCGACCGTTCCCGAAACGATGCGGCAGTGAGGCAGGCTTGCGAAGTCAAGCCGCGCGGCGTAAGCGGCAAGATCAGCGAGCTCGATCCCGCGCTCGCGCCAAGCGCGCAGCAGGCGCTCGAATGAACCGAGATACGCGCCTCCTTCGAGTTCCGAGTGCAAGGTGAATACCTGATCGCGCCCTTCGGCCTCTTTGGTGAGCTCGAGCAGATGCTCTACGGGATCCGTCCCGCCCAGATCGGCACGACCGATGAGTTCATCGAATGTCGGCAGTGTCGTCGGCAGTTGCGGCACGCCACCCGTGCCATGATCGACCACCGGCAGAAAGGGTCCGGTGCCGCGCGTGTCGGAGGCGTAACGAAAGCCGAGTTCCTGCTCGAGCGCGGGAACATGCCGGTTCATCTGCCAGCCGGCGGCCCCATGCACGAGCGGTGCCCGGCCGAAAATTTCCGCGAACTGATCGCGCGCGAGTGTCAACTCGCGCCGCGTCCAGGGTTCGCTCGCGCGCGCGACGCCGTCCTGCCAACGCACGTGATCCCAGGTGTGTACGCCGACCTCAAAGCCGCGCCCCGCAATGTCGCGCATCACCTCGGCGCAGCGCTCACCGATGCGCGGACCGGGAAGCAGAACTCCATAGAGTAGAGTCCGCACGCCGTAGTGTTCGACGACCGAGGTGCGCTTCACCTTGCCGAGAAAGCCGCGCCGCAAAGCGCGCTTGATCGCACGGCCAGTGTGATCGGGACCGAGACTGAAGAGGAAGGTTGCCCGCACACCGAGCCGCTCGAGGAGCGCGGCGAGCCTGACTGTGCCCTCGCGGGTCCCTCGATAAGTGTCGACGTCGATCTTGAGTGCAACGAGAGCCACGCTCACACCAAACGCAGCGGCAGCCCGGCGAGCGTACCGGCGAGCGCCCCAAGATCGATACGTCCGCGAGCGTTCGCAGCCTCAAGCAGCTCGAGCACTCCCCCGTCCGCACAGGCGATGAAACAGTCCCCGTTTGCCGCGAAGAGCTGGACCGCACTCCCCGGGGCGGGCTGGCTCGCGAGACGAGTGCGGTGCAGGTACCAGCGCTCGCCCTCGACATCGGTGAACGCGCCGGGAAAGGGCGGCGCAACCGCGCGCACCAGGTTATGGATTGCGAGCGCCGACTGCCTCCAGTCGATCCGTCCGTCCTCAGGCCGCCGCCGCCCGAAGTATTGTCCGGCCTCGACCCTCTGCGGGGTGCGCGGGGCGGTACCCGCGATCAGAAGCGGCAGCGCGCGCGCCAGCACCATTTCAGCGGCAACGGTGACCTTGGCAAACACCTCGCGCGCATCGTCGTCCTCAAGGATCGGAACAGCCTGCTGATCGACGATATCGCCGGCGTCGGCGCGCTCGACCATGTAGTGAAGCGTGGCCCCGCTTTCGCGCTCGCCGTTGATGATGGCCCAGTTCACCGGTGCGCGGCCGCGATACTTGGGCAGGAGCGACCCGTGCATGTTGAGTGCACCGCGGCGCGCCTCCCGCAGGAGCGGCGCGCCGAGCATCGAGCGATAGTAGAAGGAGAAGATGAACTCCGGCTCAAGATCGGCGACCGCGCGCTCAAGTGCGGGAGTGTTGGCCTCGGCGGGGGTGAGCACGTGCAGGCCGTAATCGATCGCCGTGGCCGCGACGCTCGCAAACCACTGCGTCTCCTTCGGATCATCACGCACCGTGACGACGAGCGGCACCTCGACGCCCGCCGACAGGAGCGTCTTCAGACACCGCACTCCGACATCGTGATAAGCGAAGACGACGGCCCGCACGCCGCGCCGGGCCGCGCTCACTCGCGCGCTCCCCCTACGCGCTCGGCTTCCTTGCGCGGGGCTGGCAATTCAAGCGACGCGCCCTGCGCCGCAGGCAAACGCGGCGCGGCAGCCGCATCGGGCTGCTCGAGCACCGCGGCGACGGTGTAGCGCGGGCGTTGACGCACCTGTTCGTAGATGCGGCCCACGTACTCGCCGACCACTCCAAGTCCTACGAGCGCGACGCCGATGAGAAAGAAAGCGATACCGAAGAGCGTGAACACGCCTTCCGCTTCAGGCCCAAAGAACAAGCGGCGGAAAGCCAGCACGGCGACGAGCACGAGTGAGGCGAGCGCGATCAGGCCGCCTGCGAGCGAGAAAAACTGTAGCGGCGCCGTCGAGAATCCGGTCATCAGGTCGAAATTGAGACGGATCAACCGATAGAGCGAATACTTCGACTGGCCGACGGTTCGCTCGGCATGCGAGACCTCGATCTCGACCGGATGGCGCGCGAAGGTGTAAGCGAGCGCCGGCACGTAAGTGCTCACCTCGCTGCAGCGGTTGACGGCATCGATGACACTGCGATGGTAGCCGCGCAGCATGCAGCCCTGATCGGTGATGCGGATCGAGGTCGTGCCTTCGCGCAGCCGATTCATGAGGCGGGAGGCGGCGCGCCGCCACATGCGATCCTGGCGACTCACGCGGATGGTGCCGACATAGTCGGCACCGGCATCGAGCGCGCCGACGAGGCGCGCGATCTCCTCGGGCGGGTTCTGCAGGTCGGCATCGAGTGTGATCACGTAGGTGCCGTGCGCTTGCTCGAAGGCGGCGAGGATCGCCCGGTGCTGACCCGCATTGCGGGCGAGGATCACGACGCGGGTGACGTCGGGACGGCGCTGAAACTGCTCGCGCAGCACGGCGACGGAGCGGTCGCTGCTGCCATCATCGACGAACACCACCTCGTAGGTGCGCCCGAGCGCATCGAGCGTCGGATACAGGCGCGCGAAGAGCTGCGGCAGCCCCTCCTCCTCGTTGTACACCGGGATGACGATCGAGAGATCCGGGTTCATGCGCGCTGCGCTCCGCGCAGAATGGCGTTCGCTGTCTCGACCACGCGCTCGACGTCAGCATCGTCCATGGCCGGGAAGAGCGGCAGGGTCACTGTCTCTCGGCCAATGCGCTCGGCGTTCGGGAACTGGCCGGCGCGGTAACCGAGCGCCCGGTAGGCACTGAAGAGGTGGATCGCAGGATAGTGCACACCGACACTGATGCCGCGCCCCTTCATCGCTTCGATGAACGCGCGGCGCGAAATTGTGAGTTTCTCGAGCGGCAGGAGCGGCGTGAAGATGTGCCAGCTGTGACCGGCATCTCCGCGCGCCGGCAGTCGCAGCGGCGCATTGCGGCCCCAAAGCTCGAAGTAGCGTGCAGCGAGCGCACGGCGGCGCGCGTTGAATTGCTCGAGGCGCTTGAGTTGCCCGAGACCGACGGCGGCGGCGACGTCCGAGAGATTGGACTTGCCACCTGCAAGCAGGGTGTCGAAAGCGTCGACGCCGCTTTTCACCTGGCCGTGGAAGCGATGCAGTTCAATGGTCTTCAGTTCCTCGGGCGAGCCGCCGGAGATCGCTCCGCCCTCGATCGTGGTGATGTTCTTATTGGGGTGGAAACTAAAACACACCAGATCGCCGAAGCTGCCGATGCGCCGCCCTTTGTGAGCGGAGCCGATCGCATGCGCCGCGTCTTCGATCACCCGCAGGCCGTGTCGGTCGGCGATAGCATAAAGACGGTCCATATCGAGCGGCATGCCGGCGAAGTGCACCGGCATGATCGCGCGCGTGCGCGGTGTGATCGCCGCCTCGACCGCATCGAGATCGATGTTGCGCGAATCAAGTCCCACATCGACGAACACCGGGTGCGCGCCGACCCGCACGATGACGTTGGCGGTCGCGACGAAACTGAGCGCCGGTGTGATGACCTCATCACCCTCGCCGATGCCACAGGCGAGCAGTGCCATCTCGAGTCCCGCGGTGGCCGAGGTCTGAGTGCGCACCGGCCGCCCGCCGAAATACACCGACAGCTCCGCCTCGAACTGCGCCACCTTGGGGCCTGTGGCGAGCCAGCCCGAGCGCAGCACCTCGGCGACGGAGGCGATCGTCTCCTCGTCGATGTCGGGACGGGTGAAGGGCAGGAGTGGTCGGGAGTCTTTGCGCGAATCATTCATGAGCGAGCCACCAGTACGACACCGAGCACGATCACCAAAATGCCGGCGACGCGCTGCATATTCGGAACCTCACCGAGCAGCCACCAGGCAAGCCCGATGTTAATGACATAGCCGAGTGAGAGGAGCGGATACGCCTGGCTCACCGGCACGCGCGACAGCCCGACAAGCCATACGATGACACTCAGGCCGTACGCTGCCAACGCATACCATAGCGAGGGCACGACCAGCAGGTCGAGTCCCCGCTGCCAGAGCCGCCCATCGGTCACGACCAGGGGACCTGTCACGCGCGTTGCGGCCTTAAGCCCGAGCTGCGCGAGCGCATTCAGCAACACCCCGCAGAAGAGGATCAGGAAATCAGAGAGTTTCACAAGCGACTCACCGCGACCGTGTAGTTGTCGGCACCGAGCACGCGCCCCGGCAGCCCGCGCCGCCGCCACGAATCCCAGACCGAGGGATCGATGAATGCTACGCCATCCCCCGCGGCGCTCCAGCGGCGCGCGAACTCCTCGGTCGTCATGCGCTTCTCAGGCTCCTCGGCGAGCCCAAACGCGAGCTCGCCTTCAAATCCGGCGAGGGTGAGCGTGCGAGCGAGATACGGCGAGAGGGTCTCACGGTACTGACCGACGCTATAGAGCGGGGTCTCGCTTCCGACCGAGGGGCGCACGATGCGCACGAGATCCCGAGCCGAGCGCGAGGGCGGTATGACCGAGTACTCGTAGAGCAGGAACTGCCAGCAGAGAATCGCGGCGATGGCGCTCAGCGCGACGCTGGGGACGGGACCGAGCCTGCCCGTGCGAGAGAGCGTCACGAGCACCGCGAGAATGGCCAGGATGGCGGCGGCGAGCGCCCAACCGAGTGCCTCGTGGGGTACGAAGCTGTTGCGGCGGGCACTATAAATAAGGAGACCGCCAGCGACGAAAACGATGAGGCCGGCAGCGATGCGCGAGGCGTACTTCGCGAGGCGGCCTGCATCGAGGGTGCTCGCGCCGGTGAGCGCCGCGAGCAGCGGAAAGAGCGGCAGAACGTAGGGTGCGAGCTTGGATCCCGAGGCTGAAAAAAACACGAGCGTGACGGCCGAAAACACCAGGAGAAACTTAAGCGGCTTGAATGCGGCCGCGCCTTCCGCATTCGCCGGGCGCGCACCGCCCGGCGAATCGCCCCAGGCGCGCGGGACGGCCCGCACGAAGGCCCCGACCCATGGCAGCACCCCGATGAGGAGGAGCGGCAGGAAGTACCACCAGGGCTCGACGCGCTGGTGCACGGTGGTCAGGAAGCGCGCGAAGTGCTCATGCACGAAAAAGAATCCCGCAAAGCTCGGGTTTCGTAACGAGACCACGATGAACCAGGGGGCAGCAATCAGAAGCAGGAGCGCGAGACCCGCTAGCGCGTGCAGCCGCCGCCAGGTGAGCCCATCGCGCTCGATGAGCGTGTAGAGGACGAGTGAAGCGCCCGCGAGCACCCCGACCACGATGCCTTTCGAGAGGATCGCGAGCGCCGCCGCCGCCCAGGCGATCAGCATCCAGCGCCGCTCGCCGCGTGAGTGCATCGGCGCGCTCTGCGCCAGAGTGAAGGCGAGGACCGCCGCGGTGAGGAAGAACGTGAAGGCAGGATCGAGCAGGTTCAGGTGTCCCACGACTCCAAAGAAGGGGCTGCTGGCGAGTGCAGCGAGAGCGGCGAGCGCGGCCGTCTCGCCATAGAGTCTTCCGACCCACCCGTAGACAAGAGGCAGGCACGCGAAGGCGAGCCCCACGGTCCAAAGCCGCGCGCTCCACTCGTGTAGGCCAAAGACGCCGATTGCCACGGCCGTCGCCCAGTACTGAAGCGGTGGCTTCTCGAAGTACTTGAGTCCATTAAAGCGCGGCGTGATCCAGTCACCGCTCGCGAGCATCTCGCGTGGAATCTCGCTGTAGCGGCCCTCATCGGGATCAAGCAGCGCTCGCGTAGGCATGGTCGCGAACCAGGTGAGCGCCAGGAGGAGCCATACCGGCCACCCGAGCGCGCCCGCACGCCGCCCCGTCCCGCGCTCGATCCCCATGCTCTGGATGGTACGCGCGCGCCCCGCGCGCGCTAGAGGCCCGCCGCCGCCGCCGCGCGGGTGCCGAAGCCTTCCTGCTTCACGTAGAAGGCGATGGTGCGGCGGATCGCGGTGTCCATGTCGGTGGTCGGCCGCCAGTCGAGATCGCGCTGCGCGGCCTCGATGTTCGGGACGCGCACCTGGATATCCTGGTAGTACTTGCCGTAGTACTCGCCCGCGGAAATATCGACGATCTCGGTAGCACGGGCGTTTTCGCGCAGCACAGGAAACTCCTGTGCGATGCGAATGGTGCGCTCGGCGAGATCACGGATCGAGATGCAGTTCCCGGGATTGCCGATGTTGAAGATCCGGCGGCTCGCGCGGTTGTCCTGGTTCTCGAGTATCGTCAGCAGACACTCGATGGCATCATCGATATACGTGAAGGAGCGCTTCTGGCCGCCACCGTCGACCAGTTTGATCGGGCGCTTGTAGAGCACGTTGGAGAGAAACTGCGTGAACACCCGCGAACTGCCCTCCTTCGGCTCCTCGACGTTGTCGAGATTGGGGCCGATGAAGTTGAAGGGCCGGAAGAGCGTGTAGTCGAGGCCATCTCGCACGCCGTACGCGTAGATCACCCGATCGAGGAGCTGCTTCGAGGCGGCATAGATCCAGCGCTGCTTGTTGATGGGACCGTAGACGAGCGGGCTCGTCTCCTCATCGAGGACGGCATCGGGCGACATGCCGTAGATCTCGCTTGTCGAGGGGAAGATCAGGCGCTTTTGATACTTGACGCAGTAGCGCACCACGTGGAGATTCGCCTCGAAATCGAGCTCGAACACCCGCAATGGGTGGGTCACGTACTGCGCGGGATTTGCGATGGCGACGAGCGGCACCACCACGTCGCACTTCTTGACGTGGTATTCGACCCACTCCTTATTGATCGTGATGTCGCCCTCAACGAAGTGGAAGCGGTCGTTCTTCGGAAGGTCGCCGAGCTTGTTGTCGCCGAGGTCAATGCCGTAGACCTCCCAGTCCCGCGAGCGCAGGATCGCATTGGTGAGTGCGCTGCCGATGAAGCCGTTCGCCCCGAGTATCATTATCTTGAGTGCCATAACCGTCCTTTGCGCGAAGGCCCGAGCGCGGTGAGATCGTCCCCTACTGCCCCCGGCTCGCAACGAGTAATGCTAGCATTTTCCGGTACTTTCGGCCCCGGCCGCGGAAGTGGCCGAGGCTTGCAGGAGGGAGTTTGATGCGCTCGGTTGGCCGCGATGCACTCTTCAGTGTGGCAGCACTGTTGGTGAGCGCGATCCTCGTACAGTCGATCTACGCGACGATTATTCGGCCGCGCGCGGACGCGATACTCGCCGAGCCCGTGATTCCCCAGGGGCAGCTCAAGCCCGGCGAGGTGATCACGCACAACCTGCGCTCGCCGTTCGTGATCCTCAAGGACTACGAGCAGGAGACCGCCGTCATCCTCATGACCTGGGCGCTCGCGCTCATCGCCTACCAAGCCCTCGCGGTTGCGCGCAACCGCCACCTGCTCGACAAGGATTACATCGAACTCCCCGAGGGGCACGTCGTGCTTCCCGACGATGCCCGCGCTTACGGACGGCCGATCGAGAGTTTGCCGCGCGAGGAACAGGACATGCTCCTGCCGCGGGCGCTCATGGTGGCGCTCAATCGCTTCGGTGCGACGCGCAGCGTTCAGGATTCAGCGGAGGCGGTGCGCGCCGAATGTGAGAACGAGCTCGAGCGGCTCGACGCGCAGCTCTCCATGGTGCGTTTCACCGCCTGGGCAATCCCAGCCGTCGGATTCGTCGGAACGGTGCGCGGGATCGGGCGCGCGCTCCAGGAAGCTCAGGGCGCGCTGCGTGGCGATATCTCAGGCGTCACGCTTGGCCTCGGCATCACCTTCAACGCGACGCTCACCGCGCTCGTCTGCTGCATCGTGGTGATGTTCTGCCTCTATCAGCTGCAACAGGGGCAGGACCGGCTTGTTCTCGATGCCCGCCGCTATATCGACCGGCGACTGATCCGCAACATGCGCGTGACTTAACCCCGCCACACACTCAACAGCAGCGGGTGACACCGCTCCACTTGCGCCGCTCGCGCTCCTCGTAGAACGCCGCGCGCGTGGGTGGCGGCACCTGTGGATGAGATCGGGCGTGGTGAGCCAGGAAGCGCTCGTAGGCGTCATCGCCTGCGAGCGCGCGCAACCAGCCCCAGAGCCCCGCGCCAAAGCGTGGCGCCGCCAGCAGCAATACTTCGGCCACGCGAATCATCGGCCGCCCGACACCGCGCCAGCCGCGAGGCGACTCAGCCGGTACGGTGCTTCCGAACTTGCGAGCACCGGGCGGCCCCGCATGCGACGGACGCACACACGCATCATGTCGATGATCACGAACCAGAGAATGAGCGTCAGGAGCACGGTGAGCCAGCCATCGAGGCGCTGGTTGAAGATGAGTTGCGGCGCGACCGCCGCGCGCGCGGGCGGCAGCGTGCCGGCGGTGTATTTTTGCGCGAGATCCGCGGCGGCGGCGAAGAAACCGATGCGAGCGTCGGCGCTGAATATCTTCTGCCAGGCAGCGGTAGTGGTGATGAGGGCGAGCCACGCGAGCGGTGTCGCTGTGACCCACGCGTAGCGGAGCTTGCCGCTTTTGATGATGATGCCGGTCGCCACCGTGAGTGCAATTGCCGCGAGCATCTGGTTGGCGATGCCAAAGAGTGGCCAGAGGATGTTGACGCCGCCGTTCGGGTCGATCACGCCAATATAGAGAAAGTAACCCCAGGCGGCGACGATGAGCGCGCTCGCGAGCACCACGGACGGATACCACGAGGTGCGGCCGAACGGCTTCCAGAGCTGCCCGAAGAGATCTTGCACCATGAAGCGGCCGACCCGCGTACCGGCATCGAGGGTGGCGAGAATGAACACCGCCTCAAACATGACGGCGAAGTGGTACCAGAAAGCGAGGAAGCCGCGGCCGAAGGTGCTGCCGAAGATGCTCGCCATACCGACCGCAAGCGAGGGTGCTCCACCGGTGCGCGCAAAGAGCGTGTGCTCACCCATCGAGCGGGCGAGGGATTGCATCTGCTCCGCCGTCACGGGAAATCCCCAGCCGCTGATCGTGCGCACCGCAGCTTCCGGGGCCGCCCCCACCACACCGGCACCGGTATTGATCGCGAAGTACACACCGGGGTCGAGGAGCGTCGCAGCGATCATCGCCATAATCGCGACGAAGGACTCGAGCGCCATGCTGCCGTAGCCGACGAGCCGCACGTGCGCTTCGCTCGTGATGAGCTTCGGGGTCGTGCCACTCGAGACCAGCGCATGGAAGCCGGAAATCGCCCCGCAAGCGATCGTGATGAACACAAAGGGAAACACCTTGCCGCCGAAGATCGGACCCGTCCCGTCGATGAAGCGGGTCAACGCCGGCATCTTGATTTCGGGATGCGTGAAGATGATGGCGATCGCGAGCAGCGCCACGGTGCCGATCTTGAGAAACGTCGAAAGATAATCGCGCGGGGCGAGCAAGAGCCAGACGGGGAGTATCGCGGCCACGAATCCGTAGGCGATGATCAACCCGGCGAGGGTGAGCGCGGAGTAGTCGAAGTAGCTGCGCAGTGTCGGCTGCTGATCGAGCCAGCTGCCGCCAAAGAGTGCGAGCAGTACGAGCGCGAGACCGATGAGCGAAGCTTCGAGCACACGGCCCGGCCGCCAGCCGCGCAGGTAGAGCCCGACGATGATGGCCGCCGGGATCGTCGCCATCACAGTGGAGGTGGCCCAGGGGCTCCTCTTCATCACGTTGACTACGACGAGTCCGAGGACTGCGCTCAGGATGATCATGATGAGCAGCGTGCCGATCGTCGCCGCGAAGCCGCCGAACGGACCCAACTCATCGCGCGCCATCTGCCCGAGGCTCCGCCCGTCGCGGCGGGTCGACAGCAGCAGGATCGTCATATCCTGAACGCAGCCGCCGAGGACCGCGCCCACGAGGATCCAGAGCGTCCCCGGCAGGTAACCGAATTGCGCGGCGAGTGTGGGACCGACGAGCGGTCCGGGACCGGCAATGGCGGCGAAGTGATGACCGAAAACGATCACGCGATGCGTCGGCACGAAGTCGCGGCCGTTATTGAGCCGTTCTGCGGGTGTCGCGCGGGTGGGATCGACCGCGAGCACCTTCGCTGCAATCCAGGCCGAGTAGAAACGGTAGCCGAGGAGGTAGATGCAGACCGCCGCCGTGACCAGCCAGAGCGCATTGATGGGCTCATGCTGATGGAGCGCGATGCCGCCTACGGCAATGCTGGCGACGAGTGAGAGCAGCACGCCCCAGAGCTTGTGCATCATGCGCGGTGTCCCCTATTTGCCAGGCGCCGCACGCAGGTGCTCGAGTGCCTTAAGGTAACGCGCGCGAATTTTTTCGCGGCTGCGGTGCCGCCCAGCGCTCACGACCCGGACCCCGGCGCGCCATACGCAATCGACCATGCCGCGGCCCCCGGCAAAGATCCAGCTGTCGAGAATCTCATCCCCGCCCCGTCCGAGGAGTGAGGGGTGTTCCGCCTCGAGGCTCACGATGTCGAACGGGGCGCCAGGGGCTAGTCCCATAGCTGGAGCAGGAGCGACCCCCTCGAGCACCTGCCACCCACCCCCGAGCGCTGCCTCAAAGAGGCTGCGGCCGGTGGAGGCATCGGCGCCGCTTGCAAGCAGATTGCGGGCGCGCCGCGCGAGACGCTGCGAGTACTCGAGCGTGCGCAGCTCCTCCGCCGCATCGATCAGGATGTTGGAATCGCTGCCGATGCCGAAGCGGCCGCTATCGCCAAGGAAGCGCACCGCCGGAAAGATGCCATCGCCGAGACTCGCTTCCGTGATCGGGCAGAGCCCCACCACCGAACGCCGGGCGGCAATTGCGGCGAGCTCGGCCGCAGTCGCGTGCGTCGCATGCACGAGACACCAGCGCTCATCGACTTGCTGCGCGGCTAGCAGCCAGTCTATGGGACGACGTCCGCACCAGGCCACGCACTCCTCGACCTCGCGCGTCTGCTCGGCGATGTGAATGTGAATCGGCCCGCCTGAGGCGAGCTGCACCACGGCGGCGAGTTCCGCGGGCGTCACAGCGCGCAGGCTATGCGGCGCGACACCGACGCTTGCGCCAGCGAGCGGGCGCACGGCGCCGCGGCACGCATCGACGATGCGCGCGTAGCCTTCCGGATCGGTGATGAAACGCCGCTGCCGCGCTGAGGGTGCGGCGCCCCCG